>URKU01000059.1 GCA_900548515.1 uncultured Collinsella sp. | reverse complement strand
CGGTCGGTGCAGACGAGGTCTTCGACTCCTTTGTGTTCAAGTATCATCACAACGACTTCGAGGACGACCTGATGCTGGGCGTCGCCAATCGCATTGATGCCGATTACGTCGTGACGGAGGACAAGAATCTTATTAAACATACCAATGGTGTATGCATTAACGTTCAACAGGCGTTGAGGCTGGTTGAAGGGTCCAACGTCCCTTCGGCGCGGCCCGTCTAAGCTGCTTTATCTTGATAAAGTGACGTTTCCTCACCGTTAGCCGATGATGCGAGAGCGCTCGGCGTTTTCGACTGGTTTATGCACGCAAAGTCTGGGAATATACAAGTCGCATGTCTTACTGTCTAACCAGTTGCGCCAAGGAGGCACCATGGACTACAAGATTACCGGCTACGAGCCCGCCCAGCTGTTCCATTTCTTTGAGGAGGTCAGCGCGATCCCCCGTGGGTCTGGCAACGAGAAGGGCATCAGCGATTTCCTGGTTGCGTTTGCCAAGGAGCGCGGCCTCGACGTGTATCAGGACGAGGTCTACAACGTCATCATTCGCAAGCCCGCATCTGCCGGTGCCGAGAATGCCCCGACCGTGATGCTGCAGGGCCACATCGATATGGTGTGCGACAAGTTGGGCTCTGTTGAGCACGACTTTACGACCGATGGTATCGACCTGGTCGTCAAGGACGGCGTCCTCACCGCTAACGGCACTACCCTGGGCGCCGACAACGGCATTGCTGTCGCTCTGATGCTTACCGTGCTCAACGACGATTCGATTGCTCATCCGGCCCTCGAGTGCGTGTTCACCACCGACGAGGAGACTGGTCTGGTTGGCGCCGAGACGCTCGACAAGTCCCAGATCAGCGCCCGCACCATGATCAACCTCGATTCCGAGGAGGAGGGCGTGGCCACCGTCAGCTGCGCCGGCGGCGTCGTCGTTACCTACACCTGCCCGATCGTGCGCGAGCACAAGACCGGCAGCACCCTTACGCTCGACATCTCCGGCCTGCTGGGCGGTCACTCCGGCTCCGACATCAACCTGGAGCGCGGCAACGGCAACCTCATCATGGCCCGCATCATCGACCGCTTGATGGTAGCCGGCGAGCCCGCCGTCGTCAGCTTTAACGGCGGCACTAAGGACAACGCCATCAACCGTGAGTGCAAGGCCGAGCTGGTTTACGCCGACCACGCTGCCGCCGAGGCAGCGGCCGAGATCGCAAAGGGCATCATCGCCGACGTGACTGCCGAGCTCGAGGTCTTCGACCCCGGCTTTACCTGCACCGTCGAGATTGCCGACGACGCCGAGGTCGAGGCCATGGACCAGAAGTCCGCGCTTGCCCTCATCCGTGCCCTGCGTCTTGCCCCTAACGGCGTGATTCGCCGCAACGTCGCCACCGACGGCTCCGTCGAGGTTTCCTCCAACATCGGTGTGGTTGCCACCTCTGACGACCAGGTCAAGATCATGCTGTCCCCGCGCTCCTCGATCACTTCGCTGCAGAACGAGTTCAAGGACCGCCTGCAGACGCTGGCCGATGTCTTGGGCTTCGACGCCAAGTTTGAGTTCGAGTATCCCGGCTGGAGCTATGCCGAGCATTCGCCGGTCCGCGACATCTTTGTCGAGAGCTATCGCGAGCTCTTTGGCTCCGAGCTGCGCATCGAGTCCATTCACGCCGGCCTTGAGTGCGGCCTGTTTGCCGAGGCCCTGCACGGCCTGGACGCCATCGCCGTGGGCCCGACGCTCTCCGATGTCCACACCCCGGACGAGAGCATGGAGCTCGCTTCTGCCGAGCGCTTCTATGAGCTGCTCATCGACGTTCTCAAGCGCCTCGCTGCGTAAAGATTGCGCTAGCAGCAGTCCGAGCCACGTGCTAGCGGATTGCAAATGACATTACGAGAGGGGACACCCGGTCTTTTGCGACAGGTGCCCCCTCTCTTCTTTTGGGAAATGGCAAATTACGGACACCTAGCCTATATCCGCCTTGATGAGGTCGAGGGTGCGCTGGCAGTTTTCGCGGACGGGGCCGAGCATATGCTCGCGCAGGTCCGCCATGCCGGGCAGGTCGGCGTATTCGTCCATGACCTCTTCCATGCAAATGGGTACCTCGTAGGCGAGGTCCATCATGGTCGCAAAGCAAAACTTCTCAGATAGCCCGGCATCGGTGAGCGCCGCCTCCAGTGCGGGGTCGCCCATACCGTGGTATCGGCGGATGGCGCCTGGACCGATGCGCCCCACACGATTTTCGCCGCCAACGCTCATGGCAAGGCGCGCCCGGCGACGCATGCGCTCATACGCCAAACCCGACGCGACATCGTACATTCGAGCCATCATGGCTGCGCCGTCGTTTCCAAGGAGCAGGGAATAGTTTTTCGCATGCGCATCCGGTGCGCCGATAATGGCGTTGAAGAACAGTATCTGCGTAAACAGATATAGGTTAAGTTGATGGTGGCTCGTATTTACGAGGAGCTCTTGAATGTCGCGGGTGGTCGGGCCGCCGTCTGCCGTGTACTTTTGGGCGGGCATCACCCCAAGTGCCTGACAGAGGTCTTCTTGATGTAGGCGCCTGATCGTTCCGTCTTTGACTTTCACGCGGTCATAGCGCTCAACAATGAGGGCAGGTTCGTCCTCAAACATACGATATTCGACGTTTGCCGTTGCGATACCGGCGCGCTGGGCGCTTTTCATGCAGACAAACTCATTGAGAGCCTCGAGTTTAAATCCGATAACGCCATTTTTGAAAATATGCGTCGTGGGCGAGGAGCCCATGCATTCGCACCAGCGGCCGTTTATGAACGCGAGCGCGAACTTGCCCTGGTTGCCTCCAAGTGACCAACTTTCATCTAGACCCATCCACGATGCATCGCGGTCATCTCTGATCGACTTGAGACGGAGAGCAATTTCGTGGTCGTCTATAGGGCGGTATTCGCCAGCGCGATGCAGGACGGCATCGGCATCTTCTTCGGCACAAAACTGCACTCCGCCCGGACAGTCGAGTCCGATATGGCTGAGCAACGCAACGGGATTGTTGGGCCTAACGTCGAATTCGGCGGCAATCGCTTTTCGCTGGTCCTCGCTGTCGGGTAGAAGGCCAAACAGGTACGGATTCATGACCTGTTGTCCGTATGTGCGATTCGATACGGGTATGTTGGTCGATAGGGCTGGCCCGTCATAGTCATGATCGTAGGTAAAGCTGATAAGACCGTTCTCATCTTGCGTGAGCGTTCCCGCAGGTACGTCGCAAATAATGGTCCGAAGTGATGTTCTGGCCATTGGCTATTTCCCTTCGGGCTTGGTTTGGTTAGATACGTTTGCGGCAATCGAGACTCCGAGATTGGACATGGCGAAATCGGCGAAGACCTCGTCGTAGAGTGCGGATGTAAAGGGGGCATCTGCAAGAGCCGGAATGGGGGTACTACGACGGTTGCGATGATGAGGACGTTGAGTGTGATGGCGCCTGGGGATGCTGCGAGGCAGCGGATTGGCATGCGGGGCGTCGACTGGTCGCTCGTTTTTCGCTTCGCCGATATCCCCTTGAGCGGCGAGTGCCAGTCCAAGAGCATTGAAAATCGTCAGCAGCTTGTCGAGTCGAATGCCGGTGGCGTCTCCTAGCTCGAGCGATGCGAGCAGACGCTCCGAAACACCGGCTTTTTTAGCGAGGGTCGCACGGGTGATTCCCTGCGACTCGCGTGCCTGACGCACATAGATGCCAGCTTGGCGCGGCGTGGTGATGGGAAGGGTATCCATGGCGATCTCCAACATGCAGACTTTTGCATATCAGTATGACATGCAAAAGTCTGCACGAAAAGGCCTCATGCAAAACTCTGCATAAGGCCTTGTGCTGGCGTTGAGTTTTGAGCGATTGTGCTTGGCGTTACAGCGCCAAAATCCCCAGATGCTCAAGCAGGATCTTAAGCCCGATGAGGATGAGTACGACGCCACCCACGATGGTGGCGGGTTTTTCGTAGCGCGCGCCAAAGGTGTGGCCGATCGCTACGCCGGCGACGGAGAAGATAAACGTTGTGACGCCGATAAGCGATACAGCGGGAACGATGTCAACCGAGAGCGCCGCAAACGAGATACCTACGGCTAGGGCGTCAATCGAGGTGGCAATGGCAAGAATCAGATATTCTGCCAGGTCAATCTTTTCGGCATCCTTGCCGTCGCCCCCATCCTCGTCTTCGGTAAAGGCTTCCCACAGCATTTTGCCGCCGATAAAGGCCAAAAGGATAAAGGCGATCCAATGGTCGATGGGTCCGATGATGTCCATGAATTGACTGCCGAGCGCCCATCCGATTACGGGCATGCCGGCCTGAAAGCCGCCAAAGAACAGGCCGAGCACCACGGCGACTTTAAGGTTGATCTTTTTCATGCCGAGACCCTTGCAGATGGAAACGGCAAAAGCGTCCATCGAAAGGCCAACGGCGAGCAGCACGAGCTCTGCGAGTCCCATAGTCTGGCTCCCTCTCTGCGGGCGAGCCCGATTACGCGACTACTCCCTCATTAATATGAGACCCGATGCTACCACACGAGCAGTCAAAAGAACCCCGTCCCAAATGAGCTACCTAAGCGGTGTTCGCTCATTCTGTAAGCATCGGATTTCGCAAGCGCTGCGGGGACAAACCGTGAGAAACTATTTAGCGTTTATGGAGCGTATACGATGGGAGCGATGCCTTGGATAAGAACGAGCTGCAAAAGCGTATGGAACAGGCCATCCGCCTGACGGCACCTGGTCAGCCGATCCGCACCGCCCTCGACATGATCATCGCCGGTCACCTGGGCGCCCTTATCTGCGTCGGCGACACCGAAAACGTGCTCGCTGCCGGTAACGACGGCTTCCCGCTCAACATTTCGTTCACCTCGAACCGTCTGTTCGAGCTCTCCAAGATGGACGGTGCCATCGTCATCGACGGCGACCTCACCCAGATCCTGCGCGCCAACTTCCACCTCAATCCCGATCCCTCGCTTGCCACGAGCGAGACGGGCATGCGTCACCGCACCGCCGCTCGCATGTCGGTGCTCACCGATGCCATCGTGATCTCGGTCTCGGCCCGTCGTGCCGTCGTCAACGTGTACGTTCACGGCAAGAGCTACGAGATCCAGCCCGTCACTACCATCATGAGCTCGGTCAACCAGCTCGTCGCCACGCTCCAGACTACCCGTCAGTCGCTCGATCGCTCCCTGCTGCGCCTGACGGCCCTCGAGCTCGACGACTACGTCACGCTCGCCGACATTACCGGTATTTTCTCGAGCTTCGAGATCATGCAGCAGGCAAAGACCGAGCTTAAGGATTGCATCGTCAAGCTGGGCAACCAGGGCAAGCTCGTGCAGATGCAGCTCGAGCAGCTCGCCGGCTCCAGCATGGATACCGAGTATGACCTGATGATTCGCGACTACGCGAGTGATTCCTCCGAGGCAAACGCCGAGAAGATCCGCGCAGAGCTTGCCTGTATGACGCCCAAGGACCTGTCCGACCCACAGCATGTGGCGGCGGTTCTGGGTTACGACGACCTGGACGAGGACTCCGTCATGACGCCGCTGGGCCTGCGCACGCTTTCGCGTGTGTCCGTCGTGCGCGATGGCGTGGCCGAGAAGATCGTCGACGAGTACGGCTCGCTGCAGGAGCTCATGGACGACATCAGCGAGGATCCGGAGCGCCTGGGCGACTTTGGCGTCAACAACCCTGCCATTCTTGCGGACTCGCTGTACCGCATGAAGGGCACCAAACAGGGGAACGCATAATGGCGCCCGTATGCGCCGTGATCGTTGCCGGTGGCAGCGGCCAGCGTTTTGGAAACCCCGGCGGCAAGCAGCTCGTTAACGTGGCGGGTCGTCCGCTCATGAGCTGGTCCATCCGCGCGTTTGATCGGAGCGACAAGGTCGGCCACATCGTCGTGGTTTGCCCTGCCGAGCGTCGTGCCGAGATGCGCCGCCTGGCCATCGACCCGTTTGACTATGACACGCCCATCAGCTTTGTCGATGCCGGCGATACCCGTCAGGATTCCACCCGTGCCGGCGTGCATGCGGTTCCGGCGGGTTTCGAATATGTTGCCATTCACGACGGCGCCCGTCCGCTCATTACCACCGAGGCCATCGACCATGCCATCGACGTGCTTATGGGCGACCGTGCCCTCGACGGTGTCGTGTGCGGACAGCCCGCGATCGACACGCTCAAGATCGTCGACGGCGACAATATCGTCGAGACGCCGCCGCGCGAGCTCTATTGGGCCGCACAGACGCCGCAGATCTTTAGCGTCGACGCCATGAAGCGTGCTCACGCCGCAGCTATCGCCGAGGGCTTTACCGGTACCGACGATTCATCGTTGGTCGAGCGCATGGGCGGGCGCGTCCGCTGTGTCCAGAGCCCGCGCGATAACCTTAAGGTGACGGTGCCCGAGGACCTGCGTCCCGTAACCGCGATTCTGCTCGGCCGCATGGCCGAGGGAGAGGACCTTCCCCATGTTCAGTAACCTGCGCATTGGCCACGGCTACGACGTCCACCGTTTGGTGGAGGGGCGTCGATGTATCATCGGCGGGGTCGACATCCCCTACGAGCGTGGCCTGCTGGGCCACTCGGATGCCGATGTGCTCGCGCACGCCTTGGCCGACGCCATTCTGGGCGCCTGCCGCGGGGGAGACATCGGCAAGCTATTCCCCGACACCGATCCCGCGTACGAGGGTGCCGATTCGATGGTGCTGCTCGCTCGCGTGATGGACTATGCGCGCGAGCTGGGCTTTGAGTTTGTCGATGCCGACTGCACCATTGCCTGTCAGCAACCCAAGATCACCCCGCACCGCGATGCCATGCGCGCCAACCTTGCCCATGCCCTGGGCGTTGACGTCGAAAATGTAGGCGTCGCCGCCACCACGACCGAAAAGCTCGGTTGGGAAGGCCAAGGCGAGGGAATCGGCGCCTGGGCCGTCTGCCTGCTACAGAAAACCGTTAAGGAGTAACGAATGCGTATCTACAACAGCGCTACCCATAAAAAGGAAGAGTTCCAGCCCATCGAGTCCGGCAAGGTCCGCATGTACGTGTGCGGCCCCACGGTCTACGACAACATCCACATCGGCAATGCCCGCACGTTCATCAGCTTCGATGTGATCCGACGCTGGCTCATCGCGAGCGGCTACGAGGTCACGTTCGCCCAGAACCTCACCGATGTCGACGACAAGATCATCAAGCGCGCCAACGAGCAGGGCCGTACGGCTGCCGAGGTCGCGACGGAGTTCTCCGACAAGTTCATCGGCGTCATGCGCGCCGCCAACGTGCTCGATCCCGATGTGCGCCCCCGCGCCACCAAGGAGATCGGCCCCATGATCGCCATGATCAAGACGCTTATCGAGCAGGGCCACGCTTACGCAGCCGATAACGGCGATGTGTACTTTGCCGTGCGCAGCGATCCCAACTATGGTCAGGTCTCGGGCCGCAACATCGACGACCTTATGGTTGGCGCGCGCATCGAGGAGAACGAGGACAAGAACGACCCGCTCGACTTTGCCCTGTGGAAGGCCGCCAAGCCCGGCGAGCCCAGCTGGCCGAGCCCCTGGGGCGAGGGTCGTCCCGGTTGGCACACCGAGTGCGCCGCCATGGTGCATCGCTACCTGGGCACCCCGATCGACATTCACGGCGGCGGCTCCGACCTTGCCTTCCCGCATCACGAGAACGAGTGCGCCCAGGCCACCTGCGCCTGGCACCAGGGCTTCTCCAACACTTGGATGCACACGGGCATGCTGCTGGTAGACGGCGAGAAGATGTCCAAGTCGCTCGGCAACTTCTTTACGCTGGCCGAGGTCCTGGAGCAGCACTCCGCTGCCGCCCTGCGCCTGCTGATGCTGCAGACGAGCTATCGCTCGCCGCTCGATTTTTCTTGGGAGCGCCTGGAGGGTGCCGAGAACTCGCTCACGCGTATCGCCGGTACGGTCGAGAACCTGCGCTGGGCCGCGAACCATGCGACGGCCGATGCCGATGCGGCTGCCGCCGAGGCGTTTGCCGCCAAGGCCGCCGAGACCCGTGCCACCTTTAAGGAGTGCATGGACGACGACTTTAACACCGCTGGTGCCATGGGTGCCGTCTTTGGCTTTGTGACCGAGTGCAACCAGTACCTGGAGCAGGCGGGCGACGCTGCCGACACGGCCGCCGCGCTTGCCGCCGCCGACACGCTGGCCGAGCTGCTCGATACGCTTGGCGTTGAGCTCCCCGAGCCCAAGGTCGAGCTGCCGCTGGGCCTGCTGGGCGTTGCCGCCGGCCTGGTTGCCTACACGGGTGACGACGTGGACGAGGCCGCTGCCAAGATTCTCGAGGCCCGCGCCGAGGCCCGTGCCGCCAAGAACTGGGATCTGGCAGATGCCATCCGCGACCAGCTCAAGGACCTCGGGCTGACGATCGAGGATACCGCCGCCGGCACTCGTATTAAGAGTCTCTAGTATTTGTCGACCGTTCGAGGTGCGGCAGATTGCCTTGAAAGAGGAGGGCATAGACCTGGTGGTCATGCCCGACGATTGAAAGGCAAGGTGCCGTGGCTCGGACGGTCGATTCTTGTTCGTTATCTATTTAAGGAGGCCGTTTTATGGCCGACAATCGCAAGCGTGCGCCTCGTGGCGGCAAGCAGGCCGCTTCTGGCTCGCGTCCGATTCGCCGCAATGACCGCGCTGCCGCTCCCAAGGGCCAGCGTGATTGCACTCAGGCCGCACGTCCGCAGCGCGATCGCAACCGCGACGCTGTCCAGGCTCCCAAGGGCGAGTTTATCGAAGGTCGTCGTGCTGCCGCCGAGGCGCTACGTACTGGTTTTCCCATCAAGCGCGCGCTCATTGCCGAGGGCGGGGAGCGCGATGCCGCTTTGTCGCGCCTGGTCGACGACCTCAACGCCGCGGGTGTCCGCATTAAGTATGTGCCGCGCGCGCAGCTCGACGCGCTGTCGAGCCATGGCGCCCACCAGGGCATCGCGCTCGAGGTTGGCAACTTCCCCTATGCCGATGTCGCCGATATTCTCGACCGCGCGGGCGACGGTCCGGCGCTCGTCATCGTGCTCGACCATGTGACCGACGACGGCAACTTTGGTGCCATCGTGCGCTCCGCCGAGGTCGTGGGCGCGGCAGGCGTCATCAATGCCAACAAGCGCGCCGCCGGTGTGACCGTCGGCAGCTACAAGACCTCTGCCGGCGCCGTCATGCACCTGCCTATCGCGCAGGTTCCTAATATCGCCCGTGCGCTCGACGACCTCAAGGCCGCTGGCTTTTGGGTGGGCGGTGCTTCCGAGCACGCCGAGGGCAGCTGCTGGGATGCTCCCTTCGAGGGCCGCGTGGCGCTCGTCATGGGCTCCGAGGGCGACGGCATCTCGCGCCTGGTGCTTGAGAAATGCGACTTTTTGACCAAGCTTCCCCAGCGCGGCATGACCGAGAGTCTCAACGTTGCCCAGGCGACAACGGCGCTGTGCTTTGAGTGGCTGCGCCGCAACGCCGGCGAGCTCATGGGGGAGGAGTAGCGCATGTCCAAAAAGAACCGTGCCAAGTCCAAGGCCAAGCGCTTTGGCGAGGGCTCGGCCAAGCCGATTGTTTCGGCCGCGACCTACGGCGTGGGCGGCAATGCGTTTGCGCAGGCTATCGCCGACCCAGTCTCGACGGTGCACTCCAACAAGCCCGAGCTGCTGGTGGTCGACGGTTACAACGTGATTCACTGCACGCCGCGCTACGAAAAGCTCGTGTACGACCATTCCGACGATCCGTATTCCAGCGACGTTCACGATATGGCGCGCACCGCCCTCATCAACGACGTCGCCGCCTTTGCCCAGGGCCGCTACGAGGCCGTGATCGTGTTCGACGGCGCGGGCAATATCTCCAACGAGCGCCCCAACCTGCCGGCCCGCGGCGTGCGCATCGAGTTTTCGCCGACGGGCGTCTCTGCCGATACCGTGGTGCAAAAGCTCTGCATCGAGGCACGCGAGGAAGGTCGCGCGTGCTCCGTGGTATCGAGCGACGGCACGATCCAGGCCGTCGTCATGGGTAAGGGTGTTACGCGCATCTCGAGCCGCATGCTGGTGGACGAGATCAAACAGATCGATAACGACGTTCACGAGGCAGAGGAAGCTCCGCAGATCAAGATGACTCTGGGCAGTCGCCTGAGCCCCGATGCCCTGGCCAAGCTCAAGGCCCTGCGCGGGAGGTAGGGAAGTTGGCGGGGCAATGCTGCCTCGCTAACTCCATTCAGCGATGTCGATCATTCTTTCGAGGCGCCACGTTAGCGCCTCTTTTAGATATGGCAGCCTTGCCGTGAGCGCGTCGTTTCTGGAAAGAATCTCGATTGCCTCGTCAACGAAGCCTTCGAGTTTGTCGCAGTCAAACCAGCCCATGTCCTCGACGAGCAACATTTGTTTGGCGGGGCTTGAATGAAATTGTGCGCTGGTAAAACTGTGCTCTCCCGCCCTAAGCTCCTCTAGTGATATGTTGCACCAGAGCGATGAGCCCGAATCGAAGATGGGGGCAGGTCTGCAAGCTTGCGTGTTTACGTTTCGCACGAGGCCGAAGTTGCGCCAATGACGATCGTAGTTGGCAATGATGTCGTCACATACGATCATGCGGTCAAGGGCATCCTTGACGCCTGTCACCCCGAGCTCCTCGCAGTTTGCTACATATCGCTCGTAGTCGGTTAGCCGTTCATCTGCGTTTGCGTGCTGGTTTACATAGAACGCAGGGACATACTCTTCTTCATCAGTTAAGAAGACATCGCATGTGCTCAGGGCGGAAGTGCCCGTGCCCTCGAGCGAGTAAGGCACATAATCGCAGGCGTTTAGGATGCGACGGTGGAGCGCGGTCGCCACCAGCTCGTTATAAGGTTCCTGGTCCAGGTGCGCTCCTGCCTTATGCAGAATTCGACGTTCGCCCTCGCACGTCCAGTACTTTTGAAGATTGCCGTCCGAGGTGTTATCGGGCTTTGCGGCAGCCGCTTTTCCCTCTGGGGCAAAGGGCGCAATGGACAGTGAGACGTCATCAAAGGCGTTATTGAAGAAGTTGATATCCTCCCAGGTGAGACCGGAACCTTGGGGCCTAATCCAATACTGGTCGGATAAGGAGAGGCCGAGATTTCGCTGGACGAGTTCATCGGGAACATCGACTGCGGCTTCTGCAAGCAGGGAGGCTAGCCCAATGCGTGCGAGCGGGATACCGCGGCCGCGCCACCAGATGCGGAAGGAGTCTAGCGATATGGGGCTATTAGGGCCAAATACTCCAATAGGGGCGTGGGCGTAATCGATGTCGGCACCGATGTGGGCAAAGTCTTTTCGCGATGTGCTGTAGACCAGCTGAGCGACTTCGTACGTGCGGTTCATGAGGGTGAACGCGATCTCGCTCTTACCGTGGCCGCGGCGGGGACGTCCCCCCGTTTTGGTCACAGAGCGGAGTCGCGTGTCGACGCTGTCTTTGTCGATGAGCCACACACCAGAAGCCTTGCGGGCCTCAAGTGCTCCGTTTTTTATGAGCTCCTGCACCCTGCGCGGAGTGATGCCGAGCAGCTCGGCGGCTTCTTTGGTAGTAAGCATCGCGAAACCCTTCGCCAGAACGAATAGTTTTATATATAGCAATTGTAATTAAAACTATTCGTTCTGGCGAATGGTTTTAAGATTGAGGGCGCACTGACAGAAATGAACGGGCCTGGTACGCGTTGTTGCTGGATTTTGCATATTTGTATAACGCCGTGCGGCCTGTTGCGCCCCGTCCGCAATTCCTTTATTCTTAACTCGCTTCGCGTGAAAGCGCCAAGTGTGCCAGTGTGGCGCAACGGTAGCGCAACTGATTTGTAATCAGTGGGTTGCAGGTTCGATTCCTGTCACTGGCTCCATGAGAGTTTCGGG
>URKU01000058.1 GCA_900548515.1 uncultured Collinsella sp. | reverse complement strand
GTCGCCGGCGCTCGCAGCACCCTCCCCTGCAGCAGCCGCAGCCGCGGCGGCCTTTTCGGCCGCGGCCTTGCGCGCCTTGGCCTCGGCAGCGGCACGCACCTTCATGGCTTTCTCGCGCGCGGCCTTCACCTCGGGCGTGATAACGCTCATGGGTTCGGCAGTCGAGACCTGGTAGAAAAAGCCCTTAAAGTCAATCTGCATATCGGTGATGGCAAGACCGAATAGGTCGTGCGCCTCGTTTTCAAACGGGAATACCGCCGGATAGTACGAGCTGATGGACGGAATCTCCTGATACTGGTCGATGCCCTCAACCACCAGGTTCTCGATCGCATAGCTGCCGTCCTGCGCAATATGCTCCTGAGCAGCACGAACGTCGATAAACGTATAGACCAGGCGATACGATCCGTCGTCCACACAGCGCTCGGCATGCATCTGCACAAAGCGCGCGCCGGTACCTTTGAGCGCCTGCACATGCGGCAACAGCTCATCGATCCCGACGGTAGTGTAGATTGCCTTTTGCATTACTCGGCCTCCTTTGCAGCGGCGGGCGTCCCGGCAGGTGCGTCGCCAGCGGCAGGCGCGTCGCCGGCCCCCGCAGCAGCCACAAACCCGTCCTCGCCCAGCTCAACGCCACCGTCCCAGGTAGCGGCGCCGCCCACGGTGAGCGGATCGCCGCCGGCGCGCATCACGGCCTCCTTCTGGTCCAGGATGCCACACGCCTCCACGATGGCATCGATCACCGTCTCGGGGCGAACGGCGCACCCGGGCGCGTACACGTCCACGGGAATCGCGCGGTCCACGCCGCCGATCACGTTATAGGCATCGCGGAACACGCCGCCCGAACACGCGCAGATACCGCATGCCACCACACACTTGGGCTCGAGCATCTGGTTGTAGATCTGGCGCACGACAGGCAGGTTCTGGGCATTGACCGACCCCGTCACCAAAAAGATATCCGCATGCTTGGGGTTGCCGGTGTTGACCACGCCAAAGCGCTCCGCATCGAACAGCGGCGTGAGCGAGGCCAGCACCTCGATATCGCATCCGTTGCAGCTCGAACCGTCGTAATGAATAACCCACGGCGAGCGCGACATTTTATGATCCATGGATGCCGCCTCCTAAATAAACACGTCGACGAGGATGGGCATAAGGTTGAGCAGGCCAAACACCAGCGCCACGCCCCAGCCGAGCTTAAAGCAGCTGCGCCAGGTGCTGCGTGCGAAGGTGTTGTCGATCAGCACCTCGATAAAGTACGTCGCGGCCATCACGACCAGGGCGACCACCCAGCTCACCGGGTTGTCCCAAACAAAGAACATGCCCACCCACATCAAAAACAGCACGGTCTCGCACCAGTGCATAAGGGTCATCTTGGCCAGCGTGCCGCCGCTCATCTCGGTGGCGACGCCCTGGACGATCTCCTGATGCGCGTGATGCGAGTACGAAAGGTCAAACGGCGACTTGCGCAACTTGATGGTAAGCACCGCGAGCAGCGCGAGGAAAATGGGCGCGCTGTACACGATGATGGGGGCCGACTGCCCCGTCACGGCGATGGAATCAAAGCTATCGGTGGCAAGGTACAGGCCCACGCTCATCAGCAAAACGGCAGGCTCGTAGCTCATAACCTGCAGCAGCTCGCGGTCGGCGCCGACCTGGGCAAACGGGCTTTGCGTCGAGGCGGACGCCAGCACCACAAAGATCGCGGCGAGGGTCACCATAAAAGCGCACAACAGCGTGTTGGAACCCGACACAAAGATGCCGCCGCCCACCACGGTAAAGATGAGCGCGCACGCCATGTAGGTATCGTCCATGGTGTTTACGCTGGCGGGGGCCTTGCGCAGCAGCTTGGCCACATCGTAGAAAGGCTGGAGCAGGCGCGGGCCCACGCGGCCCTGCATGCGGGCCGAAAGTTTGCGGTCAACGCCGTCGATCAGGCCGCCCACAAGCGGCGCCAGTAAGGCAAATGCCACGGTGCCAATAAAAATGCCCACGACGCCCGAACCTTCAAAATACTTGCCGCGCAGCACCGAGGGCGCACTCATGGCAAGTCGCTCGGGCCCAATCCACGCGCAACACAGCAGCGCAAACAAGATAATGCTGCAGCACACGACGCTACCCGCGGGGCCAATACGCTTCTCGCCAAGGGCGTCCTCTGAGTACCAATTGCGCTTTTCGGCCTTCACCTCGTGTCCCATCGAGCCGCGGAAATGGCGATATTTGTCGGTCCCCACGCCCGAAAGGTACACGTTGACGTGCGGTTTGTTGCTCACGCGGAATGAAGTCAGCAGCACCACGGCGATAAACGCCACGATAACCACCATCAGGTACATGGCGTCCTTGCCAATAACGTACGGCACGCGGCCAAACACCATGGCCAAGTAAGGCGACACCAGACCGCTCGAGATAACCGGGAACGCCACGCAGCACAGAATCAGCAGCGCGGCGATGGTGTTGAGGGCCATCCATTCGGTCTTATGGACATTGACCTCAACGTTTTGAGCCGTGGGGTCGACGCCCGAAAGCTTGGCAAGCCACTTGCCCCAGAAGAAGAAGGTCGCGGCCGAGCCAAAGGCAAGTACCATGATCATGAGCACGTTGCCGGTCTGCGCGAACGCCACCAGAGCGCCCCACTTGGACACGAGCATGCCAAACGGCGCCACAAACATGCCCATGATGCCCAGCATCATCAGGCGCGTCAGGTGCGGCATGCGGCTGAACATACCGTCCATGTCCTCGATATTGCGGCTGCCGATATGATGCTCGGCCGTGCCCACGCACAGGAACAGCAGCGACTTTGCCACCGTGTGGAACAGGATCAGGAAGATGGCCGCCCATACGGCCTCGGGCGCGCCGACACCCAAGCAAGCACTGATGAGGCCCAAGTTGGAAATGGTGGAGTACGCGAGCACGCGCTTGGCATTGCTCTGCGAGATGGCCATAAGGGCAGCGAGCAAAAACGTGATGGCGCCCACGCTCGTGACCATAAAGCCGGTCACGGGATAGATGGCATAGAGCGGGCTCAGCTTGACCATCAGGAACACGCCGGCTTTGACCATGGTTGACGAGTGCAGCAGGGCGCTCGTGGGCGTGGGGGCAACCATGGCACCCAACAGCCAAGTGTGGAACGGCATCTGTGCGGCCTTGGTGAGCGCGGCGAGCGACAACAGGATGACCGGCATCACCAGCAGCGCGGACTGCGCGGTTCCGGCGCCGGAAAGCTCAATCATGCCCGAGATGGTCAGCGGCATGCCGTTAACGTGCAAGAACATAAGGCCCGCCAAAAACGCGATACCGCCCAGCATGTTAAGGATGATCTGGGTGAAAGCGTTCTTGATGGCCTCGGGCGTGCGCGTGTAGCCAATCATAAGGAACGAGCACACGGTGGTGATTTCCCAGCCGCAGAACAGCCACTCAAGGTTGTCGCTCGTCACGATGACGAACATGGCCGAGAGGAACAGGAACATAAGCGCCAGGAACTGCGGGCGACGGTCGGGCGCGGTCTGCCCGCGCAGTGCGGCCTCGTGCTCGTCGTGGGCCTGGAAGTCCTTCATATAACCCAAGGCATACACGCAGATGAGGCTGCCAACAATGCCGACGGCGAGGACCATGATCACGCTCATGTAGTCCAGGTAGAGCGGCGTCGCCGTGACGGCTTCGACCGCGGGCAGCGTCATGGCTGCAAAGGCGAGCGAGCCCACCAGCTGAACTATGCCGAGCACCGTGGTGAGCGCGTTCCTGTATTTGTACGCGTTGTACAGGATGACGGCGCACAGGATCACGTCGATGGCGGAGCTGATGATCGAGAGCACATGCGAGGCTCCGGGGGCGACCTCAAAGCTCTGCGGGCCCGTGCCAAAAAACATGACGGCGACTACAACTGTCACCGCCATAATGATGCCGGAACCTATGAGCCCCACCGCATCGCGGGCGCGGTCACCGCGCGCGAACAGCATACCCAGCGCCGGTACCAGCGGAAACAGGGTAAGGAAATACAGTAGCGTCATACCATCACTCCCCCATGCAAAAACGCTGCAATTGTTTAACGTTATAGCTCAATTGAGGAGTAGCAGCAGCGGGTTTTCGGTCAACTGGGGAGTTTTAGGCGTACGGGGTAAGGAGTCTGTCCGCATTGGAGTAGAGGGGTGACGCTCCCTTACCGCAGCGGCAGGCGCGCGGGCCACTGTGCGCGGTTTATTGGCCACGTTGGAAGATGTCCCGATAGGCTCGCGGCAGTCCGAAAAGTTGGCGCGGCAAGAAAAATGCGCCCCTGTGGGCGCACCATCCCGTTCGCTATTCCGCCTTTTTAACGCGCGGCTTGCGTCCGCGCGGCTTATCGACCAGCGCGGACTCACCGCTCTCGCGATACTGGCGGCACCAGGCCTTGACTGAAGACTCGCTGGGAATCCCATACTTGATCATGGTCTCGCGAACCGTCAGGCCGTTTTCCAGACGGTCCTTAACCACGGCGAGTTTTACGTCGTACGAATAGGTGTGATGGCAAGCGCCCGCGTTGAGCACGGCGTCGGCACCGCCCACGGCATATGCGCGGGCCCACTGACGGGCCGTGGCCTGGGGAATGCCAAGCTTTGCGGCGAGGGCGCGGTGACCGACCCCCTCTTGGAGGATCTCGACGGCGCGCTGCCTAACCTCGGGCGCATGCGTACGAGTCCTAGTTGCTTCCGACATACCTGCCACTTCTTAGCCTCAACCGTTAACCTGCTTTCTTACGTGCATGTTAGATAGTAGCATTTTGCTGTTTGCTCAAAACAGTTAATTAAAATAGACGCGGCGTTATCTGGACATTTGGCACCAATTTACGACATTTCTTTATCGATTATTTACGCTGGTAGCTGACTCGCAGCTAATCGTCATTCGCTTGTCAACAAAATTGGCATCTCTTTATGTCCTTTGATATAGAGGATATAATTATTAACCCCTCCCCCAATAATTTTGAGCGGGCTGCAAGGTAGTAGATGTCCTCACTCCTCATGATTACCGCGCATTGCCATCCATCAGAGCAAAACAAAAAGGGCGGGGCCTGCTGCGCTTGCAGACCCCGCCCCGGTTGACACCCGACGGGGCACAGCCGGGCGAGGCGGATCCGTGCTAACGCCCCGTCCCGCTGCGATGTTACCTACAGCTCGTTGGCCGCGTGATATGCCGTGCGGATGGCGCTGGCAATGTCGGCGGTGCGCTCGCCCGAGCAGTCGCCCACGCAGGTCACGGGCACCGTCACGCCGTCCAGGTCAAACGCGTTGGCCTTGGAACCCACGGCCATCACCACGTAATCGCAGGCGATCTTCACCGGCTCCTCGGCGCCGTCCTCGGTGGTGCGAATGGCCTCCACGCCCTCATCAGTAATGGCGGTCAGGCGGGTCTTCACGTGCTGCTCCACGTTATGCTCGGCAAAGTCGCTCATAATCAGCGGCAGAATGGTCTCGGACTCGCCCGCGGCAATCTTATCGAGCATTTCCACGATCGCCACCTCGCAGCCGTGCTGCAGCAGGTACTCGGCAGTCTCGGTGCCCACCAGGCCGCCGCCAATGACGGCGACGCGGCCCGTAAGCTCCACCTTGCCGGCCAGCACGTCCCAGCTCGAGACGACCTTGTCCGAATCGGCACCCGGAACGGGAATGACCACGTCGTGCGCGCCCACGGCCACAATCGCGGCGTCGGCGGCGTTGAGGTCCTCGGCGGTAGCGGCATGGTTGAGCTCGACCTTCACGCCCAGGCCAGGCAGAATCTTCTCGTAGTACTCGACCGAGCGCATGATCTCGTCCTTGCGCGGAGGCGCAGCCGCCAGCACAATCTGGCCGCCCAGATGATCGCTCGCCTCGTAAACGGTCACGTCGTAGCCGCGCTTGGCCGCCACGCGCGCGGCCTCCAGGCCGGCGATGCCGCCGCCCACCACGGCAATCTTCTTGTCGCCCTCGCCTGACTTAATGGCGATAGTCGCCTCGTCGCCGTTCTCGGCATTGAGAACGCACGAGATGTACTTGCGGTTTTGAATCGCGTCGACGCAACCCTTGTTGCAGTTGAGGCACTCGCGGATGGGCTCACCCGTGGCGGCCTTCAGCGCAATGTCGGGGTCGCACATGAGCGAGCGGCCGTAGGCGATGATGTCGGCCGCGCCGTCTTCCAGGATCTTCTCACCGGCCTCGACCGAGACAACACGGCCCACGGTTGCCACCGGCACGGAGACCAGGGCTTTGACGCGCTCGGCCACCGGCAGCGTCCAGTTGTAGGGCATGGCGCCCATGGGCGGAATGGTGTCGCCCATGTTGCCGGTGTGGTTTGCCTGTGCGACCTGGATCATGTCGATGCCCGCGCCCTCGAGCAGCTTGGCAAACTTGCAGGCCTCGTCGGGCTGCAGGCCGCCCTTGCCGCGCGGCGTGCCGTCGGGGTTCTCCATAATCACGGGGAGCTTGTACTCCACCATCAGCTGCGGCGCGGCTTCCTTAATGGCGGCGACGACCTCGAGCGCATAGCGAACACGGTTCTCGAACGAGCCGCCGTACTCGTCGGTGCGCTGGTTGAGGATGGCCGAGCACAGCGAACCCACCAGGCGGTCGCCGTGGACCTCGATGGCGTCAATCCCGGCCTGCTGTGCGCGGGCGGCCGAGGCAGCGATGGCCTCCTTGATCTGGGTGAGCTGCTCTACGCTCGCCTCGTTCACAAAGTGCTGCATGTCATGGTGCAGCTTGGCGTATGCCTGCTTGCGGATCTCGTTGGACTCGGCCATCTTGGCGGCAAAGGTCTCCTCGTCGCCGGCGGCCTTGGCCTCCTGCGCGACCTTGGCGGCAGCCATGGATCCCATGACCATACGGCCGACACCGGGCACGTCGTACTCGGGGTGGAACAGTTGCAGCGCAACCTTGGCACCGTGCTTGTGGACGGCATCGGCCAGCGCCTTAAACGTGGGGATCTGGGCGTCGGTTGCCAGCTTGGGCGTGGGGCTTGCGGTCATGACGGGAGCGACGTCGCCGATGACGATGTAGCTCACGCCGCCACGGGCCAAGCGCTCGTAAAAAGCCAGGCTGCGCTCGCCGATGGAACCGTCACGCTCCTCGTAGCCGGTGGTCAGCGGCGGAAACATAATGCGGTTCTTGAGCTCAAGGGGGCCAACCGTAATGGGCTGGAGCAGCTTGGATGCAGGTGTGGTCATGGACATTCCTCTCTTGTAGGCGCGGCGGCGATGATGCCGCGTAGTTATCTAGAGGATATGGCATGGGAATACAGCAGCGCAACGGAAATCGGCGGACAGCAGGTAGCGGCAGGTGGATGGGGATGGGCGGGGCGGCCCGTCGGTTTATCTCAATCTGTAACAGTTACGCGACAAAACCGGGTCTTACTGTTACAGATCGAGACATTCCTCTCGGCCCATCCTCAACAATCTAGATCTGTAACAGCCAGGCCCACTTTTGACCCCTACCTGTTACAGATCGAGACAAACCAAACCCGCCTGCTAGAAAATCTCAATCTGTAACGGTTACTCGGCAAAAACCGTCCCTCGTGTTACAGATTTAGACAAACACGACCAAGCCCACCGGTATATCTCGATCTGTAACACCTAGCCGCCCAAATCGGGTCTAGATGTTACAGATCGAGATTTTGTTTGAGAGGCCGAGAATTGGATCGAAAACACGGTCCCGAAATAACAAAAAAGCTCGCCGGCTAGGCCGACGAGCTGCAAGTTCTTGGTCGCGGGGGCAGGATTTGAACCTACGACCTCCGGGTTATGAGCCCGGCGAGCTACCAGACTGCTCCACCCCGCAATGTCTGGGCGCTTCATGTGCGCAAGAAAGAATATTACGCGGGAGTTCGGTAAGCGGCAAGGAAAATCTCGTAGAGCATAATTCCTTCATATTTAAAACCCCTCAGCCCCTATCACCGTAAACGAATCGCAGCCGAGCGCCGTCGGCGACGCGTATACAATGGTGCGCGTCCTTTTATGCCAACACTGGGAGTAGACATGCTGCTCGCTATCGATATGGGAAACACGCAGACGGCCATGGGCCTGTTTGACGGAGACGAGCTGGTGCAGTCGTGGCGTATGCCCACCGACCGCTCCTATACCGCCGACGAGATCCACGTGCGCCTGATGGGTTTCTTTAAGATGTACGGCCTTTCGCTCGATGCGGTCGACGCAATCGCCTTTGCGGGCGTGGTGCCGCAGCTCTCGCGCGAGTGGCACGCCGTGGCCGACCGCATTGCCGCGGACGCCATCGTCATCGGGCCGCAGACGGCCGCGGTGACCAAGCTGCGCGCGGCGCGCCCCCAGGCCGTAGGTGCCGATCGCGTCGCCAACGCCGTTGCGGCCGAGACTTTCTACGGCGCGCCGGCAATCGTGGTGGACTTTGGCACCGCGACCAATATCGACGTCATCGATGAGGACGGTTATTACATTGGCGGAGCGATCGCGCCGGGCATCCGCATCTCCATGGACGCGCTTGCCGCCCGTGCCGCCAAGCTCGCCAGCGTGCCGCTCGAGGCGCCCGAGCACGCCATCGGCCGCGATACCGAGGAGTGCATCAAGGTCGGCGCCGTAACGGGCGCCGCCGCCATGGCTGAGGGCCTGGTCGCGCGCATGAAGCGCGAGCTGGGCCGCGAGGATGCCACCGTTATCGCCACGGGCGGTCTCGCCAGCATCGTCGCCGATTCGACCGATGCCTTCGACGTGGTCGACGGACAGCTCACCATCAAGGGTATCTGCGAAATCTACCGCCGCATGCAGGAGCTGGGATAGGACAGGGGCTTAAGTCGAGCACGAGCGCGAGCGGCGAACTAGGCAACGCATCGGCCCTATTCCTCAAAATCGAAAGATTTTCAGTTTTGAGGAATAGGGCTTTCTGCTAGGCCTCGTCGCACAGCCACCTCGCCAGGTCCACGATCTGCACCCCATTGCGGTCCGTGGCCTCGTGATGCGTGCGGGCGAGAATCATCTTGGGGTACGCGTCGCCAATGCTCAGCAGTGGTGAAATCTCGCGTTCAAATGTCTTATCCGAGCTGATGTCGTCGCTCACCTGAATGTAGAGCTTCTCGCTTCGCTTGATTGCTACAAAGTCTATTTCCTTTTTATAGAGCACGCCGACGTATACCTCGTATCCGCGGCGCAGCAGCTCGATTGCCACCATGTTCTCGTATACGCGTCCCCAATCCATATCACGTGTACCGAGCAGCGCGTATTTGAACGCGTGGTCTGCCAGGTAATACTTCTCGCCGCTCTTAAGGTATTTTTTGCCGCGGATGTCGTACCGACGAACTTTATAGAAGGCAAACGCATCGCACAGGCACCCCATGTACGTGCCGACCGTCTTGTTCGTTATCTTTAGCCCATCCGCGTTCAAAATATCCGTAATGTTACGTGCCGACGTTATGTTGGATACGTTGTCCATCATGTAATCGGCAATGCGCAGCAGCGCCGATTCGTTTCTCACGTTATGCCGCTGCACGATATCTCTCACGATGAGCGTTTTGAAGACATTGGAGAGATATTGATAACGCTGCTCCTGCAGTGGATAAGGGTAGGAGCCGGACATACCGCCGGTTCTCGCGTACTCATCGAAGTCGCGGTCGACCTCGCCCTCGTCGCCATAGAGGCGATACTCCTCAAACGAGAATGGGAAAACCTCGATCTCAAACGTACGCCCCGTAAAGAGCGTCGACAGATCGCTCGACAGCAAAAAGGCATTCGATCCGGTAATGAATATGTCGTACTGCTCGGATGCGTGGAGGCTGTTGATCGCACGCTCAAAACCGTCGCACATCTGAACTTCATCGATAAGCAGAAAGTTTTGTTTGCCGGACACTCGATGCTCTTTTACATAGGCGAGCAGCGCGTGATACTCGAGCAGATTCTCGAACTCATCGAGGTTGTAGTTGATATGGATGACATTCGAATTGGACAGATTTGCCTCCACGTAATCGCGGAGGGCCTCGAGCAATTTTGATTTACCGCTACGACGGATGCCCGTGATGACCTTGATGTCCGGCACGCCAATAAGGCTCGTCAACGTGTCCATATATGACGTTCTATTGATGAGTTTCATTGGGGCCTCCTCGCGGTCTTTTATCGCTATTCCTCAAAATTGAAAAATTTTCAGTTTTGAGGAATAGGCTCTATAGCGAATATACCTCGCGAAAGACCGAGCTGCCTTAATCCTATTCCTCAAAAACGAAAATTTTTCAGTTTTGAGGAATAGGGCGCTGGCAACCCATTCCCCAGATAGGCGAAACCCTCCCCGGCACAGGCCGAGGAGGGTCTTGTTGTCATGTCTATCTTTGGGCGCGAACGCCCCGCGCTACAGCCCGCGAATGCGCACGGCCTCGGGCGGAAACTCCTGCTCGCCGGCATCGGTCTTAATGGTCGCGCGACCCCAGATGTCCAGGCCCGCAAACACACCGACCGCAAGCGGCAAGCCGTTGGGCGACACCGCCGCAACTTGGCGGCCCAGCAGCGGCACCATGTCGAAGTACTCGCCCAACACGGGGGCCAGCGGACCGGCAGCGCCCTGCGGCGTGTTGGCAACAACCGCCCAGGTGTCCACACGGGTCAGCACGGCGGCGGCCAACTCCTCGACCAGCGCTTCGTCAGCCACGTCCACACCAAGCTCGCCCAGCGCCGAACGCTCAATATCCACCGTCACGGCACCGAACATGCCCGCAGCACCGGCACCGCCGTTCACGGCAACACGCGCGAGCGACGTCTCAAACGCAGGCGCACCGCACACGATATCGCTCGGCCACTGGATACCCACCTTACCGGCAAGGCCCAACCCCGGCGTCGAAGCCGTGCCCACAAGCGCATCCATCATGCCCATCGCCGCCACAAACGGCAGGCCGTGGAAGGCATGCATGTTCACGTCCGGGCGCACGACCAGCGAAAACGTCAGCGAAGCATCGCCCGCGCTCCAAGCGCACCAGCCCGCGGACGCACCCTCGCGGCCCGCGTCGCGCGCGGCGTCAAGCTCGGTACCGGCAACAACAGCATTCATCTCGATCATCTACATACGCCCCAATTCGCCCACGATATGGCCCACGCGGTCCTCGGGCTCCTTGACCTCGACGCCGTTGTAGCGGAAGAACCGCGCCGGGTCGTGCATCAGGTCCTCGAGCGGCACCAGCACAAAGTCGCGCTCGCCAATGAGCGGATGCGGCAGGCGCAGCTTTTTGCCGCCGTGGGTCTCGCCGTCCATCCACAGCAGGTCCAGGTCGATGGTGCGCGGGCCGTTGACCTTGGCTTTCTTGGAGCGGTCACGCCCCAGCTCGGTCTCGATCTTCATAAGCTCGTCGAGCAGCACCAGCGGCGCCAGCTCGGTCTTGATCTCGATGACGGCGTTGGCAAACGCATCCTGGCGCGTCTCGTAGGCAGGCTCGCTCTCGTAAATACGCGAGCAATTGGACACGCAGGTGAGCGGGATCTCGGCGATCATGTCGCGCGCGGCGCGGATGTTGTCGCAACGATGCCCCAGGTTGGAGCCCACGGCCACAAACGCACGGCGCGGCTGCGGCTTGGCGACAGCCCAGTAACCGTTCAGGAACTGCGCAAAGCCGGTGACGTCGTGCACGCGTACGATGTTGGCACCGGCCTGGATAGCGCCCAGGCACACGCCAAACGTGGCGGCATCGCGCGCGGCGGCATCGGTCACGCCCGAGATGGCGCCCACAAAACGTTTGCGCGACACGGCGCACATGAGCGGATAGCCCAGCGACGCCATCTTGGCGGTCTCGCGCTGGATGACGATGTCCTCGTTGGCCGTCTTGCCAAAGCCCGGACCGGGATCGATGCAGATGCGGTCGCGCGACACGCCGGCATGGATGAGCGTACGAGCCTGGTCGGACAGAAAGCCCATGACACGGCGCATGATGGGCGCCGAATCGGGCAGGGTAAAGCGGCGAAGCTGAGAGGTGGGCACGTAGGCCTCCTCGCGGCGGGCGCTGCGGCGCATCATGGCGGCCAGGCGGTCATTGGACTCCGATTCGGCCTCGGTGGCTGCGGGCGCGGCCTCGGGCGCGGGCGCGACAGTCTCGGCGGCAGCAGCCTGCTC
>URKU01000057.1 GCA_900548515.1 uncultured Collinsella sp. | reverse complement strand
ATCCCATCGAGCTCGTCTATCCTGGCGAGGTGCCTTACTTTGACCGCTACGACGAGTTTGTTCCCGAAGAGCTCGTGCGCAAGGGCTTTGCCGAAGGCGTGCTCGACACCGAAGGCATGAAGCAGCGCGTTCTCGGCTGGCGCGACCACACATAAAACCAGTCTTTTTGGGACGGGGAGACTTACTTGTCGTGAAGGGCAGTGCCGAGGAAGTCGACGTCAAAAGGCACGGCTTCGGCAAAGGCGTAGTTGCCGTCGCTGGCGATGAGCAGGTAGTTTTCCTCGCCGCCGAACTTCGCATCGCCACATGGGACCACCCAGGCGTGGGCGAATACCTCGAGTGCCGTGGCAGTGCAGTCGCGCAGAAACGTCACGTCGCTCCCCTCGTTTGCGCTCACGATATTGGCAACGTAGATACCCCCGGGGTTCAGGCTGCCCCGCACTAAACGCAACGCCTCAACCGTCGCCAGCTCGCGCACAGGCTCGGCACCGCCAAAGCAGTCGCTCACGACCGCGTCATAGCGACGATGGCCCACGCTCGTAATGCCCAAATATGAACGAGCCTCGGCGGTTATCACCCGCAGACGATCGCCCGCCGCGCGCTCCAGCTCGTCTAGGTAGAACCAGCGGCGCGCCAGGCGCGTAATCTCTCCGTCATACTCGATGACGTCCATGCGCAAACCCTCGTGCGACATCAGAGCGAACTTAGGATAGGCAAACCCGCCGCCGCCCAGCATAAGCATGCGGTCGATACCATGCCCGTAAGCATCACGCATTGCGTCCTCGGCCTCAAACACATCGTCAAATGCACGATAGTACGCAAAGACCGGCTCCGCCCAACGATCGCCAACATAGCTCGCGCTTTGGTAGACGCCGCCCTGCACGAGCACACGGACCTCGTCGCCGCCCTCGTCGTGCACGCGCTTCACACGCGCCAACCCATTGCGGGTTCGCGCAACCTGCAGACAGGCAGCACGAACAGCGACAGCGGCCGCACCAAGCGCCGCGGCTCCCAGAGCAACGCCGGCAACGACGCCGGCAGAAACACTCGGCTTGTTCATCTAGAGCTCCTTTTGCAGATAAAGGCCATGGTCATAAAATCCAAGATGGCGATAGTACTCGCGTGTGCCAATCGCGCTAATAACGTTGATACGCGCATAACCCGCATCCCGGGCAATCTCGCACGCACGCTCTACGAGCAAACGCCCCAACCCATGATGCTGCGCCGCCTGGCCCTGGTCACCCACGCGTGCCGCCATGCCATACACGTGCACCTCGCGAATCATCGCCTCGTCCGGCGTCGTCGGCAACTCGTCCGCATGCGCGGCAACAAACGAATGGTCGGGCAGCGACAACCGCAAAAAGCCCGCGATCTTGCCCTGCGGCGTCACCCACTGCAAAAAGCGCTCGTAAGTCACTGGCGTCTCGTACGCCACTTCCTCATCAAGAGATAGCTCATCCAAGTCGGCACCCGCCGTACTGATCTCGCGATAGCGAATCTCGCGCACCGTCGCACCATCACCCCGAGCAGCCAGACGGTTCTCAACGAGCTGACGCAGGTTGGGTTTCTTGTTGCCCACCATAATGTCGTCGGAACTAAAGTCGCGGATCATGCGACTGATACGGCAGAACGCCGGCGTCACCACGATGTCGTCGGCAAGCACATCGAGCAGCTCTTCCTCGGTATAGGGACGCCACTCGCCGCGCTCATAGCAGCCCACCAGACGCGAGCCCTCGATGAGCGCGCACGGGTAGACCTTGACCTCGTCGGGCATAAAGGCCCCTTCGGTCATAAAGCGTTCGTAGTCGCGCTTGTCCCCCTCGGGCGTAGCGCCCAGCAAGTTAAGCATAAAATGCGCGTGGATCTTAAAGCCAAACAGGCGCGCAAGCGAAAACGCCCGCTCGATCTGCGCCACCGAAATGCGACGCTCGTTGATATCGAGCAGGTGCTGGTCGAGGCTCTGGATACCCATCTGGATCTTGGTGCAGCCCAGGCGGCGGATGAGCGTAAGCGCCTGCGGCGTTACGGCATCGGGGCGCGTCTCGATAACGAGCCCCACCACGCGATGCTTCGCCGTCTCATTGATGCGCTGCTGACGCTCAAGCTCCTCCATCGTTGCTGTCTGCCACTCGGCAACCTCACCCCACGGCGTACCAGGGCCGTACAGACGACGCACCGCGCGGTTGTAGCCACCCACAGAAGCATCCACACGCCCCTGCTCGTCGGCAACGCCGGCAGCGAGCTCAGCCTCGTCTGTCGCAATGCCGGCAGCCCGATAGCGCTCGCGGCGCTCCGCCACCACCGGCGGCAGGGCATCGGCAGGCGCATCGTCGAGCAGGCGCCCCGCCTCGGCACGGCTGATGCCCGGACGCGCCAACATGGGGTTGGCCGCCACGCCGGCGACGGCATCGTCATTGAGCGCACGGAAGAGCTCCGATATAAACCATGTTTGATACCCTTCCGGATAGTCACTCCAGGTACCACCGAGCACAATGAGCTCGATCTTGTCGGTTGCATGCCCCATTTGCGAAAGCGCCGTCAAACGGGCGCTCACCTGCAGATACGGATCGAAGCAATTTTGCTCCGCACGGGCGCACGCCGGCTCGGCGTGCAGATAGCTTTTGGGCATGCGCAGATCGTTAGGGCAAAACAGGCAATCGCCCGAGCATGGCCAGGGCTTGGTGATGACGGTAATGGTCGCCACGCCCGAAGCCGTGCGACGAGGCTTCATCCTCAGCACCTGCAGCAGTTGCCGCTCCAGCTCGGCATCGACATTCCACGCAGCCCACCGGGCCGGCTCCTCACGTTTTACCCGCTGGTAAAACGGCAGCAGGCGGCGCTTGGCCAAATCGCGTTTGTCGGCACCCTCACGGCGCGCCTCGGCATGTATCAGTTTGACGAGCGCCTTGTCGTCCACGGTCTCGCCGCGACGCAGGGCCTCGAGTATGTTCAAAATAATCTGTTCCATGCCCCCATTGTAAAGGCAAAGGCGCCGGAGCCGATCTCGGCTTCGGCGCCTTCATCAAACAGCGCGTCTATATCTTCGCCTAGGCTTTCGTCTGCCTCACTACTCCGAATCAAACGACATGTCGCCCGAACCGACCTCAAAACGATACGTGGCAGACTTGTCACCGTTATCGAATTCAAGATTCAAAATGGTCTCGCCGTCGTAGCCAAGCGGAAGGAAATCGCTCTCGAAGTCGCCGCTGCCCAAGGTGAGGCTCGCCTTAAAGCCCGTCGAGTTCGGAACCGTCATCTCCACATCGCCCGAGCCCACACTCACGTCCATCGACTTCGCGGGGGCCTGGCAGAGCTCGAACGTTACATCGCCCGACCCGACCTCTGCACTAAGCGCATCAGTCACGCTGCCCGCAAACTCTACATCTCCCGCACCCAGGAAAAGGTCGAAACCATCACAGGTGACACCGGCAATCTGCAGATCACCCGAGCCCACGTGCGCGTTGACTCCCTTCAGATGTTCGGCAACACGGCGCGGCAGCTCAACCGTAACCGAGCGGTCAATTGCCTTACCGTCATCACTTCCAAACTGGGAAACCTTGAGCGTCGAGTCCTCGACGGATGCGATGTTCTGCGTCGCGGCCTTGGAGGCATCCATACCATTGGCAACGCGTCCCCGCTCGATAACGCGAGCCTTGTTGCCATCAACAACCTTGACGTCCACCGTAGCCGCATCGATATCGAAATCGAGGTAGCGAAACTCATCGGCATCAAAGGTCGTACACGAAAGCTGCTGAGGCCGAGCGGAATAGTTACCGCCATCGTTCATAAAATCGTCGTCATCAACCACATCGTCCATACCGGACAAGCCGGGTATAACATCGTCGAGATCCCACGGGCCATCAAAATGAATCAAAGTCCGCGAAACGCCAAAAACAAGCCCGATAATCAGTACAAACGCTCCGATGCCGACGCCCAGGCGCAGCTTGGATTCATGCGAAAGCTTCATCATTCGTCACCTTCTTTGGCACATGGCTCAGCGGTGGCCGCGGTAGCCACGTCAGCATCAGGTTCCGCAGAAGTATCCTTCCCCTGGGCCCTGACCGCCACCGGTGCCGGACCAACCTGAATATCCCCGCGCGCCCAATCGCCATCGAGTGCACGCGCCACCCAGTGATAGATGGGAATCGTGAAGAAGATCAGCGCAGCAAAGGGGCCGGCACCAAACAGGAACATCAGTAAAAAGAACAGCAGCCAGCACACGGCCCAATACGGGAATGACTGGAACGGACCCTTCACCGGAGTCGAGCCAACTGCGCCGCCACTCGTCGCCTGCGCCGTAGCGGCATTAGCGGCCTGTGCACTCCAGCTTGCCGCTTGCGCCGCCTTGGCGGCGGCGTCACTCGCCTGTGTTGCCGCCTCGGTGGCACGTGCCGCCGCCTCATGGGTACGGGCGCGATCTGCCGCCTCGGCCTCGCGCTGACGGGCACGGTCCTCGTTCTCAAACTCGATATCGTCCTCAATCTCATCGCTCGGATTGAGCAGCTCGTCCAAGCTCACACCATAGAGCTTGGCGAGCGAGATCAGGTTCTCGGTATCGGGCGAGCTCTCCGCGCGCTCCCATTTACTGACTGCTTGGCGCGACAGTCCCAGCTTTCGTGCCAGCCCTTCTTGGCTAAAACCCTTGCTGCGACGAAGGTCGGCGAGCCGCTGCGCAGTTTCTACATTCATGGTTCCTCCTATGTGATGCCAGCCGTGCCGCCGGACCGTTTTTCTTCTTAAGGCGCCTTGCACAGTTAAAAATCTATCCGCCACCGCCAAAAGCATGCCACCTATTCTAGTGAGATTTTTGACAACCGTCGGTTGCGGGTGCATATGAGCTGCGGAAATGTGTCCAAACAAAGCAATGACCCGTAGCTTGGTTGTCCCCGTTGCGGCGTTAACGGTAGTATGGTCGTACTGTTAATTCCGCACCGCCAACGGAGGGAGTTCCGCGCCGTGAACCGCGATTTCGCCTCATCGCTCATCCAGCTCAACAACACGTTCTATCGCGAGCACTCCGCCTCCTTCTCCGATACGCGCCAGGCCCCGTGGCCCGGCTGGGTGCGCACCATGGACATCGCGCTCGAACAGCTCGATGTCGCCACGATTGAGCATCCCGTCCGCGTCTTCGATCTCGCCTGCGGCAATATGCGATTCGAGAACTTTGCCGCCGGCGGCGCACTTGCCGCCAAGGGCGTCGACGGCGCAAACCCCTCGGCAGATGCCAGCTGCCCGTTTGAGTTCTATGGTGTCGACTCGTGTCAGGATTTGGCTATCGATGCGCACGGTCACGCCCTGCGCATTCCCAACCTGCACTTCCAGGAACTCGACGTGCTCGATGCCCTTATGAAGCTCAACCCCGCCGAGACACCCGACGTGCTTTTCGACGCCCCGCTCGCCGACATCTCGGTCTGCTTTGGTTTTATGCACCACGTGCCGTCGTGCGAGTACCGCGTACGCGTGCTCGACGCCCTGGTGCGCCAGACGCGCCCGGGCGGCATCATCGCCATCAGCTTTTGGGAGTTTATGAACGACGAGCGCATGGCGCGCAAGGCCGTTCGCGCCGAGGCCCGTGCCGAGCTCACCCCGCCGTTTGAAGGTTACGATTCCGCGCAGTTTGAAGCCGGCGACCACCTCATCGGCTGGCAAAACGACCGCCACGCCTACCGCTATTGCCATCACTTTGACGATCAGCAGATCACCGACCTGGTGCGCGGCGTCCGTACGTTCTACAAGAGCGGCGAGGTCCCCGTGCGCGAGCTTGAGCGCTTCCATGCCGACGGTCGCAGCGGCGAGCTCAACCGTTATGTGATCCTCAAGCGCCTGTAGGCACCGACGACTCGCCGTCGAGCCGTACCGCATCTTTCGGGCAAATAATGCCCACCCCCTTTCAACCCATTGACGGAACGCGCAGCTATGCGTTCCATATTTATGACCAAGGAGCCTCATGGGAGCCGTCCACGTTCGCACGCCTAAGAACTTTGTGCTCGAGGAGCGCCTGGAGCGCTACGCCGATGCGATTGAGACGAACCCCGAGGCCTATGCCGGAGATTGGCGTGAAGCCTGTGCGCCAGTTGGCAGCAAGCCATTCGAACACCTTCACCTGGATCTTGGCTGCGGCAAGGGAACGTACCTTGTAGAGCGCGCGGCCCACGAGCCAAACACCCTCTTTATCGGTATGGACCAGGAGCCCATCTGCATCGCCTATGCCGCGCAGAAAATCTGCGAGCAGGAGCTGCCCAATGCGCTTGTGCTGCCCCGAGGCGCGGCATCGCTGCCACAGCTATTTGCCGCAGGCGAGTTCGATGCCATCACCATTAACTTTCCCACGCCGCAGCCCAAGGCCAAGTACGCTAAAAAACGACTCGTCCATGTCGACCATCTGATGCTCTACCGCCCGCTCTTTGCAGTCGGCGCCACCGTCACACTGCGAACCGACAGCAAGCCATTGCGCGACTACGCCCTGGGGCAGTTTGCCGCGGCAGGCTACGACACGCTTTGGGTAAGCGACGACGTTCGTCGCGACCATCCCGAGCTTCCCGAGACCGAATATGAATGCCGCACGCGCGAGATAGGTGCCGCCGTCTATGGCATTTGTGCCACGCCCGGTGCGCAGCCCAGCGATGAACAGCTCGCAGCAGGCCGCGCGCAGGAGCAAAGCCTTGCCTGTTACCTGCCCGACAACCTCGATGAGCTCACCTATGTACCTCTGGGCATGGAAGAGGCCGTCGAGAACTTTAGAAACCGCGCCCGCAAAGGCAAGAAGCGCCTGCCGCAAGAGTCCTAGGGACCTCTGATGGTCGCGGTGTCGGCAAACAAGCGCAAATAGGCGTCAGCAAGCAACCCTCAAAACCTAAGTGAGTAGACTTTTTTGCAATAGCCAAGCACAGCCCGAATAACGAAAACTAAACCGCAGGTAGAGCCCTTGCGCAAAAGCCATGTGCTCGCGACATCGCAAAAAGTCTACTCACTTAGCTGGCAACCGCACCAAACGGCCGGACAGAACGCCCATTTCCTGCATTTTCTCGCGCGCTGGCACCCCGCGCCGCCGCTACGCCATAATAGTTGGCGGACAATCGCGAGAGAAAGCAAACACATGGCACAGACCACGACAGATACCGCCGCCAGCACCGTCTCCGGCGCCGGCGCCGCCAGCTCATTCTCGGGCGGCACGGGAACCGAAGCCGAATTCGGCTCGCTCGGCGCGCTCTCCCCCACCTGGTGGGAGCCCGAGGACGGCAGCGAGCCCGAACCGTGGCTCACGCCCGATCAGGCCTTCGAGCGCTTCTTTGAATGGACGAGCGATCGCGGTATTGAGCTGTGGGACCACCAGGAAGAGGCCCTCATGGATCTAGCCGCCGGTGACCATGTCATTTTGGGAACACCGACCGGATCGGGTAAATCGCTCGTCGCGCTAGGCATGCTCTTTATGGGCATGGCACAGGGCAAGCGCTGCTACTATACGGCTCCTATCAAGGCTCTGGTCAGCGAAAAGTTCTTCGATCTGGTACAGGTGCTCGGCCGCGATAACGTTGGCATGATCACCGGCGATACGCACATCAACACCAAGGCGCCCGTCATCTGCTGCACGGCCGAAATCCTTGCCAACGATGCGCTGCGCGAGGGCGAGGACGCCGATGTGGGCTGCGTGGCCATGGACGAGTTCCACTACTTTGCCGACCCCGACCGTGGTTGGGCCTGGCAGGTGCCGCTGCTCACCCTGCCCCACACGCAATTTATGCTCATGAGCGCCACGCTTGGCGATGTCACTGCAATCGCCGCCTCTCTCGAAGAGCACACCGGCGCTGCTTGCGACCTGGTTGTCGACGCCCCGCGCCCCGTGCCCCTGAGCTATGACTACGTGACGACCTCGCTCGAGGGCACCGTCGAGCTCGCCATGCGCCGCGGAGAGGCCCCACTCTACATCGTTCACTTTAGTCAGGACGCCGCGCTTGCCACGGCACAGTCGCTTGCCAACTTTGGCATCGCTAGCAAGGAGCAGCGCGAGGCCATCAAAGAAGCAGCAAAGGGAACGAGCTTCTCGACGGCCTTTGGTAAGATTCTCAAACGCCTGCTTGGATGCGGCGTCGGCGTGCACCATGCTGGCATGTTGCCGCGCTATCGCCTGCTGGTCGAGCGCTTGGCGCAGCAGGGCCTGCTGCCCGTCATCTGCGGTACCGATACGCTCGGCGTCGGCATCAACGTGCCCATCCACACCGTGGTGCTCACCGCGCTCACCAAGTTCGACGGCTACAAGATGCGTCGCCTGCGCGCCCGTGAGTTCCATCAGATCGCTGGTCGCGCCGGCCGTTCGGGCTTCGATACCGAGGGCATGGTCATCGCCGAGGCCCCGGAGCACGAGATCGAGAACGCTAAGCTCATGGCCAAGGCGGGCGACGACCCCAAGAAGCTCCGCAAGATTAAAAAGAAAAAGGCCCCCGAGGGCTTTGTCACCTGGAACAAGCAGACCTTTGAGCGCCTGATCGAGACGCAGCCCGAGACGCTCAAGCCGCGCCTTCGCATCACACACTCCATGGTGATTAGCGTGGTCGAGCAGGGCGGCGATGCCCGAGCCCGCGTACACGACCTCATCGAAACGAGCCTGCAGACTCCCGAGGAAAAGGCCAAGCTCGAGGTTCGCGCCGACGAAATCTTCGCCACACTCATCGATTCCGGCGTCGTCGTTCGCACCGAGGTGCCGCCCGCGCCCGACGCTCCGGCTGACGCCGCGCCGGACATCGACTACGCGCTGACGGTCGATCTGCCCGAGGACTTCGCACTCGATCAGCCGCTCTCGCCGTTCTTGCTTGCCGCGTTGGAGCTGCTCGACCCCGAGAGCGAGACCTATACCATGGATCTGATCTCGATGGTCGAGGCAACGCTCGAGGATCCCAAGCAGGTGCTGCGCGCACAGGAGCGCGCCGCGCGCGACCGCGCGATGGCCGAAATGAAGGCCGACGGCATAGAGTACGAGGAACGTCTGGAGCGCATTCAGGACGTCACCTACGAAAAGCCGCTCGAGGACTTGCTCGATGCCGCCTTCGACAAGTACTGCCAAGAAGTACCTTGGGCCAACGACTACCAGCTCTCGCCCAAGAGCGTCCTGCGCGACATGCTGGAGAGCGCGAGCGACTTTAAGGGCTATATCCAAAAGCTCGGCATCGCCCGCTCCGAGGGCATTTTGCTGCGCTACCTAGCAGAGGCCTACCGTTCACTCGACCGCACCGTGCCCATCGAGAAGCGCGACGAGCGCCTGCGCGACATTATCTCGTGGCTGGGCTTTGTGGTGCGCTCGGTGGACTCGAGCCTGGTGGATGAGTGGGAGAACGCCGGCAACCCGGCAGCCCTCGATGCTGCGCCGCCGCAGGGCATCGACGAGGTCGTGGCGGACCGTCGCGGCTGCACGCTATTGGTGCGCAACGCGCTCTTCCGCCGCGTGACCCTTGCCGCCCGCGAGCACGTTCGCGACCTGGGCGAGCTCGACGACGACTGGGGCATGAGCGAGATCCGCTGGCAAAAAACACTCGACGCTTACCACGAGCAGCACGAGGAAATCCTCACCGACGGAGATGCCCGCAGCGCCGCGATGTTTTCCATTGACGAGTCCGACGAGAAGACCGCGCACGTATGGCACGTGCACCAGATCTTTGCCGACGAGGATGGCGACCACGACTTTGGCATCATGGGCGATGTCGACCTGGACGCCACGCAAGACGGCGGCGAGGTCATCTTCAAAAACTACCGTGTCGGCTTTATCGAGGACCTGCTCGAAGACTAGCCGAACTTACCGGAACGAAACGGGGCCGCTGGCAATATCGCCAGCGGCCCCACTTTTGCACTATACGCTATGCCTTACTCGGCACCCTCGACCTCATACGAATCCGCCTCGGCTGGCTCATCGTTTGTCTCTGTCGCAGCCCCGCGCGCCTCGTCAAACGCGGCCTTCATGGTCTTGTTGCCCCACGTGAGCTTGCGAATCGTAAGATCGTCCGCCTTCTTGTTGGCTAGGCGCAGATTGTTCTCGGAGGACAGCAACGCCTCCTTGGTTTTCTGCAGGTGGCTAATCGTCTTGTCGATCTCATCAATCGCCGTTTGGAACTTGCGGCTCGCGATCTCGTAGTTGCGACCGAAATCATTCTTGAACTTCTCCATCTTGGCTTCGAAGTTCGTGACGTCGATATTCTGCTGTTTGTACTCCGCCAGTTCCTGCTTATAGCGCAGCGAACCCATGGCGGCGTTGCGAAGAAGCGTGATCATGGGAATAAAGAACTGTGGGCGAATCACGTACATCTTCTCGTAGCGATAGCTCACGTCCACGATGCCGGCGTTGTAAAGCTCGCTCTCGGGTTCGAGCAACGTGCAGAGCACCGCGTACTCACAGCCTTTCTGGCGACGATCGTGATCGAGTTTCTTAAAGAAGTCCTCGTTTTTATGCTTGGTCGCAGTCTCGTCGTTCTCGTTTTTCATCTCGAACATAATCGAAATGACCTCGTTGCCGCTCGCGTCGCACTCACGGAAAATGAAGTCGCCCTTGGTGCCCTCGGACGCATCGTTGTCCTTCTCGAAGTACGCGTTGGGAAACGCCGTCATGCGCAGGCGGTTAAACTCGGTCTCGCAGTGCTGCTCGAGCGACTCGCCCACCATCTTGGTGGACAGGCGGACCTTCATGTCCTTAAGGCGCTCGATCTCTTCGTCCTTGTAGCGAATCAGGTCATCGCTCGCGCGCTTGGCCTGCGCAAGCTCGAGCTCGTGTGCCGCCTTGGCCTGTTCCTCGCGAGAATCGCGCACCGCCAGCTCGCTCGTCAGTTTGGCACGCGCCTCATCGCGCTCTCGCTCCGCCGCGGCGACCGCCTCCGACAGGTTCATTTTTGCCATCAGCTCCTGCTCGCGCAGCTGGGCGCGCAGACCCTCAGCCTCTTGCTCGGACTGAGCCTTTGCGGCGGAAAACTTCTCTTGCACCTTCGCGCGATAGTCAGTAAGCGCGCGCTCGGCCTCGCTGCGAGCGGCATCGAGCTCGCGCTGCGACTCAGCCGCAGCGGCGGCAAGCGCCATCTCCTGGGCCTTGTCCGCCGCGGCAAGCCTGGCCTGTAGCTCGGCAATCTGAGCATCACGTGCAGCTAAATCGTTTTGAGCAGCGTTGCGCGCCGCCGACTCGACGAGCTTAGCTTCGTCATCTTTGCGCTCCAGCTGCGCACGCAAATTGTCGATTTCTCGCTGAAGCTCGGCGTTTTCCTTTTGAGCGTCGGCACGGGCCTCAACCGCCGCGCGCTGGCTTGCACTCTCGCGCTCTGCGGCAGCGCCCTCGAGCTTGGCGCGCAGCTCGGCAAGCTCAGCATCGCGCTTGGCAACCTCTTGTGCCAGCTGTTGAGCTGCAGCGTTCTTCTGCTCGATAAGCTGAGCGTTGCGCTGAGACTCTGCCTTTTGCAAGGCAGCCGTCAAACGCGAGCGCTCAAGCTCCAGCGCCTGCTCGCCCTCGCGCTGGACTGCCTTCACACGCTCATCCAGGTCGCGCGAAAACTCGGCATCGCGCACTTGCTTGACAATATCCGCATAGCCAGACGCATCGACCTTAAAGACTTCGCCACAATGCGGGCACTTGATCTCATTCATAGCAGCTCCTCGATGAACGCAAATTTCAACCGCCTACACTCTACCGCGCTGCACGGACAAAAAAGGCGCCGCCGCCATAATGGCAACGGCGCCGGAACCACCGCAAAGGTGCCTATCCCTATTGTGGTGGTTCTGGCGCCCTATAGCCCAAAGAAGCTAAGAATCTGGTCGCGGCTTACGGGCTTGTACTCGTTGGCGTCGAGGCCGACATCGTAGCGAAAGATAGGACGTTCGCGGTCGCGATTGCGCACGTTGGTGCGGTCTCCTCTGCTGTGGATATGCCCGTGTAGCATGATGGCACCACGCGCCTTACCATTCCAGCTGAGCATGGGGTAATGGCTCATCACCAGACGATGGCCCTTGGCATAGCCGGGAGCAACCTCCAGGTAATCGCGCACGTCTTCCCAAATTTGCGGGGCGTCGGGATCTTCCCAGTCGCCGTCATGGTTACCGCAGATGAGCGTCACATTCTTGCATTCGATACGCTCGCGCAGGTGCACGGCGTCCGCTAGGGGCAAACGATAGGTAAAGTCTCCCAAGATATAGAGACGGTCGTCCGCCGCCACGCACTCATTAATGGCATCGGTGACCCTGCGGTTCATCTCCTCGACCGAATCAAACGGTCGATCCATATCGTGCAAGATATTCGTATCGCCCAGGTGTAGGTCGGCGGTAAACCACATCATCGTCTATGCCCTCATTTCGCAACGCGTCAAAC
>URKU01000056.1 GCA_900548515.1 uncultured Collinsella sp. | reverse complement strand
CGGGCTGCTCGGACTCGATGGCGGCGACCAGGCGCTCGGTCCAATATGCCGAGCCATGGATGTCGGAGGCGATGAGGTATTTCATGGGGAGATCCTTTCGAATGGGGTTGATATGGCTGGGCGCAGGATGTCGCCACCGGCCGCGTTACTCAAATCGCAGTGCCGCGGCTTGTGCCGCCTGCATCACGCGCTGGAGCGGCACACCGTGCTCGCGGGCAAGGCGGGCGCAGTCCTCGTACTCGGGCGCTGCACGCTCGCTGCCGTCGGGCAGGGTGGCCACCTTGACGGACACCTCGCCCCATGGCGTCGTCACCTGCTCAAAGCGGCGTGGCAGGCAGACGCGTTCCATGACCTGGCGACGAATGCCGTTGGTCGTGGTTTCCAAAAAGATAATCGTCTGCAGGCGTTCGATATCCTCATGCGAGCAAATCACTTGCAGCTGCCAGCCGGGGCGTCCTTTTTTGCAATAGAGCGGCAGCCAGTGCACCTCGCGGGCGCCTGCCCCGCGCAGACGGTCGGCGGCGTAGGCAAGCACCTCGGGCGACGCGTCATCGATATCGCATTCCAGCTTGACGATGGTTTCGGGCGCATCGGTCTCGCGAGACAGCGGAGATGTGCTATCGCATTGCATACGGTCCGGCTCCTTTCCGCACGGGCTCGTTTTGTTCATCCAAACGCTAGCACATCGGACGTGGCACAGGCGTGACTTTCGTCCGTCGCCGTCCTCGCCCTCATCCAAACATGTACGTCAGCCTCCAAACATGTCATTTTTTGTCGGTTTTGGAGGCTGACGTACACGTTTTGAGGCAGGGTCGATGTCGTGCGGCAGCCCTTGCGCGCCGCCTGCCCTTTCCAGTCGATTTCGACCCTCGGCGTGCCCAACGCGTCAGGGGTCGCGCCATTACAATGGAGCGGATTCGCCGAATGCAAAGGAGTCGCCATGTCTGCTTGCCCGCTGATCGATTGCCATACTCATACCTCGTTTTCGGATGGCCATGCCTCGTTTGAGGACAACGTCCGCGCTGCTGCCGCCGCCGGCTGCTGCGTTATGGTCTCGACTGACCACCTCACCCTGCCTGCCAGCATGGATGCTAACTGCGAGGTGCAGGTCGTCGAGGGCGACTTGCCGGCACATCGTCTGGCATTTGAGGACGCCCGCAAGCTCGCCGCGCAGATTGCGCCGGAGCTCAACTTTATCTATGGCTTTGAATGCGATTGGTACGAAGGCTGCGAACCCTTGGTTGAGCGCTGGTCCCAGGGCGCCGTGGTGCGCTTGGGCAGCGTGCATTGGATTGGCGACCCGGGCGATATCATGGCCGGCGCCGCGGGCACGGCGGGAACAGAGAGCGTCGCTCGCCCCAATACGCCCGATTCGCTTTGTGGCTGGATCGACGACGATACCAACCTGCATGTTTGGGAAAACCTGGGCGTGCGCGGCGTGTGGGAGCGCTACGTCGACGACTGGTGCCGTGCTTGCGAAAGCTCACTCAACTTTGATGTAATGGCCCATCCCGACCTGGTCATGCGCTTTTCGAAGGAGGGCTTTGCGCCCGATTTTGATCCGGCACCGTTTTGGGAGCAGATGGCCGAATGCGCTCACGACACGGGTCGCCGTGTCGAAGTCTCGACCGCCGCGCCGCGTAAGGGCCTCGACGACTATTACCCCTCGACGGGGCTGTTGCGCCGCTTCGCCCACGCCGAGGTGCCAATCACCTTTGGCTCGGACGCGCACCGCGCCTGTGACATCTGTTGGAATATCCGCGAAGCGCAAGCCCACGCCTACGACTGCGGTTATCGAACCTTCGACATCCCCCACCTCACCGGAGAATGGGAGTCCACGCCCCTCGTCTAAGATTAGTCGTTGGGACGTTCTTAAACGACTAGCGGCGGCGGGCATTGAGTTCGCCGGCCAGTTCGTCGAGGGTGATGCCGTAGCGCTCGAGCGTCACGAGTAGGTGGTAGATCAGGTCGCCGGCCTCGTAACGGATGTGATCGTGATCGTTATCCTTGCAGGCCATGATCACCTCGCTCGCCTCCTCGGCAAGCTTCTTGAGCAGTTCGTCCTCGACGTCGGTCAGCAGACGGGCGGTATAGCTCTCCTGCGGCGATGCATCACGACGACCGTGAATCACCTCGGCCAGACCTGTCAGCGTCTCACCGATATTTCCATCCTGAATGTTTGCGGTGCGCACACCCATAGTTCAATCCTTTCTGGTGGCCGAGCGTCTAATCGAGCGCCCGCCCTACGCGAGTTTCTTAAAGAAGCAGGTACGGTTGCCGGTGTGGCAAGCCGGGCCCGGCGAGTCAACCTTGACCAGCAGCGTATCGCTATCGCAGTCGGCCCAGAGCTCCTTGACCGCTTGCATATTGCCGCTCGTCGCGCCCTTGTTCCAGAGCTCCTGGCGACTGCGGCTCCAAAACCACGTGGTGCCGGTCTTGAGCGTCAACCCCACCGACTCCTCGTTCATCCAAGCAACCATAAGCACCTCGCCGGTGTCATATTGCTGAACCACACAAGGAATCAATCCTTTGGCGTCGTATTTAAGATCCGCTGGAGTAGTAATTTCTCTCATTTCAATTCCCCAATTTAAACATCGCCGGTCGGCGAGGGTTGTCCAGGTGCCCGAGATTCCGAGCGACAAGCCCGACGACGCGTACTTAAGTACGCGAGGAGGGTTGGAGCCGGAAGGTCGGGTGCCTGGACAAGCCGCAGCATTAGAAGTCCAATCTCACAGGAATGCCCTGCGACGCCATATACTCCTTCACCTGGCGAATGCTGAACGTCCCAAAGTGAAAGACGCTTGCCGCCAGTACGGCGTCGGCTTCGCCCTCGATCACACCCTCAGCAAAATGCTCGAGCGTGCCCACGCCGCCGCTCGCGATGACGGGAATCGGCACCGCGCGCGCCACGGCGCGGGTGAGCGCCAGGTCAAAGCCGGCCTTGGTGCCGTCGCGGTCCATACTGGTGAGCAAGATCTCGCCGGCGCCGCGACGGGCCGCCTCCTCGGCCCACGCCACCGCGTCGATACCCGTGGCGTTGCGGCCGCCTGCGGTAAAGACCTCCCACTTGTCGGCACCAGATGCGCCGGGCAAACCGACGCGCTTGGCATCGATCGCCACGACCACGGCCTGGCTGCCAAACGCCGCGGCAGCCTGGCTAATCAACGACGGATCGCGCACGGCGGCAGAGTTAAGCGACACCTTGTCGGCGCCGGCTGCAACCATGGCGCGCATGCCCGCCAGGTCGCGAAAGCCGCCGCCCACGGTATAGGGAATAGCGAGCTCCTCGGCCGCATGCGCCGCCATCTCGATGGTCGTCGCGCGGTTGTCGCTCGTGGCGGTAATGTCCAGGAAGACAACCTCGTCCGCACCCTCGCGGTCGTAGGCGCGGGCCAGCTCCACCGGGTCGCCCGCATCGCGCAGGCTCACAAAGTTGACGCCCTTAACCACGCGGCCGTCCTTAACATCCAGACAGGGAATTACGCGTTTGGTAAGCATGGGCTACTCCTCCCCTCGGGCGGCGGCCAGCGCCTGGGCCAGCATAAAGTTGCCTTCGTAGAGCGCACGGCCGGTAATGGCGCCCTCAATAGCGCCCTCGCCCACCGCGGCGAGCGCACGGATATCGTCGAGCGTCGAGATGCCGCCCGACGCCACAACGGGAAAGCCCGCGACCTCGGCCACGTGGCGATATGCTGCCACGTCGATGCCCGTCTGCATACCGTCGCGCGCGATATCGGTATACACCAGATGTTTAAAGCCCAGCTCCGTGAGCTGCGCCACGGCATCGTCGAGCGCCACGCCCGCGCCGTCGCGCCAGCCATTCACCTTGACCTGGCCGTCACGGGCGGCAATATCTGCCACCAGCAGCTCGCCAAAGCCTTGGGCCGCCACCTCGGCAAAACCCGGCTCGGTCACCAGCACGGTGCCCAGTGCGATGCGACGCGCGCCGTAGCCGGCCAGCTCGTCGATGCGCGCGAGCGAGCGAACGCCGCCGCCCACGTCCACCGACAGACCGTCGACGCCGCAGATGGCCTTAATCGCCGCCGAGTTGGCAGCGCACGCGTCCTCGTCCTCGCCAAAGGCAGCGGACAGGTCGACGACATGCACCCAGTTCGCGCCCTGCTCGGCAAAGGAGCGAGCAACGGCCACGGGGTCGTCGGAATATACCTTGCAGCGGCTGCGGTCGCCGCGCTCCAGGCGCACGACCTTGCCGCCAATCAAATCGATTGCGGGAAACAGAATCATCGGCCGGCCCCCTCGACGATGCTCACGAAGTTCTTAAGAATGCGCTGACCCAGCGCAGAGGATTTCTCGGGATGGAACTGGCAGCCCCACACGTTGCCGTGGCGCACGATACACGGGAAGCTCCGCGTGTAGTGCGTGCGCGCCAGAACGTCGGCAGCATCGGCGTCGTCTGCCACCGCGTAGCTGTGGGTGAAGTACATGTTGGCGCCCTCAGCAAAACCGGCGAGCAGCGGATCGGCCGCACCGGCGGGCGTCATGTGCACCTGGTCCCAGCCCACGTGCGGCACCTTAAGGCGGCTCGACTCCAGGCGCGTGCACGAGCCGCGCATAATGCCCAAGCCATCGACCCAGGAACCGCCGGCCTGCTCGGAGGCATCGTCGTCCGCGTCCGCGCCCTCGTCCGCCAGCACGCCCTCGTCACCGCGCTCAAAAAACAACTGAAGGCCCAGACAGATGCCGAGCAGCGGAGTTCCGGCGGCAACGGCGTCGAGCACCGCGTCCGCCTCGCCGCCCTCGCGCATAAAGGCGATCGCGTCGTAAAACGCGCCCACGCCCGGGATGACCAGGCCGTCGGCGTTGCGGATCTGCTCCGGATCGTCCGACGTGCAGGCGGCGGCACCGGCGCGCGCAAGCCCGCGCGCAACGCTCGACAAGTTGCCCTTGTGGTAGTCGACCACCACGATCTTCGGTTCGCCCACGCGACCCCTCCCTTATCTCATCGTCCAAAACCACCACAAAGGGGACAGGCACCTTCGTAGTGGTTTTTGCCTTTGTGGCGGTTACAGCGAGCCCTTGGTGCTGGGAATGCCCTGCACGCGGGGGTCCAGCTCGCAGGCGCGGCGCATCGCGCGGCCCACGGCCTTAAAGGCGGCCTCGATAATGTGATGCGAGTTGCCGCCCACCAGCTCGCGCACGTGCAGCGTGAGCTTGGCATCGCGCGCAAAGGCGTAGAAGAACTCGACGGCCAGCTCGGTATCGAAGCTGCCCACGCGCTCAGTCGGCACGGGCAGCTCGCAGTAGGCCTGCCCGCGGCCCGAAATATCAACAGCAGCCATCACAAGCGTCTCGTCCATGGCGATCGCCGCGTCGGCAAAGCGCGTAATGCCCGCCTTGTCGCCCAGCGCCTGGCAAAACGCCTCGCCCAGCACAATGCCCGTGTCCTCGACGGTATGATGCGCATCGACCTCGACGTCGCCCACCGCGTGCACCGTCAAATCGAACAGGCCATGGCGGCCAAAAGCGTTGAGCATGTGGTCGAAAAACGGTACGCCGGTCGAGATATCACACACGCCGCATCCGTCCAGGTCGAGCTTTACGACAATGTCGGTCTCCCCCGTCTTGCGGGTCACCTCGGCATAGCGGTCCATCTACATCTCCTCCTTCACCAGCGCGGCAAACGCGGCCAGCACCTCGTCGTTTTCCTGCGGGGTGCCTACGGTAATGCGCAGACAGTCCGCGAGCCCCGGCGCGTAACTAAAGTCGCGCACCAAAATTGAATACTCGTCGCGCAGACGCTCGCGCACGCGCGTGGCATGCGGCGTGCGCACAAGCACAAAGTTCGCCGCGCTCGGCCACGCCTCCACGGGCAGACCCTTGGCAGCCATTGCGCGCAGGGCACACAACTCGCGCTCGCGCTCGGATGCGACCTGTGCCACCACGGGCGCGTACGCATCGCGGGCACGCACGCAGGCAAGCGCCGCCGCCTGGCTCAACGCGTTGACCGAATAGATCTGGCGAATCGCCGCGAACACGTCGATGACCTCGGGCGCCGCGATCACATAGCCCAGGCGCGTGCCGGCGGCGCCGAACGCCTTGGACAGTGTATGCAGAATCGCCAGGTTGGGATGCTCGGCGATAAGCCCCTGCGCCGTGGTGGCCGCGCCAAACGAATCGTCGGCAAACTCCACGTAGGCCTCGTCGACCATCACCATGCCGGGGCAGGCATCGCACAGAGCCGCAACAAAGTCGAGCGGCGCCACGTCACCCGTGGGATTGTTGGGCGAGGTCACGATCGCCAGATTGCACTCGGGAGCCGCCGCAAGCACCGCCGCCTGGTCGAGCTCAAAGGTCGCCGGGTCGCGCCACACGTCGCGCACCTCGGTCTGGCACAGCGACGCAAAGAACGCATACTCGCTAAAGCACGGCGGGCAGTTGAGCAGGGTCCGCCCCGCGCCGCCAAACGCCAGCAAGTAGTTATAGAGCAGCTCGTCACCGCCGTTGCCCACGCAGATATTCTCGCGCGTCACGCCATGCCAAGCAGCAAGCTCATCGCGCAGGTCGTTGGACATGGGGTCGGGATAACGGTTGAGCGGCGTGGCAGCCAGGGCTGCATCAATCGCCTCGCGCACGCCGGCCGGCACGGGATAGGTGTTCTCGTTGGCCGAAAGGTTGATGCGCGTGGGCGTAAAGTTGGGATCATAGGGCTCAATGCCGGCCAGGTAGGGCTGGACGAGCTCCTTCATGCGCGGCGTGAGTTCGGCCATGTTAGGCCTCCTCGCCGGTCGCGCCAACGCCATCCGCGCCCGCAGCCGCCAGGTCAACGCCCTCGGCAACCGTCGCCACAGCGTCACCCGGCCAAGCGACCTTGGTCAGGTCGGCCGCGGCCAGAGACTCGGCACTCACGGCATCCTCGCCCTGCTCCAGCACACGGCGACGCAGGGCGGCGGATAGCGCGTGCGCCCACAGGCCCTCGGCCTCGGCCAGACGCTGTGTGGCGGGAGCGTCGGAGAGCAGGCCCTCGGGCGTATAGCAAATGACGCTCGAGCGCTTAACGAACTCTTCGACCGAAAGCGGGTTGGAGAACATGGCCGTGCCGCCGGTCGGCAGCGTGTGGTTGGGGCCGGCAACATAATCGCCGAGCGGCTCGGAGCTCCAGGCGCCCACAAAGATGGCGCCGGCGTTGCGAATGCCGCCGAGCAGGCCCATCGCGTCCTTGCAGTGCAGCTCAAGGTGCTCGGGCGCCACGGTGTTCACGGCCTCGACGGCGGCAGCCATGTCGGCGGCCACCACGATGGTGCCTTCGTTATCGAGCGAGGCGCGTGTGATCTCGGCACGCGGGGACTGCGCTACCAGAATGTCGATACCAGCCTCGACCTCGCGCGCAAACTGCTCGTCGCAGGTCACCAGATAGCAGGCTGCCAGCGGATCGTGCTCGGCCTGGGCCATCAGGTCGGCCGCGACCACCATGGGCTTGGCCGTGGCATCGGCAAGTACGCAGACCTCGGAAGGGCCAGCGACCATGTCGATTCCCACGTCGCCCGAGACAATCTGCTTGGCCGCGGCGACAAAGGCGTTGCCCGGGCCGGTGATCTTGTCGACGCGCGGAATGGTCTCGGTGCCGTACGCCAGCGCGGCCACGGCCTGAGCGCCGCCCACCATATAGATCTCGTCCACGCCGCCGAGCTTGGCAGCCGCGAGCGTATAGGGGCTGATCAGGCCATCTTTTTGCGGAGGAGTCACCATGACCACGCGCTTGACGCCGGCAACCTTGGCGGGAATGGCATTCATGAGCACCGTGGAGGGATATTGCGCGCGACCGCCCGGCACGTAGATGCCGGCCGCCGCGAGCGGGGTCACCTTAACGCCGAGCATCGTGCCATCTGCGCGCGTGGTAAACCAGCTCTGCTCGACCTCGCGCTGGTGGAACTCGCGAATCTGGCGCGCGGCCTTCTCGAGCGCCGCGACAAACGCGGGGTCGAGGTCTTCGAGCGCGGCATCGATCTGCTCCTGCGGCAGGCGGAAGCTCTGCAGCTCAACACCGTCAAAGCGCTGACAGTAATCGCGCACTGCGGCATCGCCGTTGGCGCGCACGTTGGCCACGATATCGCGGGCGGCGTCGACGATGTTTTGCGGCAGCACGCCCTTGCGGTTGAGCTGGTTGGTAACGAGGCGCTCACCGGGAGCAAGCTTGATGGTCTTCATATCGGTATCCCCTATCGGTCGAGGTTGTGTTCGAAAAACGAGAGACCGGGCGGCGGTGCCAATCGGCCCGCAGCCCGTACGTTGGGGCGCCCGTGCGCGCTCGCGCTATTGTGCCGAGCCCGCGACGGGCTCAAAATGCTTGTCCTTCACGGCAGCAGCCAGGCGATCCGCCAGGTTGCGAACGCGCGGATCCATGCGCGCGGCACCTGGGTTGACGAAGAAGCGGGCCGTACAGTCCATGATGCGACCAGTGATGACCAAGTCGTTGTCGCGCAGCGTGGCACCCGTGGCGGTGATGTCCACGATACGGTCGGTCATACCGACGATGGGGCCCAGCTCGATGTTGCCGTGCAGCGAAACGATGTCGGCGTTCACGCCGCGCTCGGCATACCAGGCGCTCGCGATGCGCGGATACTTGGTGGCCACGCGAAGAGAGCCGCGACGGACATAGTTGCGCTCGGCCTGACCAGCGCGCCACGCGGGCTCCGCCTCAATGAAAGTGCACAGGCCGTAACCCAGGTCGACCAGCTGCAGCAGGTTGAGGTCTGCCTCAATGAGCGAGTCCCAACCGCAGATGCCGCAATCGGCACCACCGCAGCCCACAAAGGCAGGCGCATCGCTGGGACGCACGATGACAAACTCGATATCTCCGACCGCGCTCTTGCCGGCACGCGTGTCGCGGCCGCGCACGATCAGGTGACGGCCGGGGTCACGCAGCTCAGAGACGTCCAAGCCCGCGGTCTCGAGCACGTCGAGCGTGTCGGCCTTAAGCGAGCCCTTGGGCACAGCGATGCGCAGCGGGCCCTCGGCGCCACGGCCCGCGGCGTGATCGCCGTCGGAAGCGGCATCCTCGGCCGAGGTGCGCGCGGCCTCCAGGCGCTCGAGCGAAAAGGCGAAGCCCGCCGCCGGTACCTCGATACCGTCGCCAAATGCGCCGGTAAAGATGGAGTCATAGCGTCCGCCCGAACCGACCGGATCGGGCAGTCCGCCGGCATAAGCCTTAAAGACCAGGCCCGTGTAGTAATCGAAAGAGTTCATGATAGAGAAGTCGAACGACAGCACCTGGGCGTCCTCGGGTGCCAGGCCCTCAACCAGGGCACGCAGCTCGCGCGTCAGCGGCGCGACGATACCGGCGGCCTCCAGCAGCGCGTCCACGCGGTCGAGTACCTCGGCACCGCCGTGCAGACGCGGCAGCTCGCTAATGGCGGCCTTGACGGCATCGGACTCGGTGCTTGCCGCCACGCGGGCATCGAGGCCCACAAAGTCGTTGGCGTGCACGCAGCGCAGGGCCTCGGCGGCCAGCTCGCGATCCTCGCACGCCGCGAGCAGTTCCTTAAACGGACGCACGCTACCTGCGATAATGCGCGCATCGGGCAGCGCCAACTTACGCACGGCCTCGGCCACGAGCGAGACGATCTCGACATCGCCCGCGGTATCGCCCGCACCGATAAGCTCAAAGCCCAGCTGTGTAAACTGACGCGAGCCACCGGCATTGCGCTGGCACTCGCGAACCACCGGCGCCTCGTAGCGAAGGCGCAGGGGCAGGTCGGCAGCGCGCATGCGGGTCGAAATCAGACGCACGATCGGCAACGTGTTGTCGGGACGGACCACCAGTAGGCGGCCATCATCGTCAAAGAGCTTAAACGGCGTGTCCGCAATGCGGCCACCTTCCTCGAGTGAACCCTTGTCCTCGAGCAGCGGCGTCTCGACCGGAAGGTAATGATGCCCCCTGAAGCAGCCCTTCACCGTCAGCGCAATCTCCTCGCGCGCCTGAGCCTCCTCGGGCAATATGTCCCGGAATCCCCACGGTGTGGCCGTCATCTGGTGAGCCTCCTCATGCTGTGTTTCGTATAGAACAGAAGACCGGCATAGCTCCGCCGGTCTTCTGGGTACTTTAGCATACTAGAGTGTTTGCGGGGAAAATCCATCGCAGCCGCTCACGCCGTATTCATTTGGAAACATAGGGCAGATCGACGCAACCCAAACCCGCCTAGGCGCCAATCGCACGACGATACTCTGCCATTACCTGCGCATCGGCAGCTGCGGGGTCGGCGAAATAGCGCCCGTCATAGGTCTCGGCCGAAACAACTCCGCGATAGCCGCGCGCCACCAGCCTATCCAGGTCGGCGCGCATATCGCGGTCGCCGTCACCCCAGGCAAGATGCGTCGTGCCATCTGCCGCAACATCGACAAAATGCACGTGGGCGACATCTTCGCCAAGCAGATCGAAATAATCGTCGATGGTATCCCCTGCCACCGCCATAGCGCCCAAATCCAGACACGCCTTAAGTGCCGGATGATCAACTGCCTCGATCATGCGCTTCGTGTCGGCCGCCGAGTTCACGATCATCGACTCAACCGGCTGTAGGGCCTCGAGCACCAGTCGCACGCCGCGCTCTCCCGCATGCTCGGCAATCGCACGCAGCATCGAGGCGCTGCGACCCCACGCGTCCTCGATCGGCTCGTTCAAAAATGCCCAGCCGCTCGAGACCATGACCTGCTCGGCTCCAAGTTCCGCCGCGATATCCACAACGTTCTTAAAGTACGCGAGCGTGCGGGCACGCGCCTCATTCCCACGCGCCGCGATATTCCACGGCTTGGGGTTGTTCTGTTCGGGACAAAGCCCCACAATCCGAACCCCATACCGCTGCGACAGCTCCCGCACCTGCCCGAGCGAATCGTATCCATGGCAATCGACATACAGATGCATCGCCCCGGTCCAAAGCTCGCAACACGTGTAGCCCGAGGCCGCTGCCGAAGAAAAGAATTCCTCAAGGTCAAAATAACGATGGCTGATATTCATGACGGCAAGCTGCGGATACTCCATCTTGTCCACCTTTCGGCAAAAGGGCGCCGCAGCACAGTGTGCGCGACGCCCCCTCTTACATTATTCTCATTATGACGGATGCCCTACTGAACACCAAGCACTCCAAAGAACGCGCCGGCGATACTCACGAGCAGGATCACGAGCATGATGACCAGCGGATTCATCTTCTTCTTGAGCATGAGATAGACGATTCCAAACAGCCCCATCGTGACAAAGCCCGGGAAGATTCCGTTGAGCAGCTCGGCCAGCGTCTGAGCACCATCGCCCGCGCCGACCATGAGCGGAATGTCCACGGTGACCATCTCCATGGTCATAGCACCGATCACCATGGCGCCCATGATGGAGGCCATCTTGACGATCGTGTCCATAATGCCCGATTCCTGGACCTTGCTGATCATGTCCGAGCCAAAGCGATATCCCACAAACGTCAGCAGGTAACGGATGATGTAGTGAGGGACGTTGAACACGAGCAGGAACAAAATCGGGCCAAGAATAGAGCCCTGTAGCGCCAGCGACGTGCCGACACCCGTTGCCAAAATTCGCAGCGTGCCCCAGTAGAAGGCATCGCCCACACCGGACAGCGGTCCCATCAAAGCAAGCTTGACATTTGAGATCGCGCTCGTGTCAAAGCTATCGTCAGTAGCGTTGACCTCTTCCATTGCAGCGGCGATGGACATGGGGAGCGTCGAGATGTACGGCGTGACGTTATAGAGCTCCATATGGCGCTTAAGGGCGGCCTTAAAGTCCGCATCCTGCGGATACAGCTTGCGAAGAATCGGCATAAGGGCCCACATAAAGCCGATATGGCCCATACGCTCGTAGTTCCAGGAATGCTCATAGGGAATCGAGCGCCAGAACAGCTTCTTAAGGTCTGCGCGGGAAATCAGCCCGTCGTAAGAAGACTCAAACTTAAAACTCATCGAACCCACTCCCAATCGCAGGATCCTCGGTTGCCACTGCGGGCTGCTCCGCTTTTTTCTTATCACCCAAAACCGTCATCGCGACGACGATGATCGCGGCAAAGATCGCCACGCCCGTCGTGCTAATGCCAAAGTAGGCGACGAGGAAGAAGCCAGCGAAGAAGAACGGAGCCACCGTTTTGTTCATAATCATCTGCGCCAGCATCGCAAAGCCGAGTGCGGGCAAGAAGGCGGCGGCGACACCCATGCCGGTCTGAACGAAATCGGGGATGATGTTGAGCAGGCTGGCAACAGCATCGGCGCCAAAGAAGAATGCCAGGGGAATAATCAGCAGGCCGCACCAGCTCTGCGCGTAACCGGCGATGAGCATGTTGCGCGTGATGACCTTGGTGTCTCCGTCCTCGACGTTTTTGTCGATACGGTGCACCAGCAGCAGCATCACCGGCTGGCCCAGGGCGGTATCGAGCGCCAGGACGATCGTTGCGATAGGAATGCCCAGGGTCAGGGCCGCCGAAGCATCCGCGCCGGCCTGCATGGCAAGAGATACGCCCAGGATAGTGCCGGAAATCGTATCGGGCGGGTTATAGGCGCCGACCGAGATGGCGCCGACCATGGCAAGCTCCATCGTGGCGCCCATGATCGTGCCGGTCACCATGTCGCCCATGACAAGGCCAACCAGAGGTCCGAGCACAATCGGGCGCTGGAGGTAGCTCGTACCGGTCAGCCACTCGGAATAGCCCAAAAGGGCAATAAGGAAAATCAGGATTGTCTTGATAACCATGATGGCCCCTAACCGATGACCTTCGCGGCGTCAGTCTTCGCATCTGCCGGAATCATCTGAATGAACAGCTCG
>URKU01000055.1 GCA_900548515.1 uncultured Collinsella sp. | reverse complement strand
ACAGGAGGCCACTTAATGTGGCCTCCGTCGTGAGCAGGACTGTAGAGCAGGAAACCTAAGCCGGTGTCCCCGCTCTCCCGGGGCCGGCGGAATCTAATTGTTCAGCATGCGGTCGAAGCTTCCCGAGTCGCCATCCCGATAGTCTGCGGTCATCAGGATCTCCTGCGGAATGCGCCCGCCCTCGCGCAGCACGTTGCGGAACTGCACGCGCGTGACCATGGGCAGATCCTTGATCGTCGCTGCCAGGTTCTGCGGCACACCCTGGTTGGCAGCCGCGGGCTCGCACTCTCCGCCGGCCTTCACGCGACGCTTATGCTCGGCGAGCATAGCGCGATACATGCCGGCATGCAGGCGAATCTCAACCACATTGGCATTGCGAGTCTGCTCGACGATACGCGCGCCCTCGCGATCGATATCGCCCACGTAGTAGACGTAGTTAAAGCGATAGCCAATCTCGGCCAGATAATCGTCCAAGGCATGCGAGACGCTCGCCTTGCATCCGCCGCCAAAAATCACGCCGCCCACCTTGATGCCAAAGAGCTTGGCGTGCTTGCGGCCACGCAGCAGCTTGACGATCTCGTCGTAGGTGTCCAGGTTCTCGACCATAATGAACGGCTTGTCGGCACCCAGCGTAAAGAAGCCCGTAAAGTGCACGGGGCGATTGGGGGCGACCTTGATCGCCTGCATGCTGATGCCCTTTTCGGTCATACGCCTGATCAAGCGCTCACCGTGCTTGCCGTCAAAAGCCTTCTCGTCGTTAAAGATCTGGTAGGCACGCTGGCGGCGCGAGGCAACCGGCGTATCGGCACCTCGGTTCTGCTCGATCCAAGCCTGGATGATTGCGATTTCCTCGGCAATCTTGCGGTTGGACATCTCGTTGTGCTGAGTGCGCTGCGGAGCCTTTTTGCCGTCCTTGCCCTCGACCTTTACGATCTGTGTCTGCTGCTCCTTGATCTTAGAGAGCGCCGTAGGCGTAGGGACAACCTTGAGCAGCTGCCTGCCTAAAACGCGGGCAAGGGCAAACGCCGAGACCTCGCCGTGGACGGACGACTTGGGCTGCTGGGCAGCAGTATCTGCTGCGGCAGACTCCGGCTTCTTCTGAGACTTGCGCTTAGAATCGCCCTGGGAATTGCGCTCGTGCTTCGGCATAGACGCCTGCTTCTGCGGACGAACGGACTTGCTCTCCTTCGCCGGCTGGCGCTTAGGCTGCCCCGAAGAAACCTCGGCCTTCGCATCCTCGTTCTGCGGCGTGGTCTTCTCGGTTGCAGTCTCGGCATGGGAACTGCGGCCCCCACGATGGCGACGGCGGCGAGGCTTGCTCGACGCGCCCTGCTCCGCCTGCTCATCAGTAGGCTGCTGGCCCTTGGCCTCGGCATCAACCTCAAGCTGCGGCTCAACAGGCTTCTGCTCGCGAGCCGCCGGCTCAACGGTCTTCTCGTCCTTCTCGCCCTGAGTGGTCGAAGCCGGCTCGCTCTTCTCCTGACGCCTTACGGGATACGCGCGCCCCGCAAAACCACGTCCGGGACGGCATGAACCCGGAGCCTTCTTGGCAGACTCCTCAACATCGTCTGCAACCTCAGAAGACTCTTCAACCTCACGCGCGGCATCCTGCTGTGCAGCCTTAAAGTGAGCACCGCGACGGCGCTTGGGCTCTTGGGCCTCCACGGGCTTTTGCTCCTTCGTGGGCTTCTGCGACTCGGCAGCAACCTCGGTCTCAACAGCCTCGGCATCCGTCTCACCCTTTTGAGCAACGGCGCGACGGAAACGCTCCTGCTGGGCGCGGCGCTGCGCATCGCGCTTGCCACCCCCGCCAAAACCGCCGCGGCCGGCCTTGGCCGTAAAGGCGCGAACGACGCTCTCGTCAAGCAGCTCGTCGGTATCGACATGCTCGCGCGGAGCCGTTTCCACCGAAGCGGGCGCCTCGACAACGTCCTCGACGGCCTCTTCGGCAACCTCGACGGGCCGCTCCTGGGCATCGTTAATCTCGGCATTGATGGTATAGAACGCCGGGCGCCCGTTAATGCCGCTACCCTCGATCTTGGTCACGATATTTGCCGCGATAAGTTCATCGCGCATCGCCTTGGTGTCACATTCCTTATCGACGGAGCGGAAAATTTGCGCCAGCGCACTCGACTTAATCTTGAGCGCCTTGCGGCAGAGCAGGTCGTAGGCAACCAGCTTGGCACGCTCGGCAGAAAGCGACGTCTGGCTGCTCAGACGTTCAGCCAGGGCATCGACATTATTTTGGTTATCGGAATATACCGTCTTGGCCACGGGGCCCCTTTCATATGTACACATATACGTTTATATGGTACAACGCGCGCCCTTATCCACGCAAAACATCTGCGAGAACACTCGGGCGTCGCCCGCTTTTGCATGAAAAAAGACCGAGTCCGCGTCGTTGCGGACCCGGTCTTTCCGAGTCATATGGATGGAACGGCTAGCCCATCAAGCTGACTAGGCCTTGGCAGCCTCGGCGTCGACAGGAGCCTCGGCGGCAGCGGCGCGGCCGTACTCGGCCTTGCCCATCTCGGACCACTCGGGCTCCTCGTCGGGCATGGAGCCAGCCTCCTTGCCGAAGAACTCCTTGAGGCAGTTGACGGCGACGATGAGACCCAGGACCATCAGCAGGACGGCGAAGACGAGCTGCAGGCCCTTGGTGGCGGCGACGGAGACGGCGGCCGTGGTGGCAGTAGCCGGGATGGTACCGAAGAAACCGTAGGCCTGGACGGCGGTCATGCAGCCCATGGCGCTCTGGACCAGCGAGGTGAAGGTGCAGCAGAGCAGGAAGGCGACGGGCACGTAGAGCATCCAGCCCTTGCGGCCGGTGCACTTGCAGAACACGGCGAGGGTGATCATGGTCATGCCGCCGAGCAGCTGGTTGGAAGCACCAAAGAGCGGCCAGATGTTGGCATAGCCACCAAAAGCGAGGGCGAGACCGGGAAGCAGGGTAACGACCGTGGCGAACCAGGGGTTGCCGAGGACCTTCATGTAGCCGGCCTTGGACTCGATGGCCAGGGCATCGTTGGTCTGGGCAAAGAACTCGGAGAACGAGGTGCGGGCGATGCGGGCGACGGCGTCGAGCGAGGTCAGGGCCAGAGCGGAGACGTTCATGGTCATGAAGACGGTTGCGAGCGTGCCGTCAACACCGAAGGCCTGCATACCGCGGGAGATGCCAGCGGCAAAGATCTGGAACGGGGTGGAAGCGACGCCGGCGTTAAGGGCGCCGGTACCGGCGGTGTTCATGTCAGAGAACATGATGCCGGCAACGATGATGGCAAGGATGCCAACGAAGGACTCGACGACCATAGCGCCGTAACCGACCTTGACGGCGTCCTGCTCCTTCTCGACCTGCTTAGAGGAAGTACCGGAAGAAACGAGGCTGTGGAAACCGGAGAGAGCGCCGCAAGCAACGGAAACGAACAGGACCGGGAACATCATGCCGGAGGCACCAGAGAAGCCAGTGAAGACCGGAGCGGTCATCGTAGCCTGGCCGTGAACACCCAGGACGACGATGCCGAGGACAGCGCAGGCGATCATGACGATCATCATGATGGAAGTGAGGTAGTCACGCGGGGTCTTGAGCATCTGGATGGGCATAGCGCCAGCGAAGACCAGGTAGACCATGACGACGGCGAACCACTGGAACTTATCCAGGTAGACCGGGAACTGCATACCGACGGCGAACATGAGAACCATAAGGACCACGCCGGTGACGAACTCGGCAGCGCCGGTGAGGTTGAACTTCTTCTGGGCCCAACCAAAGGCGATGGCGACGAAGGTGAACAGGATGGAGATGGTACCAGCGCAGCCGGCGGCATAGGACTTGGTGAAGTCGACGGCACCGGTAGCAGCACCAGAAGCGTCAACGGCCGGGGTGAACATGAACGTCTTGCAGACCATATCGGTGAAGGCGGCGATGACGATGATGCAGAACAGCCAGCAGAACAGCAGGAACAGGCGACGGCCGGTCTTGCCGATGTACTTCTCGATGAGCTGAGCGAGCGACTTGCCGTTGTTCTTCATCGAGGCGTACAGGGCACCAAAGTCGTGGACGGCGCCAAAGAAGATGCCGCCGACGAGGACCCAGAGCACGACGGGCAGCCAGCCAAAGGCCATGGCGACGATCGTACCCGTGACAGGGCCAGCACCGCAGATCGAGCTGAACTGGTGCGAGAACGCGGTGAAGGCGGAGACGGGCGAGAAGCTCTTGCCGTCCTTCATGCGCTTGGCCGGCGTGAGGGCCTCTTTGTCAACGCCCCACTTGTTGGCCAACCAGCGGCCGTAGCCCAGATAGCCGCAGGCAAGCACCGCTGCAGCCACAACCATGAGCAAAACTCCGTTCATTACATTTCCTCCTCTAAAAAGAACTACTCAGACATAAAAAATGAGGGCCGTCGGTTGCGCTCGACGGCCCTCATCTTCATCAGCCGCCCGTTATCGTACGGGCTAGCTGTATGTGCTAACCCGCATCAGATAATTACTACGCTGATAATGTTTAGCTGATGCGTGAACATGTCTAAGAAATCCTCTTCAATCATGATGTGAACGATCCGTGCGTGTTCACATCCCCCAGTGGTTGAAAAGGAGTATGAAACTTTAGTTACCTAAAGTCAACGCAAATATGTAATGAATTTTCAACTTTTTGAATTTCTCGGTATAAAACGCCACTGACCTCGGACTTTACCCAACGACAGTTTTTGCTTGAGAGATGCTCCTCGGGGGCGGGGCGGGCGCCTGCCGCCATATATGAACTTTCCTGCTCGGACAGTCCTGCTCACGACGGAGGCCACATTAAGTGGCCTCCTGTTCGTGCGGAACTCGCGATAAAGTTCATATATGGCGGCAGGCGCCCGCCCCGCCCCCGAGGAATTCCCATCCCAAATCTCAACTCTGTTATCATAATCACGATAATATCCTGATAGCTCAGGAGGTAGCTGTGAATATTAGGCCAGTCTCAGATCTTAGAAATCACTACCCGGACGTTGAACGCGAAGTCGAACAAGAGGGTCCGGTTTTTCTAACTAAAAACGGGCGGGGCTCTATGGTCGTCATGAGCTTTGAGCAGTACAAGTCGCTGAGCAATACAATCGAGAGCGCCCTTGATGCCGCCGATCGTCAGGCTGCCAGCATGCAACTTCGCTATACACACGACGATGTCTTTGGCTCTGTCAGAAAAATGCTCAACGGCGGTCTCAATGAACAGGCCCTATAAGCTCCGCTATCTTCCCCTATTTTGGGAGGACCTCAGCCAAGCAGCGTCATATATCGCCTTTGATCTCAATAACCCCGCTGCAGCAAATAGGCTTGTCAACAATGTTGAAGCAGGCATACTCGAGCATCTCAAGAGTCCAACCATGTCGCCAACATACCCTTCGACAAGAAGGCGATTGCACCCGTATTACCGCTTCTACGTTGGTAACTACATGGTTTTTTATGTCGTCATCGACGACGTTATGGAAGTCCGCCGACTGCTATATAAGAGCCGAGATATTGAGTCGATTATCAGGTAGGTTTCTTTCAGCTAAAGAACGCCGGAAATTCGACGCTGGTTTGTTAACCTTGCTGGACGTTGTCGACGCCAAACCAGCTCAGAAGCTATATCGATACAGAAAGGTCCCCGGCCGGAGGGGCCGGATATAAGGTTTATCGCGAGTTCCGCACGCAAAGAAGGCCACTTAATGTGGCCTTCGTCTTGCGCAGGACTGTAGAGCAGGAAACCTTATATCCGGCCCCTCCGGTCGGGGACCACACCCGTATGACTACAGCGTCATGTTCGGATCGGCGTCGACGTCGAACGGCGAGATTTCTCCTCGGTCGAATTTACGGCGGGCGACCTCCGCGATCATGGCGGCGTTGTCGGTGCATGCCGAGAGAGGCGGCACCGTTACGCGGATGCCCTGGCGCCCAAGCTTCTTGATCATCATCTCGCGCAGATGCGGATTAGCCGAGACGCCGCCGCCGATGCAGTATTCCTTGCATCCGGTGGCATGCAGCGCGTTCTTGGCCTTCTTGTACTGAACGTCAAAGACCGCGGCCTCAAACGAAGCCGCCAGGTCAGGCAGATGAATCGTGCGTCCGGCCTTGGTCTCCTGCTCGATGTAGAGCGTCACCGCCGTCTTGAGACCCGAAAGCGAGAAGCGATAGTCCCCCCTGCTGTTAAGCGCACGGGGGAAATCGATCGCCTTGGGGTTGCCCGTCTCGGCAAGCTTGGAGATGATGGGGCCGCCGGGATAGCCCAGGCCCAGCGCCTTTGCCACTTTGTCAAAGGCTTCGCCCACGGCGTCGTCGAGCGTCTCGCCGAGCACCTCGTAGTCGCCCCACGCCTTGACGTGAACAAGCATGGTATGACCGCCCGAGACGAGCGTGAAGATAAACGGCGGTTTGAGATCGGGCTGCGCCAGCAGGTTGGCAAACAGATGACCCTCAAGATGATTGACGCACACGAGCGGCTTGCCGGCAGCATAGGCAAAGCCCTTGGCGAAGGCGACGCCCACCACCAGAGCGCCCACCAGGCCCGGACCCTGTGTCACGCCAACAGCGGCGAGTTCGCTCGGCGCGATGGCTCCGCCCTCAAGACCAAGCGATGCCGCGGCATCCTCGAGCGCCGCGTCCACGACGCTCACGATAACTTCAACGTGCTTGCGCGAAGCGATCTCGGGCACTACGCCGCCAAAACGGGCATGAAAATCAATCTGCGTCGAAACCTGATTGGCCAGCATATTACCGTCCGCGTCGATAATCGCCACAGCCGTCTCATCGCACGAACTCTCGATGGCAAGCACCAGGCGACGGCGCTCAATTTCGGCGCGCTCCTCGACGGTGCGCTCGGGTGCAGGTAGCGGCCATACACGCTGCTCAGCCGCCGTCGGCTCGGGCGAAGCGTTGTCGACCGGGAGCACCAAGGGCAGCGGCGCCGTCATGACGATGGCATCTTTGCCAACACCGTAGTAACCGCGGCGGCAGTCCGCCTCGGTAAAGCCCAGGGAGGCATAGAGCGCAATAGCGCCCTCGTTGCCGTCCTCGACCTCGAGCGAAGCCGTGGTGCAGCCGAGCATCTGGGCATCATAGCTCACATGCGACAGCAGCTTGCGGGCAATGCCCTCACGGCGATGTGCCGAGTCGACGGCGACATCCAGAATCTGCACATCACCGTCCACGACCATACCGCCGGCAAGGCCCAGTAGCTTGCCGTCGTCGTGTGCCACCCACCAACTACGCGGCGCAGCGACGTCCTCGCCCAGTTCGGACAGGAACATGCCCGGCGTCCACGCCTCGTGTCCGGCACCTTCAAAGCAGGCAGCCTCCAGCGCGCTCGCGCCCTCGGCATCCGCCGCGCCCATGGGACGGAACTGCAGATGACGACCGGCGAGCTCATCGGCAACGCCCGTAATTTCGCTCTGCGCACTCTCGGCAAGACCAAGACGCTTGCGCTCGTTTTCCTCGGCATCCGAAAGGCGCGTGTAAATCGGCAGGACGCGGGCCGGATCGCCGTCGCCCGCAGCGTGCGCGAGCAGCAAGCCCTCGCCCGAAGGCCACCACAGGTCGCGCTCCACGCAGCGGGCGGTCTCGTCCTCACCCAGCAGCTTGCCATAGCGCACAAGACCGTCACCGGTCAGTTGAACCTGGTCCCAGTCCGCTGCTTGGCGCCACTCATCGAGCGCCACGGCGGCCTTGACCACGTGCTCGCGCTCAAATTGACGCTCGGGACCCTCATCGACCAGCATATACAGCGCCGGATATACCTCACCACGCATAGCATCGGCCAAGATACCAAGCTTGCCGCGCACGCCAGCCTTCCACGCCGTCCAAGCGCAAGCGTCGAGCGTCGACACGCCCAGCAGCGGAACATTGGCACCACGTGCGAGGCCCTTGGCAGTGGAGATGCCGATGCGCACACCCGTAAACGACCCCGGACCGCGGCCGACCACGTAGCAACCAACATCGCTGCGATCCAGACCGGTTTGAGCCAGCACGCCATCAACGGTATTCACGAGCTCAACGTTGGCGTGACGGCGACACATGTGGTCGCCGCTCACGAGCTTCGTCTCGCCCGTCTGCCCATCAATCCAGCTTGCCGCGCAGGCAAGCATGTCGGTCGAGGTATCGAGCGCCACCACCAGCGCGTTGTCGTTATGCAAGCTCATCTTGTACAGCCTTATCAATCAAATGGGAAAGCTCCATTGCGCGGTCACCGTGCGCCTCAAGTGTTATCGTTCGCACATCGCTGTCGCCCTCATCACGCTTGAGCGTCACCGAAAGATACTCATCCGTCAGCTCGTCCTGGAATTGTTCGCCCCATTCCAGCAGGCAAGCACCCTCATAGCCCAGCACATCGAAAATGCCCGTATCCTCGAGCTCGTAGGCATGCTCCAGGCGGTATAGATCAAAGTGAAACAGCGGAATACGACCTTGATCGTGAACGGCCATGAGCGCAAACGTAGGACTCGTAACCATATGCTCATCGCCCAGCCCGCGCGAGACGCCCTTGGTAAAGTGAGTTTTGCCCACTCCCAGGCCACCGGTCAGGATGAGCACATCGCCGTCCTCAAGGCACGGTGCAATTAGCTCGCCAAAGTACTCCGTATCGGCAGCGCAAGTCGTTTTGTAAGTACCTACCCCCAGGCGCTCCAGGGACATATATGCTCCTTATTATTCCGAGGCGTCCTCTGGTGCGGGATGTCGCTCCAGATAGTCGCCCAGCATCTTAAAGTCTTCCTCCAGTAGCTCCTGCCACGCCGGATTGCGCAGCGCTGCTGCCGGATGAAAAGTGGGCATTACTACAAAATGCCCCATCTGGTGGAACCTGCCGCGCAGCTTAGTAATGCCAATCTCGGTCTTAAGCACAAAGTGCGTCGCGGGGTTGCCGAGCGTCACGATAATATCAGGCCAGATGCTTCGAATCTGCTCACGCAAAAACGGCGAGCAAGCCAGCACTTCCTCGGGACGCGGATTGCGGTTTCCCGGCGGGCGGCACTTAAGCACGTTGGCAATGTAGACGTCTTCGCGTTTGAGCCCCGCCAGCGACAAAATGCCGTTGAGGTCCTCGCCTGCCGCCCCCACAAAGGGCTCGCCCTGCAAATCCTCATTGCGGCCCGGCGCCTCACCAATAAACATCACGCGAGCGCGGGGGCTTCCCACGCCAAACACGATATTGTGACGCGACTGATAGAGCTGGCAGAGGTGACAATCGCCCAAAACGGCCTCAATTTCCTCGAGTGCGACCTCACGTGGTGCCTGATGGGTATGGCCGGGGATGTGCATGACGCCCATAGCGGCTCCTACACGTAGACCTTGTCGAGACGCATGCCAAAGCCGCAGGCGACCTCGTAGTTAATCGTTCCGCGCAGTCGGGCCATCTCGTCCATAGTGATCTCGGCATCGCCATCGCGGCCGACAATGATCATCTCGTCACCATACTCGGCCTCGGGAATCTCGTGTGCCGGGTTGGACTGAATGGCGACCATAAACTGGTCCATGCAGATATTGCCAACCTGATGCACGCGCTCGCCGCGATACAGCACATCCATACGATTGGAAAGTGTACGCGATAGGCCGTCGGCATAACCGATCGGCAGCGTACAGATCTGAACGCGCGTACGCGGTACGCGGTAGGTAAAACCGTAGCCCACGCCCTCACCCATCGCAGGGTGTGCCACGCGCGTCACGCGCGCATGGACGCTCATAACGGGATCAAGCTGCATCACGCGGCCACTCAGCTCGCACGGCTGCATGCCATACAAGCCAACGCCGGCGCGAATCATATCAAAATGCATCGAGGGGTCGAGCATCGAGGACGGCGTGTTGGCGCAGTGCACGATACCGCACTCAAAACCCGCATCCTTAATGGCCTGAACGGCCTCGGTAAAGCGCTGACACTGCAGCTTGTAGTCCCAGCCCGAAGGTTCATCGGCCGTGGCGAAGTGCGTAAATACGCCGTCGCACTGAATACCGCGATGGAAATTTATACCGCGGACAAAGTCGAGCACCTGTGTGTAGTGAACGCCGATACGATTCATGCCCGTCTCGATGGCGAGATGATACTTGCCCACTTTGCCCGCCGCGACGGCGCATTCGCCATACGCAAGAGCAAAGTCAGACGTATAGACCGAAGGCATGATATCAAACTCGAGCAACGTCGGAATGGCCTCGATAGGCGGCTCGCTTAGGATGAGGATGGGTTTCGTAATCCCGCCCTGTCGGAGCTCAACGCCCTCGTTAACCGTCGCCACGGCAAACATGTCGGCACCGGCCGAATACATGATCTTGGCGCACTCAACAGCTCCATGACCATAAGCATCGGCCTTGACCACGCAGCACAGGCGCTGACGTGGATTCAACAAGTTCTTATAGGCCCTCGTGTTGCGACGGAGCGCCCCGCGGTCGATCTCGACCCAGGACCAGCGCGTCAAATCGGCTTTATTCATGATTAGTCATCCGACCCTTCGTCCATGATTCCCAGATCATCGAGTGCATCCTTTGCCGCCAATTCCATGGCAGGACCGATCAAGTCGATCAGATCGGTCGCAATAACACTCTTCTCACCGTACTCCGTCGCCGCGGCAAAACCCGCGTAACTGTGAAGCGCAACGGCATACGAATACAGCAGCTCCCAGCGATCCATCTCATCACGCATGGTAGCCAGTGTGCCAGCCAAAATGCCCGCAAGAACATCGCCCGAACCGGCAGTCGCCAACGACGCCGGACCCGAGAGCGGCAAAAGCACGCGCTCAACGCCACAGATAGCCGTCGTCGGCCCCTTGGCAATAACCACGAGATTGTCGGAGCCAGCAGCCCAGACAACCTTCTGCGCGGCCGCAATTGCAGTCCCCAGATCGTTAACCTCGTCACCGGCAACCAAGCGCGAAAGCTCGCGATAGTGCGGCGTCATGACGAGTGGCTGCTCACGGCGGTACATCTCAGGGTTGCTATCGATACCGTCGATAGCAATCTTAGAAAGGCAGTTGAGCGCATCGGCATCAAGGATCAGCGGCACATCAAGCTCCAACAAGCCCGAAACCACCTGCATGGCGCCGGCAGACGTCGTCATGCCGGGACCGCACAGTACGCAGCCGTACTTCTTTGCAATCTCGCACACGGTCATACGAGCAGCGGCACCAAAAGAGCCGCGGGAATCGGACGGAATAGCAAAAACCGGAATCGAGGGAAGTGCCATACGAATAAGATTGGCACACGCATCGGGCGTCGCGACAGCCACATAGCCGGCACCCGCGCGGGCAGCAGACTTGGCGGCCATAATGGCAGCGCCAGGATACTGCGCCGAGCCGGCAACAATAAGGACAGAACCGCGAGAATACTTATCGATATTCGTGGGCAGCGGAGCAAAGAAATCCACCAGGTCACCGGGCTCGACAATCTCGGCGGCATGGTCGACATCATCGATGACCTCATCAAGGCGATCATAAAGGCCACCGCACACCAAATCACCGGCGTACTCTGGACCATCAGCGCTGTAGAGTCCGATCTTGGGCGTGATCATCGTGACCGTACGCTCGGCACGGATGCAGTCATCGTCGACAACACCGGTTTCGGCATTCAGACCCGAAGGAACATCGATGGACACCACATGGTCGGCGCAGTCGTTAACTGTCGGAATCCAGATGGAGAACGGTGCACGCAGGTCACCGTGGAAACCGGTACCAAAGATAGCGTCAACAACAACGTCGGCCTTATCGATCAAAACCTCAAGCTCATCTCGCGAGGGACCGACACACACATGCACGTCACGACCGGCGGTACGGCGGGCAACATGGCGAGCCAGAGCGGCAGGAATCTCATCCGGCTCAACCGGAGACACGATATCCACGTCAACGCCCTTATGACTCAAAATATCAGCCGCGACCCAACCGTCGCCACCGTTGTTGCCAAAACCGACCAGAACAAGGACGCGATCGGGATTGAGTTTTAGAATTTCACGAGCAGCAAACTCACCCGCCAGTTCCATAAGCTCGGCCTTCGAAGTTCCTTCGCGTTCGATAATATCCTCGAGACGAACGACTTCCTCGGTACTCAAAACCGGTTTCATCTATGCTCCTAGCGTATCTCGCGAAGCATCGCCCAGGTGCTCCGTTAAAGCTGAATTTTGCAGTTGCTCAAGCTCATCTAAAACCGAGCGAGCCTCTTTAAACGTTTGTGCAACGCGTTCCTTGGTGCTCACCTTTTCTTCCTTAGGCTTAGGTCGAGCATCCTCGGTGATCGCAATGGCATTGGCTACGGCCAAATCACCCGTCAAGGTAATGGAAAGCGCAACTTCAACGACACCCAACTCTTGAGCAATCTTGAGCGCTCGACCTGAAAGCACTGCTTTAGGCTTTCCGAGGTTATCACGCGTTACCGAGACGTCTTTGCGGCCGACGCCCTGGCTAAAGCCCGTACCAAGAGCCTTGAGAACCGCTTCACGAGAAGCAAAACGGCTCGCATAGTGCGCCGCAGGACGCGATGAAGCGTCGCAATATACGCACTCTTCTTCGGTAAACACACGCCGAGCAAACGACGGCGTCTTTTCAAGGATTGATTTCATGCGGGAAATCTCGACGATATCAACGCCGATACCAGCTTCAGCCATGTTCACCTCCATATTGCACAGACTAAGTTATTGTAGCCCGTTAACGGAAGATGCGACAAACGAGGGTCATAAAACACAGCGAGTTTGTTAGATCTGACTTAAACAAAAAAAGGGGGAGGCCGCGAGGCCTCCCCCTTCTTCAAGTCGATTGACGGCTCGGTGCCGTCCACCGGTCAGCGGCGCCCTGGCCTCCCACGGGCTGACCC
>URKU01000054.1 GCA_900548515.1 uncultured Collinsella sp. | reverse complement strand
GCCGGCACGCGAACAGTTCGAGATCATTGTCGACCCGTGGCTCAGCTATTGCACCGAGCCTTCGCAAAACGAAATCATGGCCTACAACATGGCATTTACCGATTGGCTGCTCTTCGAGCGCCCCTATCGCCATGGCAAGACGCTGCTCGAGCTGTATGTTGACGAACCGCCGGCATCGCTTTCGCCTGCCTCGCTCAAGCGGCTCGAGCAGGTACGCGACACGCAGTATTTCTCGCGCTTTGGCATTTTGGACAAGGATCCTGCGAACGGCATGGTTGCGCTGAAGGATACGCGTGCCGACCGTCGCTTTGATGTCTACGACCCGCATATCGTGCAAAAGGAGCATTGGAGCGACGGCGCGATCGCGGTGCGCCTCGCCTGCATCGAAGATGTCTGGCTGACGGCGGGACAGCTCTATCTGTATGACATCGCGCGCCTGAGTGACACGGCGGTCGATGGACCGGGTGCGGTGCATCCCGAGGATCTGCAGGACGGCTTTGACACCTCGTGCGTCAGCTTCTTTTTGCGCCTGGTCCGCGACATCATGGGCGCCCAGGGGCGGTACGTGAAGTCGCTCAACATCTACGAGCAGGAGTGGGAGTAGGGGATGTGACTGGCGTCGCCCTGCTGCCCTGACTTTGTCTCAATCTGTAACGTTTGGCGGCTGTTTGGGCCCGTAACTGTTACAGATTGAGACGGAAGGTTGGCGGCTGCCGAAAGATCTTGTTCTGTAACAACTAGAGGCTCAAAGACTGTCTTCCTGTTACAGATCAAGACATTTGTCAGCGGAGGCAACGGTGACGATGGTCCATTTGTCTGACGTGGTGGTGATGAAAGTGCCTAATACCGTTCTCAAACACAAACATGCGACTCGCAACACGTTGGCGCGGAATAGGATGCTCGCGCGGCTCGCGGAGACGGCCAAGCAAGGTGCGCTGCTCGCAACGCATGACAATACCGAGCTCATGTGGCTGCGACGCCATGTTGGAACCGACGATATCGCGGAGCCCGAGCCGTACCTGTTCTGTTTTCAGCATGATTGGGATGCATTGACGCCGGCGGAGCGAGCGCTGAGGACTATCAAAGGGCTTGCGAAATTTCATCCCGATTGGGCGTTTTGGGGATATGACGCCGCGCTGATATGGGGTCTGGAGGTGCCGAATGATCTGCTCGGGCCGCGTTTCCTTGTTAAGACTTGCTGTTCGGTGACGTTGAGCGGCGGGTGCAGGTTGTTGCGTCCGCAGATTGCGGGCGCGCTCGAGCGCGTCGACGGCGTGCGGGTGACGTCGTTTTGGCGCACGGCGGAGGATTGCTTGCTGCGTGCGCCGTTCTCCTACGGGTTGGCGATTGCCGATTCTGCACTGCGGGTGAAAGACGTATCACGTGGGGATTTGTGCGAGCGCCTCCGCGCCGATTGCGAGGGCAGGCGAGGGTATCGCAGGGCACAGGCGATTGCGTCGTATGCGGACGGGCTGTCCGAAAACGGCGGCGAGTCTCGGTTCCGAGCGTTCTTTATTGCGTACGGCTTTCCGGTTCCGGAGCTGCAGGTGGAGTTTCGCGACCCGCTCGATCCGAGCCAGGTGTTTCGCGTCGACTTTTTTTGGCGGCTCGAGGAGGGAACGTGCGTGATTGGCGAGCTGGACGGTAAGGGGAAGTACACCCTGCAGAGCGGCGAGGCCCGGGAGCCGGTCGACCCATTCGTGGCAGAGCGTCAGCGGGAATCTCATCTGACAATGCTCGGGCACAAGGTGCTTCGGTTTACGTTTGATGAGCTCAAGAATCCGGGGAAGCTGGTTGAGAAGATGAGGCTGGCGGGTATTCCGCGACGGCCCGATTTGGCTGAGGAGTGGAGACGTCGGTGGTATGGGCGCTGAGAGGTTTTGTCTTGATCTGTAACGTTTAGAAGTTGTTTGAGTTCGTAATTGTTACAGATCGAGATAAACCGGTGAAACGTCGACCGAATGTCTCGATCTGTAACATCAAGGGGCCCAACAACCCTGTATCTGTTACAGATCGAGATATTTCCCTGGTGTCGCTGGGGTGGGACTGCAGCATATTCCGTCTCCCACATCCCCTCTTCCCTCCGTTAACCGATGCGTCTGCAGCAATCCAGCGGGACTAGGTGATAATGGACAAATGTTCAAGTTAATTGTGAGGGAGGAGCTCGATATGGCGTCTGCCGATCGTTCCACGTTGTTTATCAATGCGACCGTCCTGGATGGTTCGGAGCATATGGAGCCGCAACCCGATATGGCCGTGACTGTTGAGCGCGGTGTCATCACGTGGATGGGGCCGAGTGCTGTGGCGCAGGCACCTGCAGGTGCCGAGGTCATCGACCTGGCAGGTGCGTATCTCATGCCCGGTCTCATCAATATGCATGTGCATCTGTGCGGTTCGGGCAAGCCGGTTTCGGCGGGCGATGCGGGCGCGCTGATGAAGAAGCTCGATAATCCCGTGGGGCGCGCCATCGTGCGCCATATTCTTAAGGGCAGCGCCCAACAACAACTGGCAAGCGGCGTGACCACGGTGCGCGGCGCGGGCGACCCACTGTTTGCCGACATCGCCGTTCGTAATGCCATCGACGCCGGCAAGTATCAAGGTCCTCGCCTGGTGGCGCCGGGAACGGGCGTCACGGTGCCGGGCGGCCATGGTGCGGGCTTGTTCGCCCAGGTGGCAAACAGTCCCGCCGAGGCAGCCGAACAGGTGCGCGACCTGTATGCGCGCGGTGCCGACGTCATTAAGCTGTTCGTAACGGGCGGTGTGTTCGATGCGACCGAGGTGGGCGAGCCGGGCGTGCTGCGTATGCCGGTGGAGGTTGCCGCGGCGGCGTGCAAGGCGGCGCACGATATGGGCCTTCCGGTCATGGCCCATGTCGAGAGTACCGAGGGTGTGAAGGTTGCGCTTGAGGCCAGCGTTGACACGATTGAGCACGGCGCTCCGTTGACGTCCGAGATTCTGGAGCTGTACCGTGGCACCGCGGGCACGCAGCTCGAGGGGCGTGCGCCCAGCGTTACCTGCACTATCAGCCCGGCGCTGCCGTTTGTATTGCTCGACCCGGAAAAGACCCATTCGACCGATACACAAAAGAAGAACGGTGACATCGTGTGCTCGGGCATCATCGAGAGCGCCCGTGCCGCACTGGAAGCTGGCGTTAAGGTGGGCCTTGGCACGGACTCGAGCTGCCCGTTCGTGACGCAGTACGACATGTGGCGTGAGGTGGCCTATTTTGCCAAGTATGTCGGCGTGGGCAACGCTTTCGCGCTGCATACGGCCACGCAGGTCAATGCCGAGCTGCTGGGGCTGGGCGGCGAGACCGGCACAATCGAGTGCGGCAAGGCCGCCGATATTCTGGTGACGCGCGAGAACCCGCTCGATGACCTGTGCGCACTGCGTGATCCGACGCACGTGATGTGTCGCGGTGATCTGGTGCGCAAGCTCAAGGTGAAGCGTATTCCCGAGGTGGACGCCGAGCTCGACGCGATTATGGCCATGCCTGCCGAGGCGTTGGCCGAGGAGCTTGCCCGCGATGGCGTGGCGTAAGCGCGCGATATGGCGATGCGACAAAGGGACAATCCTTTTGTCATAATCAGAAAAAGCCGAGGTCCCAGTGCGAGGCCTCGGCTTTTATTTGTCCCATAGTATGGCAGCTATGAGCGCGTCTCCATCTTGGCATGGCACTTGGGGCAGGTGACGCGGATCTTGCCTTTGCCCTTGGGAACGGAGAGCATCTGGCCGCAGTTGGGGCACTTAAGATAGGCCGTGGTCTTGCGGCCCTTCCACATCTTCTTGGCTGTGCGCTTGGCACGTTCAAAGTCTTCCTTGCTAGTACCGGCTGCGCGCGAGGCGTTGGCCGCTGCAGCTCCGCCGCCCAAGCTAGCTACAAACTTGCCCAAGCCGGGTACGTTTGCAGTCGCGGCGACAAAGGCCTCGTTCTCCTTGTGACGTGCGTCGATATTTTTGGACAGGCCGCGCAGCACGCCAATCACGATTACGGCGATGGCAATCCAGCTGAGCCACTGGATGCGGGCTATCGATCCGATCATCGCGATGACGATGCCGGCAAAACCCATCACGATGGTGAGTTCATCGGCACCATTGCGACCCTTCATAAAGTCATTCATGCAAATTGCCTTTCGTTCGATATGCTGCACGCCTTTATACCCGATTTAGAGCAAGGGGGACAGGTTAATCTGCACCAATGTGGTGCAAACGTACCTGTCCCCAATGCCCCAATTACTTGGAGAGTTTGTCGACGACGCGTTCGATTTCGGCGAGTTTGGCGGCTTTGAGGTCTTCGTCGCCCGATTCGATTGCCGAAGTCACGCAGCCCTCGATATGCGCCTTGAGCACGTCGGCGTTAATGCGCGCGAGGAGCGCCTGTGTTGCCATGAGCTGCGTGGAGATGTCGACGCAATAGCGGTCCTCATCGACCATCCGCAAGATGCCGTCGATCTGGCCGCGTGCCGTTTTGAGCATGCGGGTCACCGATTTGTGGTCTGCCATCATGGCGGGTCCTCGTTTCTGGTCGATCTTCCGGATGTCCCCGTCAGTTGCGGTGAAATACGGACTGTTTAAGGGCCTAGGGCGGCTCAACAGTCCGTATTTCACCGCAACTTCTGAGGGGGCAGGTGGCGCCTGCTACGCGGCGGTTACGGACAGGGCATGGAATTTCTCGCCGGCGCCCTCGACGGCGGCGGCGAGCTGCTCGGCGGTCACGGTGTCGGCGCACTCTACCTGGACGGTCTGGGTCTCGTGATCGGCATCGGCGTCGGTCACGCCGGCAACGTTGAGCAGCGCGGTCTCGACGGTGGCATCGCAATGGCCGCACATGAGGCCGGAAGTCTTGATTGTGAAACGCATGGATATTCCTCTCTGTTGTGTCGGCTTTCCCAGGCACCCGACCTTGACCTTCAAGCCGTCGCTCGCGTACCAAAGTACGCGTCGCTCCTCTTTCAGGTCAATCTCGGGCACCTGGAAAACCCGTTCTAAATGGACTTAATGGTGAGCTTATTTTGCCACTTTTGGCTTAAAGGATTTTAAGCGCAGCGCATTGCTTACGACGCACACGCTCGACAGGCTCATGGCCGCGGCGCCAAACATCGGCGAGAGTTGCCAACCGGTGAGGGGGAAGAACACACCCGCCGCCAGCGGAATGCCGATGCCGTTGTAGAACAGCGCCCAGAACAGGTCCTGCTTGATGTTGCGGATCGTGGCGCGCGAAAGCTCGATGGCGCGGGCGACATCCATGAGGTCGCTGCGCATGAGTACCACGTCGGCGCCCTCCTTGGCGATGTCGGCGCCGGTGCCGATAGCGAGGCCCACGTCGGCGCGCGCCAGGGCGGGGGAGTCGTTGATGCCGTCGCCCACCATGGCGACCTTGCCGCCCGCGTCCTGCAGCTCGCGTACGTGGCGTTCCTTGTCGGCGGGCAGGACGTCGGCGATAACCTGCTCGCTGTTCAGTCCCACGCGGCGGGCGATGGCCTCGGCCGTCACGCGGTTGTCGCCGGTGAGCATACGCACATCGACACCGAGCGAACGCAGCGCGGCGATCGCCTCGGCACTCGTCTCCTTGACCTCGTCAGCCACGGCGATGGTACCAACGAGTTCGCCATTCTTGGCAAAGAACAGCGGCGTTTTGCCCTCGGTGGCAAATTGCTCGGCAAGACCGGCGGGCACCTCCGCGCCCAGCTCGTTCATCAGACGCACGTTGCCGGCCGCGATGATATTCTGCCCCTCGCGTGCCGTAACGCCACGACCGGGCACGGCGACAAAGTCCTCGACCATGCGTGCGACGATTCCGCGCGTCTCGCACTCTGCCATAATCGCCTCGGCCAGTGGGTGCTCGCTCGAGCGCTCCAGCGCGGCGGCCAACTTGAGGAGCGCCTTTTCGCTCATGGCGGGCGAGCCGTCAGCGCGCGTGGCTACCACGATATCGGTCACGGCAGGCTTGCCGCGGGTGACCGTGCCCGTCTTATCGAGCACCACGGTGCCCACGCTGCGCAGGTTCTCCAGCGCCTCGGCACTCTTAAACAGAATGCCCATCTCGGCGCCCTTGCCGGTGCCGACCATAATGGCGACGGGCGTGGCCAGGCCCAGCGCGCACGGGCAGCTGATCACCAGCACGGCGACGGCGGAGGTGAGCGCTTCGTTGACGCTTTCGGTCAGTGCCATCCACACCAAGAAGGTCACGGCCGAGATCACGAACACCACGGGCACAAACACGCCGGCGACCTTGTCGGCCAGTCGAGCAATGGGCGCCTTGGTGGCGTTGGCGTCCTCGACGAGCTGGACAATCTTGGCGAGCGACGTGTCGGCGCCCACGCGTGTGGCGCGGAAGGTAAACGAGCCGGTGCGGTTGACAGTGGCGGCGTTGACGGTGTCGCCGGCGGTCTTTTCCACGGGGATGGACTCGCCGGTCAGCGCGCTCTCGTCCACGGCCGAGCTGCCCTCGAGCACCACGCCATCGACGGGGATGGACTCGCCGGGGCGCACGCGCAGGACCTGGCCGGGAAGGATACTGTCGACGTCGACGGTGGCCTCGCTGCCGTCCTCTGCCACGACGGTCGCGGTCTTGGGCGCCAGGTCGATCAGCGCCTCGATGGTGCCGCCGGTCTTGGACTTGCTGCGCGTCTCGAGGTATTTGCCCACGGTGACCAGCGACAGGATCGTGCCCGCACTCTCAAAATACAGATTGTCCATGCCCGTCATCATGGTCTCGTGGACCTGACCCGCGGCTAATTGGTCGGCCATGATGAACATGGCGTAGAGCGACCAGGCGATGGAGGCGGTGGCGCCCACGGCAATAAGGGCGTCCATAGTAGGCGCGCCGTGCGCGAGTGATTTAAACCCGTTGATAAAGTACGCGTCGTTGACGTAGACGATGGGAATGAGCAGGACGAGCTCGGTGAGCGCGAGCGTCATGCTGTGGGTGTGGTCGGTGAAGATGCCGGGCAGCGGCCAGCCGAGCATGTGCCCCATGCCTATGTAGAACAGTGGGACAAGGAATACGATCGAGACGATGAGGCGGGTGCGCATGGCAGAGGCGGCGGCCTCCAACTTTTTGGTCGGCGACTCCATATGGGTGACGCCAGACCTGACTTGTGTGCTGCCGTTTGAGCCGGCGGCACTGGTGCCCGCATCGACGGGCGAGGCCGAGTAGCCGGCACGGTCGACGGCGGTACAGATATCGTCGGGGGAGACCTGCGCGGGGTCATAGTCGACCATCATGGAACCGGCGAGTAGGTTGACCGCGACGCTTTGGACGCCGTTGAGCTTGCTCACGGCACGGTCCACGTGCGCCTGGCAGGCGGCGCATGTCATGCCGCCCACATCAAACTTATCTTGAGCCATGGCTTCTCCTTTCTGTAGCTTGGTGTTGGAATTGTTAACCTGCCGATACTATACACCCATACCCCCTGGGGGTGTCTAGTACAGAATAAATGTATGACATCTCGCTACAGATGAGGGTAGTTGGTTGACCGATGGGCCGTCCCAGCCAATCATCTCAATCTGTAACATCTGGATCGGTTTTTGAACCATAGCTGTTACAGATTTAGACAAACATTTCAGCCGAAAACTAACGTCTCGATCTGTAACAACTAGACCCCGTTTTACCGAGTATTTGTTACAGATCAAGACAAACAGTTGGCAGGAAACTCAATGTCTCGTTCTGTAACATTTAGACCGGTTTTTGGGTTCTAACTGTTACAGATCGAGACATTTGCCGGGGAGGGGTCCCGTCACGGCAAGACGCCCGCTCTCTAGATACAGAATCCGGGGATCACGCAGGTTCGCTTGTTTGGCTTTTCCGCGGGCGTTGCGTACGTAAAGACGTCGCCGTCGTGCCCCACGCGGTTCATATAGAGCGTGCCTTCGCTCTCCGATGTGTCGGGACTCGCCGTTCGTTCCCACCAACAGGTGTCCCTGCCCTTCCACTGGCGAACCAACATCTCGTTCGTGGTATACGGACTCACCTTAAGCTCGCGGAACAGCTGGTACTCCTTGCCCTCGCCGTTATAGATGTCGGCCAGGTAGTGAAAGTCCTTGGCAAATGACTCGGGCGGTTGCGTACCGCACAGCTCGACCATGGCGGGCAGCCAAAGGGTTGCGGGCAGCTCGCTCAGACACGATGCGCTTCTGGCGGCGCCAACGTTATTCGAGATCTTTTTGACAGATTTGATGAGTGCGCGCAACTCGTTGGGCAGCAGCTTAAGGCCGTCGCCGTTGAGCCATTCCCGCAGCTCGCAATCTGCCCAGCCGGCGCTCGGCGGTTCAGCTGCAGCGTTGCGCTCGGCAATACCCGCGTCGAACATAAACGTCAGCCCGGCCTTGCCCGTACCGTCCAGAAGCTCATCGTGACGGATGCCCACAAGCTGCGCGCCGACCTCCAGCCCGTTGGTGAGCGTGACACGCTTGGTGCACGGATAGGGGATATGCCCATCAGCGTCGAGCAGGTGGTAACGCTTGGCAATCTCGCGTGCCTCGCTACGGGTCTCGGCGGCCTTAATCTTGAGCGAAATCTCCTGCAGCTGATCCCAGGTGTAGTCGTCAAGTGAATCGCGGATGCCGTCAAGGTAGTCGGGGATGCCAAAGCCATGGGTTGCCGCCCCGATAACGCTGAGCCCCGCAACGGCTGCGATAGCGCCGCCGATAATAAAGCGGCGGCGGGTCATGGCATCGTGGCGGGCCTGATTCAGGATCTCTCGTGCGCGCTCGCCGGCGACGTCGACCTTAAGGTGCGTGCCAGAATCGATATCAATCGCGGCCTCGTCTCCTGTGCCTTCGCGGCCCTCGGATTCGGCATCAGTGAGGTATGCCGAGAGCACCTCGAGCATCTGCTGCTCGGTGGGACGATCGCACTGCTCGACTGAGAGACCCTTCATGATGATTTGGACGAGCGCTTCATCGCCCTCGCAGCGCGGCTCGAGCGGCGCCGGCTTGGTCTTGGTCTTTACGAGATAGAACGAGCCGGTTGCAGTGGCGTCCGTCGACTCAAAGTCAAACGGTTTGCGACCGCTGTAGAGCTGGTACAGAATGCTCGAAAGCGCGTAGACATCGATTGCCGGCGAACGGCGAAGGGCCGCGATGCCTTCGATATCCTGCGTGAGCATCTCGGGCGCGGCGTATGCGGGCGTGGCAAAGCGCCAGATGTCGGCGCGCCGGGTGATCGTGTCGTCGCCGAGGGCCATGGTCGCGGAGCCCATGTCGATGAGGCAGGGGTCAAAGGAGCAATCGGCAATCTGCTGCTCGAGCGTTCGGCTGGTGGTGCGGAACATGATATTGGCAGGCGACAGGTCGCGATGAATGACCGGATTCACGAGGTCTTGGGTCATCAAGAGTGCGCGAAGCACGGCGTTTCCGACGGCGGCGACCATCTGGGTGGTCAGCCCGCCCGAGGCATCGTGCGGAAGCAAGGGCAGCGCCTGCTTGAGCGAGGTTCCCTCGACCCACTCCATGAGGATGAGCGGGTCATCCTCGCGCGATCCGTAGCCATAGACGCGCGGAAATCCGCGCAGGTGCGAGACGGTACACAGATGACGGTACTCCTCGAACAGCGCGGCGGTGTTGGCCAGGTGCGCTGCCGATTGCTCGGCGGAGCGGTCGGGGGCTTGGCCGGAAAGGATGGCGTTGTCCTTGAGTAGCTTGACGGCAAAGACCTCGCCGCTCGTGTTGGTCGCGCGCAGCACGTGTCCGATGTTGCCGTTGTTGCGGTGGGCCGTCTGGAGAATAAGTGTCATAAACCGACGTTTGGCGTCGTCCTCGGCGCTGGGGTCGACCGCCACGGCGGTATCGAACGTATCGAGACGGATGAGTTTGTCGCCATAGGCGCTATCGGTAGTATCCATGGCGTTCCTTTGTCTGGCATGGGTTGCCGCACGTATACGTGAGCAGTGCGGATATCGGTAAAGTACCATGATAGCCGCACTGCCCACGTATACCGCTGTGCATTGTCGTTTACGACGCAGAAGGTAGAAGACGAAAGACGGACGGCGACCGTCTTTCGATCGCCGTCCGCGCTAGTCCACAATGACAAGGAATGTCGTATAGAGACCCAAATGAAGTCTGTCGCTGTTGGCGATTTCCACGGGGGGATAGATCTTGCCGGGCTCGCGTTGGTCGCGCGGCGGCTCAATCACAATATCGCCGTCGCGCGCGCCCGATTCGAGCACCGTGCCGTTGGTCGATCCAAGGCCCTGGGCGTACCAGTGCTCACCCTCAAGCCAAATGCGAAGATGCTCGCGCGATGCGTCGGCGCCCACATCGGTGATGCTGGGCGAGGTTTTGGGCAGAGAACCAATCACGGTGCCGTGCGGATCGCGTGTGAGGGGATGGATTTGCATGTCGGCGCAGTTGTCGGCATGGGTTCTGAGCAGACCGAGGTTGGGGGCGACGGTGCGCGGCTGCTCCAGGCTGCTCATAAAGCCACGTCCGACGGTAGTTTCGGTGGTGCCAAAGTGCTCGCCCGTCTTGCTGTCGCAAAAGCGCTCGACGGTGGCCACGCCCTGAACGGGATCGGCGAGCGCCCCCGTTGCCACAAAGAGCATAAGGTAAAGCGTGCTTTTCTCGCGCACGGCATTGCCGTCAAAGTTGTCGATGCGATTGAGGGCATTTGCATATAGGCGGCTGTCCAGCTTGTAGCTGGTGAGAGCCGACATCATTTCGTTGGCGGCCGGACCGCGATAGTGCTCGGCGATTGCCCGATAGGCGGACTCGCCGCCGCCGAGCTTGCTGCAGATTGCCGAGGAAAGGTTGAGCGTGGTGACGGTAAAGTCGCTGTAGATGGAGGGCGCGCACTGGTCAGGCTTGCGATGGACGATGTAACGGGTGAGATACGAGCGGTTGGAAGAGCATTTCTCGAGCAGGGTACTGCCGAGATAAGAGTTTCCATTGATAAGCATTCGGGCGATCTCGAGATGTTTAAGACCGCCGAACGAGCGAATATCGTTATAGAGGACCGAGCAAGGCGTCTCTGCTGCCACGGATACCTCCTTTGATTGCTTCCTAGCCAATATGGCGATAGGAATTAATGGCCCCCGGTGGGCGACGTATTAAATGGCCGCGCAATATATAGCGTAACCAAAGCAACATTATAGGCCACATGTTCGAAATTGCAGGAAGCCTGAGAGATTTGGTTTGGACTGGACGGAAATCCCCCTCTGTCTTGATCTATAACAATTAGGACCGATTTTACTCGGTAACTGTTACAGATTGAGACGTTTGTGAACCGTGTCGACCGTTTGTCTCGATCTGTAACACGTAGAGGAAGATTTGCCCTGTAACTGTTACAGATTGAGACAATCAGCCGGGCCCACCTCGTCCGCCTCGTCATCTGTGGTTTACGTGGGGGCATGCGAAGCACGGGTATACTAACCGGCGGCGAATCTGCTCCATCGCTTAGAGCTGCTGCGTCTGGACGGCGCGTGATAGGGCTGCCAAAGCGATCGCCAGCGTGCTGAGCAACGTCCTCTCTGTGCGCACCCGTTTTTGTATGTATTAGCGCACTACCAAGCACGCCCGCGCGGCCGCATGCCGTGCCCATAGCGCGTGCAGATAAGGAACAACAACATATGCGTAATTCTGTATCTGACGTCACGGACGCCGAGATCCTGGACGAGGCCCGCGAGGCTATGACCCAGGCTGCCTTCGATGCCGCCGATGAGGCCAATGCTGCCCAGGCCGTCGAGTCCGCTACCGAGAGCCTGCCCGCCTTTGACGAGCTGGGGCTTTCCGACGAGATGCTCCGTGCTATCGAGAACCTGGGCTACACGGCGCCCACGCCCGTTCAGGCCGGCTCCATCCCCGTGATGCTCGAGGGCCGTGACCTGCTTGCCGCCGCCCAGACCGGTACCGGCAAGACAGCCGCCTTTTTGCTGCCGACCATGAACAATCTGGAGCACATCGCTCCTCCCAAACCCGTGCGCGAGCGCGGCGGCCGCAACCGTCGTCGCGGTGCTAAAAAGCCCGAGGGCAACGGTCGAGGCCCCGTGATGCTCGTCATCACCCCTACGCGCGAGCTTGCCCAGCAAATCGACGAGGTCGCAAGCAAAATCGCCGACGTCACCGGCCATGTTGCCGTGACCGTCGTGGGCGGCGTGAGCTACAAGCCGCAGACCGCGGCACTTAAGTACGGCTGCGACATCCTGGTCGCAACGCCGGGCCGTCTGGTCGATCTGATCGAGCAGGGCGCCTGCCACCTGGACGAGGTTAAGGTCCTGGTGCTCGACGAGGCCGACCGTATGCTCGACATGGGCTTTTTGCCCGCCGTCCGGCGCATTGTGCGCGAGACGCCGGCCGAGCGCCAGACGCTGCTGTTCTCGGCGACCCTCGACGAGGAGGCCGTGGGCGAGATCACCGACCTGGTGAGCGACCCGGCTCGCGTGGAGATCGCACCTGCCACGTCGACCGCCGACACCGTCGACCAGTTTGTGTTCCCGGTGTCTATCGAGGCCAAGAACAACCTGCTGCCCGAGTTCCTCAAGAAGGAGGGTCCGGAGCGCACTATCGTCTTTATGCGCACCAAGCACCGCGCCGACAGCTGCTGCCGTCGTCTGGAGCGCAAGGGCATCAAGGCCGCTGCGATTCATGGCAACCGCAGCCAGGCCCAGCGCGAGCGCGCGCTTTCTGCCTTCCGCGACGGCACCGTCGACGTGCTGGTGGCAACCGATGTTCTCGCTCGCGGCATCGATATTAGCGACGTGCGCTACGTCGTGAACTTTGACGTGCCGGCCGAGCCGACCGACTACATCCACCGTATTGGCCAGAGTCAGTCCTTTATATTCTCCGATCGTAATATATTTCTCTACATTCTCAAC
>URKU01000053.1 GCA_900548515.1 uncultured Collinsella sp. | reverse complement strand
CCGGTGCCGCTACGGTCATTCTGGCGATGGGCGCCGGCAAGAAGGCCGCCGCTTCCATCACCAAGAGCCTGCTGGGCGAGTAATCACCTACAGCACTAGCCACCAAACGGCAAAGTCCCCGTCGAGCATACGCCCGGCGGGGACTTTTTCTATACCGGGCGCCCGACCACCACGATGGGGACAGGCACCTTTGTGGTGGTTTGAGACCTGGTCGATCGTTTTGTCTCGATCTGTAACAGGTAAGCCCCGTTGAGCCCCGTAGTTGTTACAGATCGAGACATTATGTCGGCGCTTCGCCCGTTCATCTTGATCTATAACAGTAAGAGGCCAAATCTCCCGCTGCGTGTTACAGATCGAGACGTTAGGCTGGCAGTCAGACGGTTCATCTAAATCTGTAACATCTAGGGCCATTTTAGGCGGCCAGGTGTTACGGATTGAGATTTTGCTGATGCCGCGGACGAGGGCCGCCACCAAAACCTAGCGCTCGCGACGCTTGGTTGCGGCGGCACCGGCGGCGGCAACGGTTGCTCCGGCGATGCCCAGGGCGACGACGGTCATGGCGGTGTTGTCGCCCGTGGCAACCAGGACGGCATCAGACTTCTTGGCCGGCGCGGCTTTCTCAACCGTCTTGTTCACCGTGGTGGTCGTGGCCGGCTTGGCTTCAGGCTTGACCTCCGGCTTAACCTCGGGCTGCGGGACCGGCCCCTCGGGATCGGTCGGCGCGGGCGTAGTCTCAGGCGTAAACGTAAGATTGGTGTTCAGCCACAGGGTGTAAATCCAACCGCTCTCGGGATCAACCTCGCTTGCCTCGCCCACCTGATAGCCACACTCAACCCCATTGATCTTCAGCTTGGTATTGGGCGTAAAGTAGAAGCCACGCGCCGGCTTAAAGTACAGGCCGTAACGATAGGTCACACCGGGCTTAAACGCGTCGATATGGTTGGTGATGTGCTGGTCCCAAAACTCGACGGAATTCACCTCACTGCCGTCGCTCCCCGTCCAGAACTCACACTGAAGGACGGAGTTCGAATCCACCGGAGTGCCCGCCGTAAAGACCGGCCTGTCGCCCGCCTTAAAGGTGGTCGTGGCGCCGTTGATTTCGATAACGTCGATGGCCCGCCACTCATCAATCGGAGCCTCGCACAGCATATTGGCCGCATTGGGCGCAAATACGCCATCGACCGTCTTGACGGTATTGCTCGCCCATTGGCCGTTAACGTTCACGTTGTAGTCCTCGGACAAGGTGTTGTCGCCCTTGAGCCTCAGCTCGACAGAATACATGTAGAACTTACCCTCTTCGAAGTGGTCAATCTTCTTCATGCCCGGCGTGTACTTTGCGGGGCTGGAATACCAGAAGGCAACGGGCGTGAGCTCTCTGGGGTCGCTGCCGTCCATCTCCTCCCAGCACTCATACGCGATCTCGTACTTGTCGGCGTCGGCGGCAGGAATCGTCGCGGTCGCACGCGGCGCCTCGCCGGGCGCATAGTCGGTTTTCACATCGTTGACGTTCAAATTCTCGAGGGCTTCGTTTTCTGGCGCAACGAGCGTAATTTCGCTATTGATGGCGTAGCGGAGGTAATAGTCGTCCCTGGTTTCGTTGAGGGTAATCGAGCTGCCCGGCTGATAGGCGTTGAAGATATCATCGGGGTCGCCCACGATGATATTTTCGCCCTCATAGTCGGTTCCGGTATACGTCAGTGCCGCGCCAATATAAAGAGCCTCATTGCGCGTGAGTCGATACGAGCCGTCTGCTGCGCCACCCGTAAAGGTCAGCGTCAGCCTCATGTGATCGACAACAGGCTCAAAGTGAGCCGTCACATCGGACATAGATGCGTCCCGGACTTCAGCCAGGGTGCCCAAAGCAGCATCGGCCCGGTAGTACTTGGTTTCGACAAGTTCGCAGAGCGGCTTATCCGGCATACCGCCCTCAACATCGGGAAAATCGTAGGTATACGACTGGCCCTTTTCGAGTGTGACATTGCTCGGAAGCACGCAGTCCGTGTAATGATCGACCACGGTCGTATTGACCCTAATGCCGCTGCCGCCAACAACGTCGGTCACGCCACAGGGCATGATGGCGTTGTCTGCCGGTGTGGCGGCGTTGTCGCTGGGGGCGTTTTGCTCAGCGGATGCTGCATCGTTAGATTCATCGGTGGCGTCAGTCGGAGTCGTCTGCTGAGGTTCGGCGACGGTCTGTGCCTCCGGAGCAGCATCGACTGCTGGTACGGTCGCCGGAGCCGGTGCAGCCGCCGCAGCCGCATCCTCCGCAACTGCCGGCGTCACCGGAGCCGCGGCAACCTCACCCGTCGCGGCGGCGGGATCCGCGCACTCGGTCGCAAGTGCCAAGCTCGGCAGCAACAGCTGACCAACCATGAGCGCACACGCGCCAGCGCAAGCGATTTTGGCGCCCACGCAGCGCCAAGTACCGTGAACCAGCGAACAGGTGCGCTCGCGCTGGGTCTGCTTATCAAAGTGGCTTCCGTTCATAACGGCCTCCTTGGTCGAAAGGCTGCACCACTACAAAGGCGCCTGTCCCCTTTGCGGTGGTCCTGTACAACCAAGATGTGCCAAACGGCCCTGTACGCCTAGGTTCGCAGATGCGAACCCAGGCCTCTACCTGCGGAAATACAAAGAGCCGCCGCGAGGGCACTCATGCCCACGCGGCGGTCGAAAATAGCTATGAAAGCTTACGCTAGCGGTCGTGGCGCTTGGACGCGACGAGGCCGGCGCCGATGACGGACGCACCGGCGATGCCGAGGGCGGCCGCCGCCGTCGCGGCGTTGTCGCCCGTGGCGGCCAGAGTGCCCACGGACTTCTGGGCAGCGGTGGCCTTCGCGGCCGACTTGGAGGCAGCAGCCGTGGAACTCGCCTGAGTCAGCGTCACGGACGGCATGCCAGTCTCACTTCCGCCGCCTGGCTGCGGCGTGGGAGCCGGGGTAGGCTCAGGCTGCGGCGTGGGCTCAGGCTCGACCGCATCTCCGGAGCTGATTACCACGCTGCGGGCAACCTCGTCGGAGGTCCTAACATCCTGGATAGTGGACGACCCGGCAGCACCGATGACGAGTCCGTTTCCCGCAGTTTCTCGCACGGTGCCTCCGGCGGGAGTCGTAACTACCGATCCGCCATCAATTGAGAGACAAGGGGCTGCATCACCTTGATTGACAGCGTAGATTGCCGCTGCATTACCCGACACCTCAACATTTGAATTAATGATGTCAATTCGAGGGATGGCGGACTGGGAGCCGGACTGGGAATATATTCCGTAGCCATGTTTACGACTGTGGCCAGTTCCGTCACCGCATCGAACTGTAAGGCTCGAATTCTCGACGAGCACCCGCGACACGCCGTCCCCCGCGCGCATCCAAACACCATCCAAAACGTCGGCCCTATCACTCGCCACGAGCGTAACATCCGCTCCGTTGGTAACACTCAAATATGTATCCTTACCCCCGGACGAATACAGGGCGACCGACACACTGCATCCATTGCGCGCCGCCGCATCTAATTTTGCGTTATCCACCGCGATGCACCCTCCATGCTCGGAGGAGATGTTTTCGGCATAGACTGCAACGGCGTTGAGCCCCCCATTCGCCTCCGCCTCGACGTGGACGTCGGCGCCCTCGTTAATGGTTATGTTGCCTGCCCGCGTGTGAATGCCGATGGTATGAGGCGCTTTGTTCGTTGCCGTCACGTTAACGTTGGCACCGCGGATGTCCATGTCGCCGCCGGTCTTGCCGTCCCCCGAAACCGCTATCGTATCGGTCCCGGCCGTCGCGTTGAGAGTCACGTCGCCCGAGATGGCGAGGCTACCGCACTCGACCTTAACAGCGCTCCTGCTCTTCTGTGGTTCGGCCGTCGCGTTGAGGGTTCCCTCCCCCGTGATGGCAAGGTTGCCGTCCTTGACCTCGATAGCACTCCGCAAGGAATCGGCCGTTACGGTGTTGGTGCCCGTCACGCCGATATTGAGGTTGCCCTGAGCACTGATGCCGGCGCCGTCGTAGCCGTTGAGCTTCATGTCGTCGCCACCGTCCCAGGACCAGGTTCCCGCCTCGTCGCCGGCGGCCGTGCCCCTGTTGTACTGCGTGCCGCCCACGTTGACCCAGTCGGCGGCGAGTGCCACGCTCGGTAGCAGCAGCTGGCCGACCATGAGCGCGCAGGCCCCCGCGCAGACGAGTTTTGCGCCCACTCGGCGCCACGTTCCGTGGGCGAGCGAGCATGCGCGGTCGCGGTCGATTGAACTGTCAGGTATTTGCTTTCGCATGTGAGCCTCCTTGTCGTAAGGGGTGCTTCTGTAACACCATGTTACGAAAAGTTATCCGGATCCCAGGGCACAAATTCGCATGCGGACCATCTGCCAGTGCGAAAGGCAACGAGCACGCGACTGCCAAGCGCGCCCCGTCTTTCGAAAGGCCCACCCCTACCGTCCTGGTCTACAATCGAGGGCACGACCATTCCGTCCACCCAAAGGACCGTTCTTGAACCTGAGCAAGCCTAAAATCAACGCGCTTTTGGCACTCGCGCTCTTCACCTTCGCCTTCCTTGCCGCCGAGTTTCGCTTCGATATCAATGTCGGGCTGCTCGCCGGTGCCGAACGTGTTGTGCTCGCACAGGGCTTTATACTGGGCGCAAGCGTCATCGGCTTTATCGGATACGCGGCGCTGCTGTCCCTCGCCCAGCGCAAAGGCCAGCCCCGGGCAGTTGCCACCGCCGCCGTCCCCATAGCCATTATGGGCTTGGCCCAAATTCAATTCCCCACAGGCCCGCTTGCACTCGAGATTCTGGGGTGCGTGGCATTCCTTGGACTCGGCCTGCTGGGTGCCGCGGCGCACCATACCTTCGCGTTGGCGTTCCAAGATGACCCCAAACTCGCCACCGGCGCCGGAGCGGCATACGCCGCGGGCATCCTGATGCAGTTCGCGATCAACCTGCTCGATTGCGGCGGCATCGTCGAGCTCATCATTCTTGGCGCGGCAACAATTGTCATCGCCGCCCTCAGCGCCGCGCGCCAAGAGGCGGCCGATAACCCCAGCGACGACGTCAATCCCTTTACCGAGCCCTCACACGCTCTCGCCAAGCAGGCCTGCTGGAGCATCGCACTCGTCATGATTCTCGCCTGTCTGTTCTCCACCCTCGACAACGTGGTCACATTCTCCAACGCCCACGGCACCATCGCCGTGCAAACCTGGCCACGCCTCTTTTTGGCAGCAAGCGGTCTCGTCGCCGGCGTCATCTTTGACCTCGCCGAGCGCCGCTACATGGGACTCGTCATGCTCGGCGTCACGGTGCTCTCCACCATTTCGATCCTGGCCGTAGAAGCCGGCGCCGACCCCAACCTGGGGCTCGTCGTCTTTTACCTCAGCTCGGGCTTTTTCGTCACGTTCTTTACCGCCACGTTCACGCAGTTGGCACCGCGCATGCATGCACCCGCCCTATGGGCCGGCATGGGCCGCGCGGCCAATAACGTTTGCGCGTTCACCACGTCGGGCATCTCGCTGGCGCTGGTTACCTCGGGCAACGTCGCCCTCATCATGATCGGCGCGCTCATGCTGCTTGTGGCGGCGAGCGTTGCGTTCGTTGCTGCCGGCCTGTTCCGCCTGCCCCAAACCGACCAGGAGCGCGAACACCAGCGACGAGCCGAGGAAGCACTCGCCGTACCCACCATCGAGGAGCAGCGCCAGGCCTTCATCGCCGACCACGCTCTCACCCCACGCGAGGTCGACGTGCTGTTCGCCGTAACCCAAGACGAGCGCCCGCTCAAGCAGGTCGCCGAGGAACTCGGCATCTCGATGCGCATGGTGCAGCGTCACCTGAGCTCCATCTACCAAAAGACCGACACGCAAACGCGCGCCGGCCTCACCAAAGCCTTCCCCTCGGCCTAAAACAAAAACCACCACAAAGGTGCCTGTCCCCTTTGTGGTGGTTTTGGAGTCTAGCCTTCGAGCTGCGCCAGCTTATAGCGGTAGGCTGCGGCGATGACGTCCTTGCAGCCCTCGCGGCCCAGCTTGGCGCGGTTGACGACGATGTCCTTGCCACTCGTCATCTTCCACTTGCCGGCGCTGTAGCGCTTGTAGAATGCCTCGCGCGCCTTCTGCTGCTGTTTGACCAGCTTGGCGCCCTTCTTTTTGTTGAGGCCACGCTTCTTACGCACAATCTCGACGCGGTCCTCAAAGGGAGCGGTCACCAACACGGCAATGTGATTGGGGTTGTTGCGCAGCAGATAATCGGACAGACGGCCCTCGATAATGCAGCTCTCGGTCTCGCCCAGGTCCAAAATCACCTGGCTCATCTTTTGGAACAGCTTGTCCGAGTACGAACGGGCATCGTAGCGGTCGGGCAGAAACGCCATGTTTTCCACGGCCAGGCGCTCGTCGTAGGCAGCCATCTTGTCGAGCGACTCGCCCGCGCGCAGCGACGCACGTACCAGCAGCTCGTTGTCGTACAGAGGAATCCCCAACTCGTTGGCAAGCATGCGACCAATCTCGTGACCCTCGGCACCAAAGTCGCGCGCGATGGTAATGACCACGGGATTCTTCTTATTCTCCAGATCGCTCATCGCGATTCCTTTCTAACAAATGAGAAAAAGGCGATTCCTGATTCCCATTTTGTCACTTACGGCCGTCCTGGTTTCCCAAGTGCGGCAGATTGCCCCGAAAGAGGAGCGCCGCGTACTAAATGTACGCAAGCGACGATTGAGGGGCAAGGTGCCGTGCTTGGGGAAGCAGGACTATGCGGCTACGATGCGGCGCTGATATGCGCGGACCAGCAGCGAAATGCCAAAGTTGAGCGCAAAGTACATTGCAAACACCAGACCGTAGAGCATGAGCACCTGCGATAGGTCGATTGCATGTGCCATCACGACGTTTGCCGTGTACATGAGCTCGGCCACGTTGATGCCCGAAAGATACGAACTGTCCTTGATGACGGTCGTGCACTGGCTAAACAGCGCCGGAATGATCGTCTTAAATGTCTGCGGCAGAATGATGTAGCGCATGGTGGCAAAGAAGCCGAAGCCCTGGCTCTGCGCTGCCTCAAACTGACCGCGCGGAATCGAGTTGAGGCCGCCGCGCACAATCTCGGCCATAACAGCGCTGGTAAACAGCGTGAAGGCGATGGTCGAAATCACAATGTCCAAACCCTGCACCGTAAAGTAGATAAACAGGATCCACAGCAGGTTCGGCGTGCAGCGGAACAGCTCGATATAGGCGCTCACCAAAATACGGAACGGGCGGGGCGCATAGCTCTTAACGAGCGCCAGCACCGTGCCAAAGATGAGCGAGAAAAAAATCGACAGCGCCGAGATCTCGATTGTCTTAACAAAGCCGCCCCAAATGTAGAGCAGGTTGGTCGCGTTGAAGATTTCCATGCGCTAGGCCTCCTCTACGTTGTCGAGCCCCAGCTCGGCCAGGCTCACGCCGCGCGGACGCTCCTTGGAGCGGCGCTCGAGCCACTGCACCAGCATGGCGAGCGGAAAGCAGATGATGAAGTACATAAGACAGCAGACGATGTATCCCTGCAGGTAACCGTACAGACTCACAAAGTTGTCGGAACGGTACATAAGGTCGCCGCCGGCCACAAGCGCCAGCACCGACGTGTTCTTGACCAGATTGAGCGCCTGGTTACACAGCGGCGGCAGAATGATCTTGAACGTCTGGGGCAGCACGATGTACCAGTACGCCTGCGCACGGGTGAAGCCCTGGCTCTGGGCCGCTTCCATCTGACCGCGCGGGACCGCCTCGATACCGGTGCGGATGACCTCCGAAATGTAGGCCGCGTGATACAGGCCCACGCCCAAGAAGCCCAGCACGAACGGCGCGATGCGCACCGGCTGGTCGGCACCAGTTATGGCCTGCAAAAACTGCGGACCGGCCATGTACATAAAGAGCACCTGCACGGGCAACGGGGTGTTCTGGTAAAACTCCACGTACACGCGGCTTATGGCGCGCAGCACGCGCGAGCGAGTGGTAGAGAACACGCCCAGCAGCGTGCCCAGCACCAGCGACAGCAGCAGACCGGCAACGACCACTTGCAGCGTCACGCCAAAGCCCTCCCAGAAGGGCCCCATGTTTTGAAATGTCGTCGACCAACGGTCGGCGTCAAATAATCCTTCGAGCATTTGATTCCTTCCTTGGACGATGCGCCTATACAAGACCCCAGGTCTTGACCTCTTGGTCGAGCCAGCCGTCGGCCAGGCGATCGCAAATCACCTGATCGACCGCGGCCGAAAGGTCGCAGCCCTTCTTGGTCGCCACGCCGTAGCCCTGCTCGCCAAACTTAACCTCGGGCTGCAGCAGCTCAACGGTCTCGTTCATGTAACCGGCCAGCGTGGAGCGGTCCATGGCAAAGACGTCGATATTGCCGGCGTCGAGCGAACTCTTGATGATGGGGTAGCCGCTAAAGGCCCTAAACTCGGGCTTGCAGCTAAAGCCGTTGTCCTTGATCATCTGCTCGATCAGGCCCTGCGTGGTAGCACCCTGGCTCACGCCAATGACCTTGCCGTCCAGATCCTCAATCGAAGTAAAGCCCGAACGCTTCTTGACCATGAGTCCCACGTAGTCGGTGCGGTACGGCGTCGAGAAATCCCAGCTCTTCTTGCGCTCGTCGGTGATGGTGTAGGTCGCCGCGACCACATCGAGCTGGCCGTTATCGATCAGCGGGCCGCGCGTCTTGGGCGTTACGTCGGTAAACTCGACAAGCTCTTTGGCGCGGGCCTCCTTGTAGCTCACGCCAAAGACAGCAGCGGCAATCTGGTAGCACAAATCGACTTCCATGCCCTCAAAGCGGCCCTTGGCGGTGTCGTAATAGCCGTAGCCGGGAACATCCTTCTTAACGCCGGCATTCAGATGGCCACGCGACTTAATGGCCGCAAGCTTGGACCCCTTGTCGGAGCCCTCACCGCTGGTGGAGTTGCCGCAACCGGTAAGCGCGGTCCCCGTCAGCGCGAGCATGCCGGCGCCAGCCAGCTGCAAAAAGTGACGGCGTGACACGGCCGCCCTCGTCATATCCGTCATGTCCATCACCGCGCCTAGTGCAGAATCTTGGACAGGAACTCGCGGCAACGCGGGTTCTCGGGGTTATCGAAGAAGTGCTCGGGCGTGCCCTCCTCCAGGATGCGGCCGTCCTCCATAAAGATGACGCGGTCGGCCACCTGGCGCGCAAAGCCCATCTCGTGCGTCACGCAGATCATGGTGATGTCCTCCTGCGCGAGCTCAATCATAACGTCCAGAACCTCCTGGACCATCTCGGGGTCGAGCGCCGAGGTCGGCTCGTCAAACAGGATGATAGGCTGCTTGGTGCACAGGGCACGGGCGATGGCGATGCGCTGCTGCTGACCTCCCGAGAGATTCTGCGGATACTCGCCAGCCTTATGCGCCATGCCGACGCGCTTGAGCGCGGCGATGGCGATCTCGGTCGCCTCCTCCTTGCTCTTCTTTTGCAGCTTGATGGGTGCGAGCGTCAGGTTGCCCAGCACCGTCATGTTGGGATACAGGTTGAACTGCTGAAACACCATGGAGCTGTACTTGCGAGCCATCTCCAGGTGATTCTTTTTGGTGAGCGGCGTACCGTCGATGACGACCTCGCCCGACGTGGGCTCCTCCAGATAATCGACGCAACGGATGAGCGTCGACTTACCCGAGCCGGAAGGCCCGATCATTACGAGCTTCTCGCCGCGCTTGACGGTGAGATTGATATCTTTGAGCACATGCAGGTCGCCAAAGTACTTGTTGAGATGCTTGATCTCGATCATGTCTGCCATGAATGTCCCTTCCCTGCGTTTACACGAGTTGAACTATTGTACGGAAAGAACCGCGTTTCCGCAGCCCACACTACATTCCCGTAAAGAACCCGCAACCTTTAACCCACTCGTTGGCGCTCATTGGGGACAGACTTAAATGAGTACCTGCCCATTGGGTACTCATTTAAGTCTGTCCCCAATGAGTGCCCAGCCCAGCAAAAAGGGGCGCGACCATGACGGCCACGCCCCTCAACATCAACTATGTACCGCTCGGCCCCTACGCAAGCTTTGCGCCGACGATCTTTGCTGCTGCCGGCTTGTCGAAGTTGCCGCCGGTGGCCTTGCCGAGTGCGCCCATAACCTGGCCCATCTGCTTCTTGGACGTGGCACCCAGCTCGGCGATGACCTGCTCGATCAGAGCCTCGAGCTCCTCGCCCGAAACCTGCGCGGGCAGCAGGCTCTCCAGAATCTTGACCTGCTCGGTCAGGTTGTCGGTACGCTCCTGGTCGGTACCGGCCTTAATGGACATCTCCAGCGTCTCGCTCGTCTGCTTAATCAGACGCTTGATCATGCTGTTGACGTCTTCCTCGGTCACGTCGCGGCGCTCGTTAACCTCGATGTTCTTCACCTCGGCCTTAACCTGGCGAATGATAGACAGGCGAACCTTGTCCTTGGCCTTCATGGCCGCGATCATTTCCTTCTGCAGCTCTTCGTTGGTCATCTGCAAATCCTCTCTAATAGCGTGGGCGGCACTCGCACGAGTACCGCCCCATGATTACTCAGTCGTCGACGAATCGTCGGTCGAACTCTTGGTGACGTCCTTCAGGCTGACGTTGTACGGCACGTCCTTGGGCATGGGGTTAACGGTGATGTCGGCGTCCTTCTTGTACTGCTCCAGCCACTCGCTGTATGCAGTACTGGCCGCCTGCGTCTTCACCACGTTGGAAACATACTTCTTGATGTCCTTGGGCACCTGCTTAATGTCATCAACCTGATTATCGACATGGAAGTAGTCGGTGCACTTGATGATGTGGTAGCCATAGGTCGACTCGACGACTTCGCTCACGTCGCCCTTGTTGAGTCCCTCGAGCGCCGTCTGGTAGCTGTCGACGAAAGTGGTGAGCTTATCCCAGCCCACATCGCCCTTCTTCTCCTTGGAACCGGTGTCCTCGGAGTACTGCTCAACGGCGTCCTCAAAGCTCAGCTCACCGGAGTTGATCTTGTCCAGGCACTCCTGTGCCTTGGCCTTGGCGGCAGCCTTGTCCTCGTCGGAAGCGTCGGAATCAACCTTGATCAGGATGTTCGACGAGCGGCGGGCGTCGTTGTAGCTGGACAGGTTTTCGTTGATGTAATCGACAATCTCGCTGTCCTTGGGCTTGCTCGTGGGCGCGACGGCATCCTTGAGTTTCTGCTGCGCCAGACTCTCCTTGAGTGAGTCCTTGTAGGTGTCCTCGGTATAGCCGTAGGTCTTGAGGGTCTTCTTAAAGGCCTTGGCACCGCCCGCGCTCTTGCACGCGTCCTTCCAAGCCTTCTCGACCTCCTCGTCCGACACCGTCACGCCGTTCTCCTTCTGTGCCTGTTGAAGCAGAATCTGTTGCGTGTAGGAGTCGATAAGCTGCTTGCGGTACTTCTTGGGCGTGAGGTCGTTGTCGACCAGGTACTGTGCCCAGTCCTTGTCCTTGGTGTAGCCGTAGGACGTACGCATGCTCATGATCTGCTTGGTCACGGTGTCCTCGGTGAGGTTGGTGCCGTTGATAGTAGCAGCGACACCGCCGGTCAGCTTGTAGCCCGAGGTGTCCTCGGCCTGCGACATAAGGCCGGAGCACGCCATCGCCGAGACGGAAAGCAGCATTGCCAGCACGCCGATGACCACCAGGACGATCTTGACGGTCTTAGACACGTATGTCTTGCGCTGCTTCTTGCGAGAGCTGGAGGCAGCGCGAGCCTGCTGCTCGGGCGTCGGCGCGGCCTCGGAGTTCTTTTTCTTATTTGCCATAGTTGGCCTTTCGCATAACGAATCGAACAAACGCCATTGTGTCACAACGCAGCCCCCGCGGCACGCTTGGTGCATTGGGGACAGGTTAATCTGCACCATTTTGGTGCAAAGGGGACAGATGCGGCACTTGGCACTTGGGGACTGTCCCTTACTGCCGGCACAGACGATATGAGCAGGACATAAAAACATTGAGAGCCCCTGCTGCATGAAAGACCGCGGATTAGGCCGACAATGGTGAGTGTCTAATTCAGCCGCGGCGGCCACGCCGCATTCATGGAAGGGGCTCCCATGCTCGATACTACCACCTTCGTCGGCCTCGACGTCCACGCCCGCTCGATAAAGGCAGTCTCCCTCGACGTCATGACCGGGGAGGCGCGCTGCGCGACCTTCGGCTACGACGCCGGCGCCGTCGCGGGGTGGGTGCGGTCCGTGGACCCAAAGGCCAAGTGCGTGTACGAGTCCGGGGTCACGGGGTTCGACCTGCAGAAGAGGCTCTCCGGCCTCGGGGTCGACTGCGTGGTCGGCGCCGTCTCGAAGATGATCAAGCCCAGCGCGGACAGGCGCAGGAAGAACGACCGCAACGACGCCGAGTTCCTCGCCCGCATGCTGTCGGTCGGCAACGTGGTCGAGGTGTGGGTCCCCGACGACGAGTGCGAGGCCGCCCGCGACCTGACCAGGGCGCTCGAGGACGCGAGGGACGACCTCTCGCGCTCGAAGCAGCGGCTCTCCAAGTTCCTGCTCAGGCACGGGCTCGCCTTCGACGAGAGGACGCCCACCGGCCGCAGGAAGGGCAACTGGACCCGGGCGCACTGGTCCTGGATCGAGTCGATTAGGTTCGCGGAGGGGGCCGACGAGGAGGTGCTCGCCTACTACGTCGACGCGGTCAGGCGGGCGGCGGAGGAGAAGGCGAGGCTCGAGGGGCTCGTCGAGGCCGAGGCCCGCAAGCCCAGGTGGAGGAGGAGGGTCGACTCCCTGCGCTGCCTCAAGGGCGTCGACACCGCGACGGCCGCCGACCTCGTGTTCGAGGCCGGCGAGTTCTCGAGGTTCGGGAACGCCCGGTCGTTCGCCGCATGGGTCGGCCTGACGCCCTCCGAGCACTCCAGCGGGGAGAGCGACCGCAGGGGCG
>URKU01000052.1 GCA_900548515.1 uncultured Collinsella sp. | reverse complement strand
GCGATCAGGTGACGGTCGATGTCGACAAGGACGGCGGCTTTACCGTCGTGTGCGACAACACGCCGGCGGCCACCTACGAGGTCCCCGACGCCCAGTAGATTTTTGGGACATGCCTTAAAATCCACTTTTGAGCCGAACGCCAAGGGCGGCGGATCCAAATTGGGTCCGCCGCCCTTTTTCGTGCGACAATCAATGATGCTGAACGGATTGAGCTGCAAGGAGATATACAGATGAAGGACGAGAGCAAGACGAACGCGTCGATGACCGAGGCCGCGCCTGCCGCACCCAAGCCTGCGCCTAAGCCCGCGCCCAAGCCGCGCGACCCCTTCATTCGCGCTGAGAACGAGGACGACGACGGCTACGATCCCTACAGCGATCGCCGCCCCGAGCGCGAACCGATGTTCGAAGCCGACCCGTGGCGTTAAAGTAGCTAATTTAGGACGGGGCTTTTTAACCACTTTTGCCGTCTGGACAGCAGAAAAACTTGATTATCTATTAATCAAGTTGTACGCAATCTTGCTCTCTTGCTAATCAAGAATCAGTATAATCTTGAGTAGCAAGAGAGCAAGATTGGAGAATCATGTCATTCAATGACTTGGTGGCCAAGAAAATAAAGGACTTTGAGCAACAGGGAGTTCCGCAGGTTTTTGAGCGAGACCTTGATCTGGGAAATCCGCAGGAGCCAAAGCGCGACAACATCGTGAACGTGATTGTGGGAGCTCGCCGTTGCGGAAAGACGTATCGCCTGTATCAGGAGATGCGGCGGCTTCAGGGCCAAGGCGTCGAGCTTAACCGGATGCTATATTTCAATTTTGAGGATGAGCGCTTGCGTCCGTATGAACCATCGCTGCCAGCGGATGTACTCGATACATTCTATGCGCTCTATCCTGCTGCCCGAACCGAGGGTGCCTACATGTTCTTTGACGAGGTCCAGGAAATTCCCGAATGGGGTGCGTTTCTGCGGCGTGTGGTCGATACGGAGAAAGCGACCGTCTACGTGACGGGATCTTCTTCTAAGATGCTGTCCTCGGAACTTAAGAGCGAGTTCAGGGGCCGGTCCCTTGTACGAGAGCTTTTTCCGTTGAGTTTTTCGGAATACGTCCGATATAAGACCGGGAGCGCTCCTGGTCCGGATGCACCCTTTTCCTCGAGCGACACGGCGTTGCTTCGACATCATCTGGTCGGATACCTTGAGCGAGGGGGATTTATCGCGACGCTTGAGCAGACGCCTGCGGACGCGATTCAGCTGCTACAGGAATATGCGTCGCGAACGGTCGCCATGGACGTCGTTGAGCGTTACGACGTTAAGAATCCTCGTTTGGCCTCACTGTTTCTGACGCGGTGTGTGGCATCTTCGGGACGAGAGCTGTCGGTGAACAAGGTGTACAACGAGTTCAAGAGCAGGCAGATACCCGTCAGTCGCAATTCGCTCAGCGATTTACTTGAGTATTACGAGGACGCCTACCTGTTGTTTTCTGTGCCGGAGTTCACGCGTTCACTTGCAAATAATATGCGGTCCGCGTCTAAAGTCTACGCTGTCGATCCTGCGATGTTCGGAGCATTCTCTCCCGCATCGGCATTGGATCAGGGCCAGAGACTCGAGACTGCGGTGTTCAATGCGCTAAGAAGAAGGACTCCTGCGGTGCGGGCAGGTTCGGTCTGCCGCCTGCTGATGAAGGAGAAGAATAAAAGCCATGAGGTTGACTTTGTGGCTGGGGATGCGCTTCTTATGCAGGCTTATAACCTGATTCAGGTGAGTGCGGATATGGCAAGCGAGAAAACGCGTGAGCGCGAAATCGCCGCCCTCGATGTCTCGATGGCCCAGTTCGATCTTGGCGAGTCGGTAATCGTTACCATGGATGAGCAGGCCGATATTCCATGCGAACACGGTGTGGTACATGCTGTGCCCGCATGGAAGTGGCTCCTCACCTAATCATCCTCAAAGTAGCTAAAAAAGCCCCGTCCCAAAAAGACTGCCCTCGCTGCGGCCGGCTAGTCCTGGGCCTTGATGCTGGGCAGCAGAATCTGGGCGAGGTAGTCGCACTCGAGCTTGGTCGCGGCGTCGGCCTTGCCGTCCTTGCCGACCAGCACGTTTTTGATCTGGCTGTTAGCCTACCAAGAGTGCTGACGGCTCCGCATAAAGTGCGGCAGAGTGCCACCTCGCAAACGGAGTTAGCTTGATTCGCTTACGCGCACTTCAAAGTCAAAGGAGTTGCTTTCGCCTCGATACGTCGCCAGGGAATACTCGACGGGAGAGTCAAGCGCGTCTCGTGCAACGGTTTGGAAAATGATGAGGGGGTCGCCCTCCTCAATGTCGAGCAGGGCGGCGGTTGTCACATCGGCTTTTGAGACCTCGAGGTGACGGCGCGCTCGCTCGACTGGGTTGCCAGATTCGCTCATGGCAAAATACAGGCTGGTCTCTTCAAAGTTGACGGCATCGAAGTCTTGGTACGATTTGCAGGGAATATAGCTTTCCACAAATACGTTGGGCGTATCGTCGGCATATCTTAGGCGGACGAGTTTGTACACGTCTTCGCCGGGCTCTAACTCAAGCTTGCCGGCGATTTCGGTTGTTGCTTTGACGCGCTTGAAGGTGAGGACCTTGGTGCGTGGCACGCGCCCGGCTCGTTTCATCTCATCTTCGAAGCTCATAATGCGCATGGCAAAGGTCTGATCGACCTTGGGGAGCGTTACAACGGTGCCGCGCCGCCGCCGTTTTTCCAAGTAGCCCTCGCTTACAAGCGCTTGCATGGCCTGGCGAATAGTTGACCGGCTGACGCCGTACATATCGCATAGCTGCATTTCAGAGGGAATGGCTTCGCCTACAGCGTATGTGCCGTTTTTAATTTTGGCGAGTAGGTCATCTTTGATTTGGTCGTAGAGCGTCATTTTGTCATACCTTTTTAAGGCCGAAGTTGAAACGAATATAGCATATGGGGCGGAGCCATAAGGCTCCGCCCCGATGGCCGGCCTAAATTGTTGGCTTGCCGATTGAACTATTGCTTAGAAGACGCCCAGCAGGCAAAGCGCAGAAACCACGACGGTCAGGATGACGATGACCTTGGTGGGGCTGTACTGCTTCTTACCCAGCATCCACCAGGTGATTAGCACGGTCGCCAGGGGAAGGATGGAGGGGAACACGCCGTCGAGGGTGGCCTGCAGGGGCTGCCACTCGCCGCCCAGCGGGATGTTGAGGGCGGTGGTCAGGCCTATGTTGCCTGCGGCGAGGGCGCCGATGACCATGATGCCCAGAATGTTGAAGGCGTCGGTGATGCGGCGGGCGTTCTCGCCCACGATGACGTCGATGGCGCCGACGCCGAGCTTATATCCGGTGCGGTAGCTGATAAACGAGATAAGTGGGCCGATGATGCCGTAGGCGATCATATAGAACAGCGGGCCAATCGGGCTACCGTTGGTGGCGAGGCTCATGCCGATCGAGAGCAGAATGGGAACGATGATGCCCTGAATGATGGAGTCGCCGATGCCCGCCAGCGGTCCCATGAGGGTCGCTTTGATATTGTTGGGCATATCCTCGGAGACCTCGCCGCCCATGGCGATGTTCTCCTCGAGGGAGGTTACGATGCCATTGATGAGCTGTCCGGTTTGGGGCTCGGTGTTGAAGAACACGGAGTGGCGGACGAGCAAGCGGCGCTTGGCCTCGGGGTCATCTTTGTAGTACTTTTCCGCAAAGGGAAGGTAGGCCCAGGCGTAGGCGTGACCCTGCAGCTTCTCGTAGCTCATCGAGGCCAGGTGGGTGAAGGCCCAGCGTAGCCAGATGGTGTTGAGCTCCTTGTTGGAAAGGTGGCCGTCATTACCGGTCTTCTCGGCGGTGGCGTTGTTGGGTTCCGTAGTCATATGAGTTCGCTCCTTCGGGGATTAGAACAGGTCGTCGTCTTCGTAGACCGCTGCGGTCTCCTGGGGCTCGGCAGCTGCGAGCGCGGGCTCGGCGGATTTGCCGCTCGACAGGAACACGAGGTAGGCGACGAGTGCGGCGAGGAACACGATGGCGATCATGGAAAGGCCGGCGAAGGCGAGGAGCACGAAGCCCGCGAGGAAGAAGATTAACTGGGCCTTGTCCTTGATCACGATGTTCATGAGCATGCCGATGCCCAGTGCGGGGAGGACGCCGCCGAGGACGGAGATAATGTGCGTGACGACCTCGGGAACGCTATTGAGCAGGGTGTCGACTACGCTTTGGCCGAAGTAGACGACAAGGAACACCGGGACGGCGCGGATGAAGAACGTGCAGATCTGGGGATAGATGATGTGCCATTTGGTGATACCGCGGCCGTCGTTGGCCTCAGCGGCGGCCTGGGCCTTGCCGTTGAAGAAGGAGTAGAGGGCCATGCGGGTGTTGTAGAAAATAAGACCAAGAGTTTGACCCATAAGCACGGAGAGGGTGACAGCAATCGCCGGGTCTTTGGTGGTGGCCATGGCCAATCCGATGCCGCCGTAGGAAGCGTACGTGATCTCGGAGTTGGTAGCACCGCCGGTGGACAGATTGGCGATGAAGACAGCCTGGACGGCGACGCCGCACAGGACGCCGGCGCTCACGTCACCGAAGACGAGGCCGCACAGCAGGCCGGCGACGAGCGGACGGCCCATTACGTAGTAGCCGCCGGACATGCCGAATAGGCAGGCGCTCTCGATGGCGCCCAGGTAGCAGAAGACGCCGCACATAAGCGCGGGGAAGAGCAGGGTAAGGTCCATGGTGTTCCTCCTAAGCTGGTGTTGATGCGTTTACATCGACTGGTACTTGGCCTTGAGTGTGGGCCAGGTGCGGATGGCATCGTCGGGCAGCAGTTGGAACTGTAGGTCGATGCCGGCGGCTTCGAGCTCGTCGAGTGCCACGACGTCCTCATCGTTCATCATCACGGTATTGCCCATGTTCTTGGTGCCCTCGCGCGTGGCGTTGAGGTTGCCGATGTTGAGCACGCCGCCGAAGTCGCCGCCAATCTTGACCAGATCGGCGAAGTTACGGATTGAGTCGGAGATGACGAAGAAGTTCTTTGCCGAGGCTTGGGCCTTGGCAAGGGCCTCGGGACCCTGGGCGAGGGTGTAAATGCCGAGTTTGAGCTTGCCTGCGGCTGCTTTGAGCACTTTGCAGCGCAGTTGATCTGCGGCGATCTTGTCGCTGATTACCAAGATGGCGTCAGCCGGCTTTACCGCGACCCATCGAGTGGTTGTTTGTCCGTGGATGACTCGGTCGTCCACACGTGCGAGCACGATTGCCATTATGTCTCCTTCCATCGAGCGATTCCTTTGGGCGAATCGCGTTGTTGCTTAAAACAGGTCGTCGTCTGCGAGTGATTCACCTTCGTCGGGGAGGGTCGCAGCGGTAATTCCAGAAGATCCGGCATTGAGTGCGAGTTCGACGACGGCGTCCAAATCGTCACTTGCCGCGGCTGCGATGCCGACCTCGATAAGCATGCCGAAATTGAAGCCCGAGACGACGCGCAAGCGTTCGGGGCTCTCAAGGAACAGGGCGTATGCCTCGTTGTAGGGGGTTCCGCCGAGTAGGTCTGCGAGGATGAGCGTGTTTCCCGATTCGAGTTGGGCCTCAACCGCATTGGAAAGATGCTCGCGGAAGACGTCGACGCCGTCGTCTCCTAGGCCCACTGCAATGATGGGGCTGTCGCTCGAGACCATTTTCTTATAGGTATCGAGCATGCCGTCGCAAAGCGTGCCGTGCGAAGTTAATACGATGTTCACTGGTAACTCCTTTCGTTGCGCTTAATCATATATGTATGACCAAAATGTTGATAGTTTGAGTCTATTCCACTCTATAAACGATATCAAATCAGACATAAACGGTAAAACGGATTATGTAGCGGTAATATGTATGACAATATGTTAGGATACAGGCATGCACCAACCCCAATGAAGGGAGCCGTCATGGCACGTTACACGCTCGATGATCTCGCCCGCTTGGTTGATCACACCAACCTCCACCCCGACGCCACGCGCGAGGATATGGAGAAGCTCTGCCAGGAGGCAAAGGACTATCACTTCAAGATGGTCGCCATCAATTCCGTCCAGTCCAAGCTCTGCTCCGAGCTCCTCGCCGGCACCGACATCCATACCGGCGCCGCCATCAGTTTCCCCCTCGGCCAGACCACCATTGCCACCAAGGTCTTCGAGACCAAGGATGCATTGGCCAACGGCGCGAACGAGATCGATTACGTGGTCAACCTCACCGAGGTCAAGGCCGGCAATTGGGCCTACATCAAGGATGAGATGCAGCAGATTGTCGATATCTGCCGTGATGCCGACGTCCCCTCCAAGGTTATCTTCGAGAATTGCCTGCTCACCGAGGATGAGAAACTCGAGCTGTGCAAGATCGCAAGCGTGGTCCTGCCCACTTTCGTGAAGACCTCCACCGGATTCTCCATTGGCGGCGCAACCGTCGAGGACGTCCGACTCATGCGCGAGCACACCGACCCCCGTGTCAAGGTTAAGGCCGCTGGTGGTATCCGCACCGCCGACGCTTTCCTCGATATGGTTCGTGCCGGTGCCGAGCGCATCGGCTGCAGCGCCGGCATACCCATCATCGACGAGTTGCGTGCGCGCATGGAGCGCGACGGTATCGACGCCTTCGAGCTGTAAGGAGTGCATATGGGACCTATCCTGCTCAAACCCAACTATATTTCCCCCGTCTGGTCGGGTCCGCGCGTCAACGATGCGCGCGGCCTTTCCGGGGATACCCTATACGGCGAGTCGTTTGACGTGTCTGTGCACGATGGGCTGGTCAACGATGTCGACGGCGGCCCGTTCGACGGCATGCCGCTCGATCGCGTGATAGCCGAGAACAAGGCCGCCATCATGGGCGAGCTCAATCACGACGGCATCGTGCAGATCATCACGATGGATGCCGGCGAGAACCTATCCGTCCAGGTGCATCCCGACGAGGCATACGCCCGCGAACACGAGTCCGACCACGAGAAGGCGGAGTCCTGGTACATCCTGGACGCCGAGCCCGGCGCCTCGATCATTTTCGGCACGACGACCGACGACCTCGATGCGCTGCGCGGCGCAGCGGCGGATGACAGTGTGGGCGACCGCTACGGAAGGCGCGTTCCCGTGAGCGAAGGCGACTTCGTGTTAATCCCTGCGGGGACCATGCATGCGATGGGCGCGGGCGTATTCGCCCTCGAGGTCGGTAGCCTGGGCTTCAAGACGTATCGGTTGTGCGATTGGGGCCGCGGTCGCGAGCTTCATGTCGAGCAGGCGTTCGACGTACTCGACACATCAATCCGTCCCGAGCCCGCGCATTTCGGCGCCTTCGATCCGAAGGCCCCCGCGAATGTGCGTCGTGGCGTCACACACCGCCTGTTCACCTCAGACGTCGTTGACGTCCGGGGCGAATGGGAGTGCCCCCTGGGCGATCGGTATGCCGTGCTGTCCTGCGTGGGCGGTCATGCCCGGGTGGTCACGGACGACGGCGCCGTCGAGCTCCCCCGTACCGTCTCTGCGCTGATTCCTGCGAGTGCGGGTTCGTTCACGGTCGAGGGAACGTGTCGCGTGTTGGTGAGCCGCGTCGTCGATGGGCGTGACGGCCAGCGCGACGGGGAGTAATTGGAGGTCAATATGTCTGGATCAAAGCCTCGTGTTGTGGTGACGGGTGCAAATGGGTATCTTGCGAGCCTCATTCGTTTGTACAACGCCGATAAGTTCGATTTTGTCAACGTTACAAGGACCGATGTTGACCTTGTCAATGTTGAGGAAGTTGCCGAGTTTTTTGCCGGCCTCGATTTCGATATCTGCCTTCATATGGCAGCTGACGCTTCGACTGCCCATTGCGAGAATGACCCCGAGGGAACGCATCGAATCAATACGGAGTCGGCGATTGCCATTGCGCGGGCCTGCCGTGCCTGCGGCGCCCGTATGGTCTTCTTTTCAACCGAGCAGTGTTTCAATGCCTCGACAGGCGAGCCTCCGTTTCACGAGGACGACGAGATGGCTACCACCACGCGATACGGTGCACAGAAGATGGAGGCGGATGATTGGATCAGGGAAAACCTCGATAATTATCTGATCTTGCGCCTTTCGTGGATGTTTGGCCTTCCCATGCCTGGGGCAAAGCCCGCCCCCAATATCTTGACGAATGTTTTGCACGCAGTTCGGACGGGAGAGCCGGCGGCGTTTCGCGTGCATGAGCGGCGGAACATGACGTACGGTCTGGAGTTGGCAAACGCCCTGCCGCAAATCCTTATACTGCCCAGTGGGGCATATCATTTTGCGAGCCAAAACGGCTTGAGCACGTATGAGACCGCGCGCCTTGTTGCGCGGCGACTTGGTTGTGCCGAGCAGAGTATCGATGAGCTCGTGCTTCCGGACACTACGACCTATGCTGACCGACCCAGGGACTTTCGTCTTTCATCTGAAAAGCTTGCACGAGCGGGGGTGCGCCTCGGAACGTTTGAAGATAGCCTCGAAAGCTGCTTGAAGGATTTTGGATTGATTTAGCATGTGCAGCGCCGATGGCATATCGGCCGCTCGATTCGAAGACCCAGCCGCAAGTTTGGCTGGGTCTTTTCGTGGGTATGGTTTGTGTCGGCGTTCGGCAGAAGCACATTGTTGGAGCGCGGGCGTCCTTCTTCTGGGACGAGGCTCAAAAAATCATCGGGCAGGTGGCTAAAAGAGCTCCGTCCCAAAAAGACTGCCCCCGCTGCGGCCGGCTAGTCCTGGGCCTTGATGCTGGGCAGCAGAATCTGGGCGAGGTAGTCGCACTCGAGCTTGGTCGCGGCGTCGGCCTTGCCGTCCTTGCCGACCAGCACGTTTTTGATCTGGCTGTAGGTGTAGCGGTTGCCGGTCGTAAGCTCGACAAGCTCGATGGCCGTGTCCATGGGGTAGGTCGACACGGGATCCTGCGTGCGCCCGTTGATGGTCTGGGGCACCACATACGGATAAACGGGCCCGCTGGCATAGACCGTATAGCCGTTGCCCAGGCTGGCCGCACCCAAAACCGTATCGCCTTCATCGGGCGTAAAGCTCTCACCGTCGCGCACGGCGACAAGGGTCACAATCGGTGTATTGGTATCGTCGGCAAGGTAGATGCACAGCGTGCTGCCGTTTTGCCAGGTCGCGACCTTGCCATACCACTCGACGGGAATATCGAGCTGATACAGATTCGTCGCCTTATGTCGAGCGTCGGCATCGCGGGCCGCCTGTGCCTTCTGCGCGCTTACGGCGTTGGCGGCGGCATCACGGCGCGTGATTGCTGCCTGCTGGAGCACCTTGGCGGCAGCGGCGGAGCTTGTGCCGCCCTCCTCGGCATGCTTGGCGGCGGCATCGATCTGGTCGTCGGTTACCGTGTCGGCCGAAGGTACCTTGAGCTTAAAGGTGGCCTGGCCGCTCAGGTCCTGTCCGTCGCTCTTGATAGCGACCTGCGCCTTGGTGGTCGGGACGGTATAGATGGTGCCGTCGGCCGCGATGGGGGAGGCAGCGATGGTGAGCGTGTAGTCGCCAGGCAGCAGCTTGATGCCGCGGCCATGCTCGTCCACGTAGAGCGTTTCGCTCACAGAAGAGCCATCAGAATCCTGACCGCTCACCTGCACGGGGATCTTAGAGCCGGTCGAGCAGTCGAGCCCCGCGGCACGTACGCCGATTCGCACCGACATCATGGTATGCGCATTCGCGGCAACAGTGGCGGCCTGCTCTTGCCGGTATCCGTTCCACGCGGCATATCCTGCGCCACCGGCGACCAGCGCGATCGCCACGACGCCGGCAATCATCAGATTGCGACGCTTGGGAGACATCTTGCGACGGCGATCTTGGGCTTCGCGTGCCGAGGGAACGGACGGCAGGGGGATATCGCCCATGGCGATGGTCTCATCGATAGCCGGCGCAGAACCCAGGCCGGGGAGCTCGCGGGTCAGCGAATCCTCGGCCGGCAAGCTGCCGAGCAAGATGGTTTCCTCGCTCGTGTCGGATTCGGGCTGGTCATCTGCCTCGCTTTCGAAGTCTTCGTGATCTGCCTCATCTTCGACAGGCGCAGCATCATCGTCGGCATCTTGTTCGCCATGGGCTTCCGACTCGCCCTGCGCGTCGAGCTCCGCATCGTCAAACGCAATCTCGCCCAGCGCAATCTGGTCTAAGCTCTCCAGAGCCTCGGCACACGCTTCTGCATCTTGAGCCGCATCCTCTTGGCCCGTTGTCTCATCACTCATATATCCCCCAATGCAATGTCGGCTCAACAATGTACCCAAAAATGGGGCCATATAGAGCCGGCGTGCAATTTGAAATCGGATTTAATGTGAGCGTAAATCCGACCCAAAGTCGTGACAGCAAAAAGCCCCCGGAACGCAAGCGAATCGCGTTCCGGGGGCTGTGCGAGGTATCGGATCGAAAGCCTGGCAAGCGGGGCTATGCCCACGTGCCGGCGACGACCAATACGTTACTCGGCGTGCGCGTAATCGACCTTGGCGCGACGAGCGGTGGCCTTCTCCCAATCGCTGGTGCCCTCAAAGACATCCTGCTTGTAGGGGTTGCGGCCGAGCTTCTTGGCGCGGTAGGCGATGTAGATGATCGCGGCGATGTTGGCGATCAGCGCGACAACCGAAACCGCGGTGGCGGCGCCTGCGTCGAGCGTGGAGTGCGTCACAAAGATGGACTCCTCCTGGAAGTAGGGGAACACCTGGGCAAACATGCACCAAATGGCCAGCGTAAAGGCGCGGTTCTGGATCCAGCCGCCCTTGTTCCAGATAAAGGCGGCGACGGTGGGCGCCAGCAGCAGCGCAAAGCCGCAGAACCAGGAGTGAGTGGGCAGGCAGTTGTAGGTGTAGCAGAAGTTCCAGATATCGTAGGCGATGATGTAGACCCAGGTCATGTCGGGCCACAGCATGTCGGTCTTGTCCTCGGAGGCATAGACGCTCCACCAGCCGGTCATGCAGAAGATGTTGATGATGCCGGCGATGCCGTTGAACACGTTGTTCCAGCCGGCCAGCTGCGTGGCACCCTCGGAGGTGACCCAGGTGGACTCGCCCAGGACAAAGAAGTGATAGGCGCTCTCAAAGTCGGACACGACGGCGATCATGATGTTGATGGCGACGATCACAAACGGCCATGCGCGGAACCAGTGCGCCTTGCCGATCTTGCCCCACTGGTACTTAATGGCGATGAAGCCCCAGCAGCCGGCCAGCGCCGCGTACACCTTGGCGTAGTGGAACCAGCTGTTCTGGTACACGTGGGTGGGGTTGGTGAGTGCCCACTCGGCGCCCTGCGAAACGCCGACGGCGATGGCGATGCAGTAGATGGTCATGGCAAGCGGAGCCACGCCAAAGATGATGGCCGCGCCCAGCTTGGTGCGGCGGCCGACCTCGTTGAGCACGATCAGGCCAACAAAGACCATGGCCCAGCCGGCCCAGTGGATAAGGGTATCGCTACCCCAAACATCGAACAGCATGCTGCTCTCCTTTCACAAGCCCGCGGCCCCTCTTCCAATCGCGGGCAGTTTGGCCAAATGTCGTCAGTTCCCGGGCCTGCGCTCGGGATACTTGGCGGTGTAGCCCTCGATGTGGAGCGTCGAGGCGATGATCTCCTTGACTGTCTCGTCGGGCACATCGGGGTGCGTGCGGATATACATCAAAAGACCCATGATGAGGGTGTAGAACGTTTCGTAGACATGGTCGATGCGCAGGTCGTGATGGGCGACAAAGTCCACCACGGTGGTGTCGCAGATGTATTGCGCCACGCGCTGGACCACGTTGTGCAGAAAGCCGCCGTAGAGAGCGCCGCTGCTGCTGGTCAAAGTGCTCGGCAGCTCGTGACCGCTGGCGACCAGGCGCTTAAAGAGCGGGGCGACGGTGTCGAGCGCGCCTTCGATATCGCCGACGGTGCGCTCGGCGTTCCATTGCTCGAGCTCGGAGATAAAGCCGTCGATCGCCTCGTCCATGACGGCGGTGACGGCGGCGTCCATATCGGCAAAGTAGTGGTAGAACAGCGAGCGCGTGCAGCCGGCTCGTTTGGTCACGGCCGATACCGATAGGCGGGATACGCCCAGCTCGGAGCTTACGGTGCGCACGGCATCGAGGATCTCGCGGCGGCGTTTGTCGCCCGTCAGGCGCTTTGCCACGCTATCGGATGCAGGGACGGCATCGACCACAGAGGTACCTGCTGTGTTGTTGCCCATGTTTTGCCGCCTTTCATCCTCTTTTGCCTGACCGTTCGCCTAACAGTCTTGAATATTGTTGACGGTTCGTCAATACTATTTTTGACACAATGTCAACTAATGGCGGGTGAACGGCATGGGGGCATGCCCGGCCTGCAAAAAAAGAGGGGTGCTGCGGTCTCGCCGGGCTGTGGCAAGAGAAGGGACAACCATGATTCTCAACGGACCGGGAATTAGCTACACCGAGCCCGATATCGGCGCGGAGTTTGTACCGCCGCTGCCGGAGCATCCGCGCGAGGCCATCGTCAAGCTGTGCGAGCACTGCACCAACCGTCTGCTGCATCGCGACGAGCTGCTGGGCTACGAGTACTGGTCGTTTGCCGAGGCCGCAACCGACGAGCAAGCCGAAGTGCTCTGCAAGATGAAGATGCGCCGTCCCTATACGCTGCCCGAGATGGTCAAGCTCACCGGCATGCCCGAGGCCGATATCGAAAAGATGCTCGACGATATGAGCTACACGGGCCTGCTCGAGTACAACTGGGAAAACCCCGAGCGCGCCAAGCAGTGGGTGCTGCCCATGCTGGTGCCGGGCTCTGCCGAATTCCTCAACATGCGCGTGGGCCAGCTCGAGGAGCACCCGGTCTATGCCAAGTTCTTTGAGCAGGCGTCCAAGGGGCCGCTGTCCAAAGCCACGCCGATGGTGCCGCCCGGAGGTGCCGGTATCGGCATGCACGTCATTCCGGTCGAGAAGGCTATCGATGCTTCGAGCACCTCGGTGCCTATTGAGCATATCGAGCACTGGCTCGACAAATACGAGGGTAAGTATGCCGCCAGCACCTGCAGCTGCCGCGCGAGCCGTCGCGTGATGGGCGAGGGCTGCGCCGACGACCCCGCCGACTGGTGCATTGCCGTGGGCGATATGGCCGACTATGTGGTTGAGACCGACCGCGGCCACTATGTGACGCGCGACGAGGTTTACGACATCCTGCGCCAGGCCGAGGACAACGGCTTTGTGCACCAGATCACCAACATTGACGGCGAGAACAA
>URKU01000051.1 GCA_900548515.1 uncultured Collinsella sp. | reverse complement strand
GCAGACGCTCAAGCAGGAATACCTCGATACATACGAAGGAGGTGAATGACATGAAGACCGGCTCCGCCAAAATACCCATTGCGCTGGCGTTATTGGTCGCGATAGCCGCAATCGCAGTCTCTGCCGTATCCATAAAAGATGCGAACACCTTGAAACATGGCATTTTCGAAGGGTTCCGCCTAGACGGAGTGTACCGAGACCACGAGACTGGCTTAACCCAGCTCTCCTTCCTTGGGGAAGACGAAAACAGGTGGCAAATCGTCGACAGCAATGGAAATGTGACCGACGGTTCATTTGAGACAACCGGCGATCCGAACATCTTCATGTTGGCCGACCAATCAGGAGATGATTACGGATTTGTCCACCTGGCTTACGCCTCCGCAGACGGAAACCAAGGAAGCCTTTATTTGAACACCGGAACGTCGGTGCTCGAATTTGACAAGGTAACCAGCGGCCCGGCTTTCGTCGTGCCGTAAATGCAAATCGAGTGTCATGAGAGAAGAGGGGACTGGCCTTGCCAGCCCCCTCTTCCTTTTACGGCCCAAGCGGGAATGCTCACCACTGCAGTTCGCGAACGTCAGACGCTTCCTCCGCCCGCGGCACTCGGCCAGGTACATGCTGATGATGACTTGATACGGCACCACTGTACGGGCGGACTCCGCCTTGAAGTAGTCGATGTTCTAGCCGTCGATGTTCATAGTGACGCGGCGGCGCACCTTCCCGATGTAGGGGTTCGGAACGCTGTCGGAGAAGTCGACCTCGGCGGGCATCTCCATAATCTCGTCCTTGCCATTCGTTTCGATAGCTCCAATACTGCCGTCCCTCTGTCCTCGTCGATTTTCTCGCCGAGATTATCCTGATGGTCGAGCCGCCATGCCTCTCGCAATGGCAAACCGTCAGCACCCACGATTCCAGAACGTTGAAATTTGCAACGTTCTACCAGTGCGTGGGTCGTTTTGAAGGTAATTCATGGGACCATTTGTCGGTAATCCGTGGGTCATTTTTCCTCGCGTTGTGCCGAAAAGACCGTGAACCTTTTGTGGGACACGCGGCGCCGTGGTACCATAGCCGAGTTTGTTGTCTTGGTCGGAAACCAAGACGCCTTATGCGCTGATCGGTAACCAGCGCCTGACCAATAAGGAGTCCTACCATGAAGCAGGGTATCCATCCCCAGTATGTCGAGTGCACGGTGACGTGCTCCTGCGGCAACACCTTCAAGACGCACGCTACCGTGTCCGAGATGAAGGTTGAGCTTTGCAACGAGTGCCACCCGTTCTACACCGGCCAGCAGAAGTTCGTCGACACCGGTGGACGCGTCCAGCGCTTCGCCGACAAGTTCGGTGGCGCCGCTGCCGCCCAGCTCAAGAAGGCCGAGGAGGCCAAGGCTGCCAAGGCTGCCAAGGCTGCTGAGGCCGAGGCCGCTCGCAAGGCCGCCGCTGAGGCTAAGGCTGCCGAGAAGGCTAAGCGTGCCGCTAAGTTCGCCGAGGAGGCTGCCAAGCAGGCTGCTGAGGCTCCCGCAGAGGCTCCCGTCGAGGAGGCCGCTGCCGAGGCCGAGACCACCGAGGCTGCTGAGTAAATAGCTCGCCGCGGAATCACTCGCATTCATGGCATGAGGGCCGTGCATCCATTTGGGTGCGCGGCCCTTTTCTTTTTATTGGTGCAAGCCAACCTGTCCCCATTGCACCAGATTGGTGCGAAGGGGACAGGTTAGTTTGCACCAAATGACAGAGAGGCGGCGTTTGCCCAGATAAAACCTGCCAAAATAAACCTGTCCCTTTTTGGCAGGTTGGTCGTAGTTATTACGTGGCGGTCGAGGTCGACCGTATGGGGCGCGCCTTGTTTGGCTAAAGTACAATTATCTGTGTTTAACTCGCCCGCAGCTGCACGGCGTGGGCGATGGCCAAAAAGGAAAACCACATGGGATTCATGTCAAAGCTGCTGTCCTTTGGATCCGATAAGGACCTTAAGCGCTACTACAAGATCGTCGACCAGATCAACGGTCTTGAGCCCCAGTTTGAGAAGATGACCGAGGAGGAACTCCGCGGCCAGACCGATAAGTTCCGCGAGCGTTACGCCAACGGCGAGTCGCTCGACGACATGCTCCCCGAGGCCTTTGCCACCGTGCGTGAGGCTTCCAAGCGCACCATGGGTATGCGCCACTTTGACGTGCAGCTCATTGGCGCCATGGCGCTGCACGAGGGCCACATCGCCGAGATGAAGACCGGCGAAGGTAAGACCCTCGTCTCCACGTTGGCCGGCTATCTCAACGCTATTGCCGGCAAGGGCGTGCACGTCGTTACTGTCAACGATTACCTTGCCAAGCGCGACTCCGAGTGGATGGGCCGCATCTATAAGTACCTGGGCATGACCGTCGGTCTGCTCCAGAACAACATGCCGCTCGAGCTCAAGCGCCCGGCCTACCAGGCCGACGTCACCTACGGCACCAACTCCGAGTTCGGCTTTGATTACCTGCGCGACAACATGGTTACCCGTCCCGAGCAGCGCGTGCAGCGCGGTCACAACTACGCCATCGTCGACGAGGTTGACTCCATCCTGATCGATGAGGCCCGCACCCCGCTGATCATCTCGGGCGCTGGCACCAAGTCCGCCAGTACCTACAAGGACTTCGCGCGTGCCGTGCGTGGCCTTGAGCGCGGCGAGGACGTGTCGCACGACATGCTCACCGCCACCGAGGACGTCGAGCCCACGGGCGACTATGTCATGGACGAGGCCAAGCACACCATTGCCGCTACCGAGCGCGGCCTTAAGAAGATCGAGCGCCGCCTGGGTATCGATGACATCTATGCCGATCTCTCCGGCCAGCTTGTCAACCACCTGCAGCAGGCGCTGAAGGCCCAGTACATGTTCCACCGCGACAAGCAGTACGTGGTCACCAACGGCGAGGTCAAGATCGTCGACGAGTTCACCGGCCGCATTATGGAAGGCCGCCGTTACTCCGAGGGCCTGCACCAGGCCATCGAGGCCAAAGAGGGCGTGCTCGTGCGCGAGGAGAATCAGACGCTGGCCACCATCACCCTGCAGAACTACTTCCGTCTGTATGACAAGCTCTCCGGCATGACCGGCACGGCACTTACCGAGGATGCCGAGTTCCGCGAGATCTACAAGCTGCCCGTCGAGGTCATCCCCTCCAACAAGCCCGTGCAGCGCGTGGACCACGAGGACCTGGTGTACCGCACCATTCAGGCCAAGTACAACGCCGTTGCCGACGACGTCGAGCGTCGTCACGCCAAGGGACAGCCGGTCCTGGTGGGCACCGTCTCCATCGAAAGCTCCGAGAAGCTGTCCGCCGCCCTTACCAAGCGCGGCATCGCGCACGAGGTCCTCAACGCCAAGCATCACGAGCGCGAGGCTCATATCGTTGCCCAGGCCGGACGCTACGGCGCCGTGACCATCGCTACTAACATGGCCGGTCGTGGTACCGACATCCTGCTGGGCGGCAACCCCGACGAGCTGGTGCGCGAGCGCCTTGAGTACGAGGGCCTGACCATGGAGGACGTGACGCCCGAGCAGCTCGAGCAGTTTAACGCCGAAGCCAAGGAGACCTGCAAGGCCGAGCGCGAGCGCGTGCTTGCCGCCGGCGGCCTGACCGTTATCGGCACCGAGCGCCACGAGTCCCGCCGTATCGACAACCAGCTGCGCGGCCGCTCCGGCCGTCAGGGCGATCCGGGCGAGACCCAGTTCTACCTGTCGCTCGAGGACGACCTCATGCGCCTGTTCGGCGGCGACAAGATGGACCGCGTCTCCAAGATGATGGTCACGGCCGACATGGGCGACGACATGCCCATCCAGCACAAGATCATCTCCAAGGCCGTCGAGAGCGCCCAGCACAAGGTCGAGAGCATCAACTTCTCCATGCGTAAGAGCGTCCTTGAGTACGACGACGTCATGAACAAGCAGCGCCAGGTCATCTACGCCGAGCGCAATAAGATTCTGGACGGCAAGGACCTGACCGACCACATCACCGAGGTCATGCACGATACCGTGTACCGCTGCGTGCAGGAGTTCTGCACCAAGGACAGTCACGATGGCGAGCGCGACCTGGAGGGCCTGCGCAAGTGGGTTGTGGAGCTCACCGGCCACATCGATACGCCGAAGTTCCCCGACGAGGATTATGAGGCCCTGGCTGCCGATGTCCTGGCTTACGTAGAGAAGTGCTACAACATGAAGGCCGAGCGCTTGGGCGAGGACCTGATGCGCGAGCTCAACACCCAGGTTATGCTGCGCGTCATCGATACCCGCTGGATGAACTACCTGCAGGAGATGGACTACCTCAAGACCGGCATCGGCCTGCGCGGCTTTGGCCAGCGCGACCCGCTGGTCGAGTACAAGACCGAGGCCTACGGCGCGTTCCAGATGCTCGTCGACACCATGTACGAGGATTACCTGCGCACGGTTCTGCGCATCGAGATCAAGGCTGCCCCGCGTGCCGTGGAGCACAAGGAGGAGCCCGCGCTCGAGGGTGCGCGCTTCTCCGGTCCCGCCGAGGTCGATGGCGACAACGGCGACTCGGTGCTGCGCAAGCAGGCGCAGGTGCAGGCCCGCACGGCTGTCCAAGGCGGACCGGCTGCCGTCAACAACGGTGGCAAGGTGACCACCTATCGCAAGTCCGAGAGCGACGATCCGTACGTCAACGTGGGCCGCAACGACCCGTGCCCCTGCGGTAGCGGCAAGAAGTTTAAGTACTGCCACGGCAGGAATCGTTAATGGCTGAGGCTTTAGAGGTAACGCCCGCCGAGCTGGACGCGTTTGCGGACCGGCTCGGCGAGGTCGAGTCGTATCTCCATTTGGACGAAAAGCGCACGCGCGTGACTGAGCTCGAGGCTAAAAGCGTGGCCCCCGGCTTTTGGGATGATGCCGACGCTGCCCGTGCCACCATGGAGGAGATCGCGCGCACCAAGGAAGATATCGCTGCCGTGGACACCGCGCGCGGCGAGCTTTCCGATGCCCGCGCCGCGCTGGAGCTTGCCGAGGAGATGGGGGATGACCCCGACGCCGCTGCATTGCGCGAGGAAGCTGCCGCTACGGCAGAGCGCCTTGCCCGTGCCATCGACGAGCTTGAGCTTTCGAGCTGGTTTACCGGTGAGTTCGATCACGGCGATGCCATCGTGACCATCAAGCCCGGACAGGGTGGTCTGGAGGCCCAGGACTGGACCTTCATGCTCTTTAAGATGTACATGAAGTACTGCCAGCGTCGCGGCTGGAAGGTCACCATCAACGACTGTCCCGCGGCCGAGGTCATCGGCATCGACCGCGCTACCTTTACCGTCGAGGGCAAGGACGCATTCGGCATGCTGCGCGCCGAGGCCGGCGTCCACCGCTTGGTGCGCATTAGCCCCACCGACGACAAGAAGCGCCGCCAGACCACGTTTGCCGGCGTCGAGGTCATCCCCGTGCTACCCGATGATATCGACATCGAGATCAGTCCCGATGACATCCGCGTGGACGTGTACCACGCGAGTGGCCCGGGCGGTCAGGGCGTCAACACCACCGACTCCGCCGTGCGCGTGACGCATTTCCCCAGCGGCATTGTGGTTACCTGCCAAAATGAGCGCAGCCAGATCCAGAACAAGGCCGCGTGCATGCAGATCCTCAAGGCTCGTCTGTACGAGATTGAGCTCGAGAAGCGCGCCGAGGCGCTCGATGAGATCCGCGGACCCAAGACCACGATTGGTTTTGGCAACCAGATTCGCAGCTACGTGCTCTACCCGTACCAGATGGTCAAGGATTTACGCTCGGGTGTGGAGACCAGCAATGTCGAGGCCGTTCTTGACGATGGCGACCTGGACCCGTTTGTTATTGGCTACCATCGCTGGGCCACCGGCAACGCTGACGCGGAGACCCCATCTGCTTAAACCGCCCGGGTTTATGTGGAAATGGATTAAAACCCTCCGAGCGGTGTGGTTTTGTATCCAGAGTAAACCCTGCGCAGGGGTGGTTTTTGTCCGGCGAATCGGTAGAATCGAATACGGCAAGAAGTTCAAGGCGCACTCGTTTGGGTGCGCTTTTTTGAGGGAGGCAGCATGGCATATCGTCTGGACATCAAGCGCATTCTTTCGATGAACTTCTTTCATGACTTGCCCAAGATCATGTTTGGCTGTGCCCTGGCAGCTATCGCGACGGACCTGTTTTTGATTCCCAACGGCCTTGCCGCCGGCGGCGTTACGGGCCTCGCCACCATTATTCAGGCGGTTGGCGCCTCGCATGGCATATCGCTGCCCGTCGGTATCCAGACAATTGTGATGAATGCCTTGCTGCTGCTGGTGGTTATGCGTGCGGGCGGCATGTTCTACGTGGTGCAGACGGCGACGGGCTTTGTGCTGCTGGGCTTTTTCACCGACCTGTTCGCTCCGTTTGTCGCGCCGCTGGCACATGCCGATCTGATGCTGCCTGCTATGTGGGGCGGCATCATCACGGGCGTCGGATATGGCATGGTGTTGCACGCCGGTGCTAACACTGGTGGCTCCGACACCATCGGTCAGATTATCTCGCGCAACACATCGCTGCCGGTTGGCTCGACCGTCATGGCGATCGATGTTGCCGTGTGCGCGCTGTCGGCCCCGGTCTTTTCGGTCGAAAACGCGCTGTATGCGGGCCTTTCGATGGTCATTAGCGGCTACGTGATCGATGCCGTGGTCGACGGCGGCAACAGGCGCCGTATGGTGCTCATCATCTCGGACAAGTTTCCCGATATCGCGGCCGACATCATGTATGGCCTGGGCCGCGGCTGCACCAAGCTGAGGGCGACCGGCATGTACTCGGGTGCCGAGAAGCCGGTGATCATGGTAATCGTGAGCCGTCGCGAGCTCAACACGCTCAAGACGATCGTGCGCGAGCGCGACCCGCGCGCCATCGTGACCGTGGCCGACGTTACGGAAACCTTCGGCGAGGGATTCAAGGACATTAACGCGTAGGGCCGACTGCGCTCCATCCAAAAGACGTTCACATTGATAAACCGTTTCATCAGCGGTTCTGCCTGCTCAATTGTTCAAATAATGATAAAAACTCTGGTAAAGCCATCAGTTTCCAGCATAATGAATGACGTACGTGCATTGCGGCTGTGTTGGGACGACCTTCTGTGCCGTGCGCATCTTGTCTAAAGAGGATGAAAGGAAGGCACAATGAGCGACGAAGAGCTCAAAAAGGTTGCCAACGAGGTAAGGAAGGGCATCGTCACCGGCGTGCACGCTGCCAAGTCCGGCCATCCGGGCGGTTCGCTCGGCGCTGCCGACATCATGACCTATCTGTACTTTGAGGAAATGAACGTCGACCCGGCCGACCCCCGCAAGGCCGACCGCGATCGCTTCGTGCTTTCCAAGGGTCACTGCGCGCCTGGTCTGTACGCCGTGCTCGCCGAGCGCGGATTCTTCCCCAAGGAGGACCTCGAGACGCTGCGCCATATCGGCAGCCACCTGCAGGGTCACCCCAACATGAACGACACCCCGGGCGTCGATATGTCCACCGGCTCGCTCGGGCAGGGCATCTCCGCCGCCGTGGGCATGGCTGTTGCCGCCAAGCACTGGGGCGACGACTATCGCACCTACGCCCTGTTGGGTGACGGCGAGAGCGAGGAGGGCCAGGTCTGGGAGGCTGCCATGTTCGCCGGCAACCAACAGCTCGACAACCTCTGCGTGATCGTCGACCACAACGGCCTGCAGATCGACGGCCCCGTCGAGGAGGTCAACGATCCCATGCCGCTCGCCGACAAGTTCCGCGCCTTCAAGTTCCACGTGGTGGAGCTCGCCGACGGCAACGACTTCGATCAGATCCGCGCCGCCTTTGCCGAGGCCCGCGCCACCAAGGGTCAGCCGACTGCCATTATCGCCGAGACCACGAAGGGCAAGGGCGTTTCCTTTATGGAGAACCAGGTGGGTTGGCACGGTAAGGCGCCCAACGATGAACAGTTTGAGCGGGCCATGGCAGAGCTCACGGCCGCCGGAGAGGAGCTCTAGGATGGCAGACGTCAAGAAAATCGCCACGCGCGTAAGCTACGGCGAGGCCCTCGTCGAGCTCGCCAACGAGCACGATGACTTTGTGGTCCTCGACGCCGATCTGGCCGCCGCCACGCAGACCGGTAAGTTTAAGGCCGCCTGCCCCGACCGCTTCTTCGATGTGGGCATCGCCGAGAGCAACCTGATGGGTGTTGCCGCCGGTATCGCGACCACCGGCCGAGTCGCCTTCGCGAGCAGCTTTGCCATGTTTGCCGCCGGCCGAGCCTTTGAGCAGGTCCGCAACTCCATCGGCTACCCGCATCTCAACGTTAAGATCGGTGCCACGCACGCCGGTATCTCGGTGGGCGAGGACGGCGCCACGCACCAGTGCTGCGAGGATATCGCCCTGATGCGCGTTATCCCCGGCATGACCGTGATCGTTCCCGCCGACGACGTCGAGGCCCGCGCCGTGACGCGCGCCGCCTACGAGTGCGACGGCCCCGTGTACATGCGCTTTGCCCGTCTGGCCTCGCCGGTTATCAACGACCCCGAGACCTACAAGTTCGAGGTGGGCAAGGGTATCGTTATGCGCGAGGGCGCCGACGTCACCATCATCGCTTGCGGCCTCATGGTCGGCGAGGCGCTCGAGGCCGCTGAGCAGCTTGCTGCCGAGGGCGTCGATGCCGAGGTCATCAACATGCACACCATCAAGCCCATCGATGCCGACCTGATCGTCAAGAGCGCCACCAAGACCGGCCACGTCGTGACCGTCGAGGAGCACTCCGTGATCGGTGGCCTGGGCAGCGCCGTTGCCGATGTCCTGTGCGAGCAGTGCCCGACGCCGCTCAAGAAGATCGGCGTCAACGACACGTTCGGCGAGTCCGGCCCGGGTGCCGAGCTCCTGCACAGGTACGGCCTGGACGCCGCCAACATCGTGGCGACCACCAAGGAGTTCTTGGCATAAGGCAAGGCGGATCTCAAAGACTGCTTCGCCAGTACTATGGAAACCCGACAGGGGCGCTCTCTTGGAGGGCGCCCCTGTTTCAGTTGCGGTGAAATAAGGACTGATTAGACCTTTTAACTGGTAAAACAGTCCCTATTTCACCGCAACTCATGAAGACGCCCCTCAAGCACGGTCCCATCAGGGAAAAGGGCACATATCGGCAAAGTGCAATTCAGACCCTTCCAACTTTGTATATGCAGCACCCCAAGTAAAACGCGGCGACCCCTTAGTTACCGCAGGCCGGACACAGGGCTACTCTCCAAATCTTTCCGCAGGACGGAGGAGCCCCCGCAGCGCGAAGCGCGCAGCGGGGGCTCCGACATGTCCGAGGACGATTTGGAGAGTAACCCTGTGCCCGGCCGACGGGATCCCTAAGCACGCCATGCTTCTTATGTGCAGCAAAGCTAATACTGCTAAAATACAAAGCGCTCATGTAGTTTAAACGCACGACGATAAGGAGCACCAGTGGGTAACCACTTCCGTACCTCCGGTGCGGGCGATGATGCCCCCAAGACGCAGGCAGGCGTCCAGGGCAGTCGTTTCGCCACTCCGGATTCAGAGGGCCAGCCTGTTGCTCAGGCCCCCGCTCAGCCGGCAGATCAGGCACAGCCGGCATCCGATCCCTTTGTCTACAATCCAACCAGCGATGTCGCGCTTTCCGGCACGGCGGGTTTTGAGCCCGTTCAGGCCGTGACCGCTCGCGTGGAGCAGCCTCAGGCTGGCGCCGCCACGCCGCAGCCTACCATGGCCGGCATTCCCGACCCCATGGCCCCTGCGACGCCGGCTCCTCAGCCTGCGCAGTCCGGTCTCTTTGCCGCTATTCCCGACCCCACGCAGCCTGCTGCCCCGGTGGTCGAGAGCGATCAGGCCGCCGAGGTCGCAAACCTCGATAACGCGCTCAACAACCCCGATTTTACGTCGGTGTTTGCGCCCATCGATCCGCAGGCCAGCCGCAAGAAGATGGCCAAGCAGGCCGGTGTCGAGCCCGTCATCCTTATGGAGCATGTCACCAAGATCTATCCGGCACAGCCCAACAAGCCTGCACTCGACGACATCAACATCGAGATCTATCCGGGTGAGTTCGTCTTCCTGGTTGGTCACTCCGGCTCGGGTAAGACCACGCTGCTGTCGACGCTCAACCGCGACGTCAAGCCGACGAGCGGCCGCATCCTGGTTGCCGGTCAGGACCTCATGAAGATCAAGAACCGCAAGGTTCCGTTCCTGCGCCGCCAGATTGGCGCCGTGTTCCAGGACTTTAAGCTTCTGCCGCAAAAGACCGCCTACGAAAACGTGGCGTTTGCCCTGCAGTGCATCGGCAAGCCCAAGGGCGTCATTCGCAGCCAGGTGCCCGAGGTGCTGCGTCTGGTCGGTCTGGCCGATCAGATGGACTCGCTGCCCGACCAGCTTTCCGGTGGCGAGCAGCAGCGCGTTGCCGTCGCCCGTGCTATGGTCAACCGTCCGCCGCTGCTGATCTGCGACGAGCCCACGGGCAACCTCGACCCGGCGATCTCGCTGGGCATCATGAAGCTGCTCGAGCGTATTAACCGCACCGGCACCACCGTGATCGTCGCCACGCACGACCGCGAGATGGTCGATAGCATGCACCGTCGCGTGATCGCCCTCGAGGGCGGCCACGTTATCCGCGACCAGGAGAGGGGAGGTTACGGCAACTATGGCACCAACTAACGTGGGCTACTCCTTCAAAGAGGCAATCAGCCACTTCTTCCGTAACTGGACTACCTCGCTCGGCGCCGTCATCACGATCTTCCTTTCGCTGTTTATCATCGGCCTGTTCATCATGGGCTCCGCGATGCTGAACTCCGTGATCGGCACCGTCGAGGATCAGGTTGTCATCAACGCGTTCATTAGCGATGACGCCGATCAGGCCGATGTTCAGGCTTTTGAGGCCGAGCTTAAGACGTGGAATAACGTCAAGTCCGTGACCTATAAGGACAAGGACGACGCGCTGGCCGAGTATACGAGCAAGATGTCGGGCAACGCCGACGCCACCATGAGCGCGCTCGATGGCCAGAACCCACTGCCGGCTTCGTTTGCAATTGAGATGGACGATCCGTCCAAGGTCGAAAGCACGGCAGAGAAGCTCAAGAAGGATGCCGATTTCCAGAAGATCGCGGATGACGGCGACGTCAACGCGAGCGTGCTGTACGGCCAGGAGGAAGTTAGCCGCCTGTTCCAGGTGACCAACTACATCCGCATCGCCGCCGTGGTGCTCGTTGGCCTTCTGACCTTTATCGCATTCATCTTCATCAACAACACGATTCGCCTGTCCATCACGGCGCGTCGTCGTGAGATTGCGATTATGCGTCTAGTCGGCGCCAGCAACGGCTTCATTCGTGGCCCGTTTATCACCGAGGGCGTACTGCAGGCCATTTTGGGCTCGCTGCTTTCCATCGGCGTTCTGGAGCTGCTGCGCAATCTGATGATTCCGCGTCTGCAGGAGAGCATCGGCTGGATGTCGTTTGCCCTGCCGATGCAGTACTACCTGGTGACCTATGCTGCGTTGATTCTGGTCGGCGTGATTATCGGTCTCTTTGGTTCTGCCATCGCCATGCGCCGCTACCTGCGCGTGTAGGCATGCCTGGAATTCATCCCTTCCAACGGGTCGTCTCTTATGGGGCGGCCCGTTTTTTGTCCCCTAGGGATCATTTGGGTAGACTCTTGGGATGTAAACGGCAATCGATAGTTAGGAGGCGCCATGGGGCGCAATAACAAGCATAAGCGTGGAGCTCGCAATAAGCGCGGGCCGGTGCGCAGCGAACGCCGCCCGAGCCTGACCGGGCGCGTGCAGCTCCATGAGCACAGTGCCTATGTCATAACCGAGAATGGCGACTACAAGGTCATGGGCCGTGGTAAGCGCGAGATCATGGATGGCGATACCGTTGCCGTGAGCATTAAGAACAGCCCGCACGGTGAGCGGCGCGCCGTGATCGAAGGCGTGGTTGAGCGCGCAGCCATAAGCGTGGTGGGTACGTACCAGACCGCCGGTCCGCTCGGTGTGATCGAGCCGCTCGATTCGCGTCTGAAGGCCGACTTCTTCATTCTGCCCGAGGATACCTCGGCGGATCGTCTGGGTGTCCACCCGGGTGATGCCGTTGTCGCGCGCATTTTGACCTACCCGACGCGCCTGGAATCGGGTACCGTGACGATCGAACGCCGCATTGGCGGAGATGACGCGCCCGATTTGGGCGTTCAATATGTGATGGCGCGTTACGGCTATACCGATAGCTATCCCGAGGCCGCGCTGGACGAGGCCGAGGGGCTTTCGCTCGATGTGTCCGCGGCGCTTAAGGACCCGCTCCGCCGCGATCTGCGCGACCGCTTTGTCATCACGATCGACCCGGTCGATGCGCGCGACTTTGACGATGCCATTTCGTTGGAGCGCACGCCCGAGGGTGGCTACAAGCTGGGTGTGCATATCGCCGACGTTTCACACTATGTGGCTTGGGACGGGCATATCGATCTTGAGGCTCGCCATCGTACGACATCGGTGTATCTGGCCGATCGCGTGCTTCCCATGCTGCCCGAACGCCTGTCCTGTGACCTGTGCTCGCTTCGCCCTGACGAGGACCGTCTTGCGTTTACCGTCGATATCGAGCTCAATGCGCAGGGTCGCGTGCGGCATTACGATCCGTATCCCAGCGTGATTCGCTCGCGTGTGCGTATGGACTATGACGGCGCCGAGGCGCTGCTGGTGCGTGCCGGCGCGGTTGAGTATTCGGTGCTGGAGGGTGCAGCCGAGGATGTTGCGGCTGCCGAGACCTCGCGCGAGGAAGCGCTTGAGCGCGGTCTTGCGTGCGAGGAGGCCGCCCGCGGCTACAACATCGACCTCGGCGATTTCCTTGTCGCCGCTAACGAACTCGCCGAACTTCGCCGTCGTATTCGTCGCGCCCGCGGCTCAGTCGATTTTGACACAGCCGAGATTCGCGCTCTATTGGATGAGGACGGAGTGCCCGTGCAGATTGTGGCGCGTGAGCGTTCGTGTGCCACGTCGCTTATCGAGGAAGCCATGCTGCTCGCCAACGAGTGCGTTGCAGAGTGGCTGGCAGACCGTGATATCGAGGCCTGCTATCGTGTGCATGAGGATCCGAGCCCCGATAGCCTGCACGGTGCTGCCGTTGCGCTGGCGCAGCTAGGCATCATCGACGATCGCCGTGCTGCCGGTATTGCCCTGGGGAGCCCCGATGAGCTGCAGGCTGCAGTTGATGCTGCCGCCGGTACGGCCAACGCACCGCTCGTCAACACGCTGCTTCTGCGCAGCATGCAGCGCGCGCTGTACAAGCCGCGCAACGAGGGCCA
>URKU01000050.1 GCA_900548515.1 uncultured Collinsella sp. | reverse complement strand
CGCCCGAAAGGTCCAGGCTGATACTCGCGCGGCGCTGGCGCAGCGAAAGCAACAGGTGCACGTCGGGATCGGCGGCGTCGACGTCGGCGCGACGGCCCGTGGTCTCGGCCAGACGGTCGCACAGCGCGTCCTTGGCGCGCAGGGCCGAGAAGCGCGTGTTGCGCAGCTGCTCGGTCACGCCGCGGGCGGTAATGGCGATGGTGGCGCCGGGGCGGATGATGGTCTCCCAAGCGATGTCGTAAACGCCGTCGTACAGCCCATTGGCATCCTGCGCCTCAAAGCGCCCGAGTACCACGAACACGCGGCTCGCCAGGCGCGACCACAGACAGGCGCGGTAGCCTTCTTCGAGCTCGCCCTCAAACGTGGCGCGGCCCTTCAGGCGGCGGACATGCGAAAGCCCGAGGCGTTTAAGCTCATCGGCGAGTGCGGACTCAAAGCCCTCGGGGCAGCTTGCGTAAAATTCCATGGGTGACCTCTCTGGTTGCGTCGCTCCATTATATGATGGATGCTTCGTTTGCCCTTATCCTCGAAAGGAACCCATATGATTGATGCGTGCCCCGATTCCGCCGTGCTCTTTTTTGACGTGGACGGCACGCTGACGTCGTTCGATCCCGACGATATGACCGATAAGGACTTTTCGGCGGTTCGTCCCTCGCAGACGGTGGTTGAGGCGTTCCGTGCACTGTGCGATGCAGGGCACAAGGCATTTATCTGCACGGGCCGCCCCCTGTGGCTTATCGCCGATAGCCTGCGTGCGCTCGACCCCGCGGGCATCGTTGCCATGGCGGGAGCCACGCTCGAGGTCGAGGGACGCGTGGTACACGAGGACTGCTTTGGCGAGGACGTTATCGAGGAGCTTGCACGCCGTATGGCCGCGGCAGGGATTGAGGCCTTTTTCGAGACCAACGTGGCTACTTTTGCCCTGGAACCCGCGGGAGTTGAGCAGTCGTCTCTGATTGGCACTTCTGTGGCGCACAGCACCGAGGAGATGCGCGTCGACGGCAGTCTGCGCGTGGGCAAGGTAGGCCTCACTGCGCCCAGTTTGGCTCGCGTAGCCAACGATGACGGCTTTATCGATTGCGAGTTTGAGCTGTGCAACACCGGTGGTCAAAATCGCGAGCTGAGCCCCAAGGGCATTGACAAGGGCGTGGGCGTGGCGCGAGCGCTGGCGTACCTGGGCCGCGAGGGAAATGCGCGCACCTTTGGCTTTGGCGATTCGGGCAACGACCTGGGCATGCTCGCTGCGGTCGAGACGGCTGTCGCCATGGGCAACGCCATGCCCGAGGTCAAGGCGGTCGCCGACTAAGTGACCGACGATGTCGCACACGACGGCACGGTTACGGCGATGCGCCACTTCGGCTTGATTTAATAAATGGCCGGTTCGCCCTCGATGTGGGCGAACCGGCCATTTGAGTTATTTTGCAAAATAGAGCTTGGGATGACTGCGGCTGCTTTCGATGGCCGCCGTCATGATGCCCTCATTGTCTCCATCAACGATGATGCCATCGAGGTCATCGATCTGCGCGGACTGATAAAAACTGGTCTTGTTGAACTTTCCCTGGTCAACCATCATATAGCCCTGGTTTGAGTTGGTCAGATACATGCTCTTGATCATGGCCGAGAAGTCATGCTCGACGGTAAAGCCGTGGTCGGGATGGAATCCGTCCGCGCTGACAAATGCCTTGTCGGCATGAAGCTTGCTCATGCAGTCGAGCGTTAGCGCGCCCGCGAGATAAAGGTGACCCTTTCGCACGGAGCCGCCTAACAGCACTACCGAAGCATTGGGCAGATTAAAGCTGGCATAGTTTGCGATAGCAAGATCGCCGGTGATGATGGTGATATCGCGTTTGTCCATGAGGGCCTTAGTGAAGTAAAAGGCCGTGGTGCCGATGTCGATCACCAGAACGTCGCCATCGTCAACAAGAGTTGCTGCGGTCGCGGCGATTGCCTCCTTGGCCTCGACTTGGACATTGATGCGCTCTTCGGGATACGAAATGGCATTGGAACGAGAAAGCGATACCGCTCCGCCACGTACGCGACGCAATTTGCCTTCCGATTCCAGCGAGACGAGGTCGTGTCGCGCGGTAACTTCCGAAACCGAAAAGCGGCGAACGATGTCGGATACCGAGATATTTGGCTTTTCGGCCAGCCAGTTCATGATAAATCGCTGACGTTCGGCCGGGGAAAGGTCTGAAGTTGATGCCATAAGTCGCTCCTTTTGAACGAAAGGCAAAAGAAATGCCTTTCGTAATCGAAATATAACGTATCGATATGAAAAGAACAAGGCGAAATCGAGCGAACGAGATGAATGACACGCCTTGCTTTTATTTGTAATTAGTAGTTGGCCTGACGTGCAGAATGCCTGCAACAGCCAGTAAAGAGTCTTGCCTGAAAGGTGTTCGAAAAAAAGTGAGATACGTTCACGCCCGATAATCGACCGTTCACGGAAAGTTGGCAATTGAGCTTTCGATATCTTTTGAAGTAGTTTATAAAAGAAAGCCGAAAAGCTTTTGAAACAAAGAAAAAGGCTTTCGATAGCAATAATGCTAGATGAGAAAGGACCAACATGGCGATCAAGGTGTTTGCCGACGGCGCTAACCTCGAGGGCATGCTTGACATGCACGACAATGGCAACGTTCAGGGCTTCACGACCAATCCTTCCCTTATGAAGGCCGGTGGCGTGACTGACTACCGTGCTTTTGCCAAGACGGTTCTTGAGCACATCACCGATGTGTCGGTCTCTTTTGAGGTGTTCGCCGACGACGAGGCTGGTATGGAGGCCGAGGCTCGCGAGATCGCAACCTGGGCGGACAACGTCTACGTTAAGATTCCGGCGCTCAACACCAAGGGCGAGTCCACCGCCGCGCTGGTCAAGCGCCTTTCCGCCGATGGCATCAAGGTGAATGTCACCACCATCTTCACGCCCGAGCAGGTCGACGAGTTCGTCGATGCCGTCTCTGCCGAGACCCCCTCTATTCTGTCTATCTTTGCCGGCCGAATCGCCGATACCGGTGTCGATCCGCTGCCTCTCATGGCAGAGTCCGTAAAGAAGGCTGCCGTCAAGCCCGCCGCCGAGGTTCTCTGGGCATCCACGCGTGAGGTGCTCAACATCTTCCAGGCAGAGTCTGTTGGCTGCCAGATCATTACGGTCCCCAATGCCCTTCTTGCCAAGCGCAAGAATTTCGGGAAAGATTTGCTTGAGTACTCGCTTGATACGGTCAAGGGCTTTGCCCGCGACATTCAGGCGCTTGGTTTTCATATCCTGCCCGAGGAGTAGGGGGCGAGCATGCTGACCGATCTTCTTAAGCCCGAGCTTGTTGCCTGCCATGTCGAGGCCTCCGATTGGGGGGAAGCGATCAAGGCGTGCGGCAAATTGCTCGTAGACGCCGGCAAATGCGACCAGAGCTATGTCGACGCCATGATTTCATCGGTTCACAAATTCGGTCCCTATATGGTTCTTGAAGAGGGCATCGCCATGCCCCATGCCCAGGCCGATGGCAACGTGAGCGAAGCGGGAATCTGCATCGTCACGCTTGATCCTGCGGTTGCGTTTGGACATGAGGATTTCGATCCGGTTCACGTGCTCGTGGGCATCTGCGCGCCCGACCCCAAGGCCCATCTTGGCTGCTTGGCGGAGCTTTCGCAGATGTTCGAGGATGAGGACTGCGTTGCCAAGCTCAGCGCGTGCGATACGCCCGAGCAAGTTCTGGAGACCATGCGTTCATTCTTTTAGGCCTTAATGGTACGGCGATGCGTCGCCGCTTTTGGATAGACGGGAAAACCGTCACGTGTAGGAGAGGAAGGTTGCCATGCATATCATCACCGTATGCGGAAACGGCATCGGGTCCAGCCTGATGCTCGCTGGCAAAGTCGAGGAGCTTTGCGAGGAGGAGGGCATCAAGGCCGACGTTGAGTCTATGGACCTGAACGGTGCTTCTTCCGCAAATCCGGATCTGTTCATTACCGTTAAGGAGCTCGCTCCCGAGCTTCACGGTAACGTCGTGATCGTTCGCAGCTACGTGAACAAGAAGAAGATCCGCGAAGACGCCCTCGAGGCAATCAAGGCGGCCGCCGCTAACGCCTAAAGCGGCACAAAAAGGGGCGGTTCCCTGTGGAAGAGGGAAACGCGCCCACGTTAAAAAGAAAGGAAGCCCAGATGCAAGTCATCCTTCCCATACTTGAGTTTATCCAATCGATTCTGACCAAGCCAGCATGGATTATGGGTCTGTTCGCTTTTGTGGGCCTTGTCGCGCTTAAGCGTCCCGCCCACAAGGTGATGACAGGCACCCTGAAGCCGATCCTTGGCTACATCATGCTGTCTGCCGGCGCCGCTGTTGTTCAGGAGAACCTTGCTCCGCTGGGTACCTTCATCGAGACCGGTTTCCACATCACCGGCGTCGTGCCCAACAACGAGGTTGTCGTTTCGATGGCTCAGAGCGTCCTCGGCGTTCAGACCATGATGATCCTGATTCTCGGCTACGTCGTGAACATTATCATTGCCCGCTTTACCAAGTTTAAGTACATCTTCCTGACGGGCCATCACAGCATGTTCATGGCTTGCCTGCTGTCTGCCGTTCTGCAGGCATCTGGCTTCCAGGATGTCCAGCTTGTCATCGTGGGCGGCATGTTCCTGGGCCTCGTGAGCGCTATGCTTCCCGCCGTTGGTCAGCGTTTCACCGAGAAGGTTACCGATGGCGATGAAATCGCCATGGGCCACTTCGGTTCACTCGCCTATTACATCTCCGCTGCAGTCGGTACGCTTTTTGCTAAGGACGCCGAGGAGAACAGCACCGAGAAGATCGAGGTTCCCGAGAAGTTCTCCTTCCTGCGCGACACCACCATCTCCACGGCTCTTACCATGGCCTTCTTCTACCTGGTTACCGCTTTCGCCGCTTACATCGCAGATCCTGCGGTCGTTACCAAGACCGCTGGCGGCGACAATGTAATCGTCTACGCCCTGACCTGTGCCCTGTCCTTCGCCGTCGGTGTCACTATCGTCTACAACGGCGTTCGTATGATCCTTGCCGACCTGGTCCCGGCTTTCCAGGGCATCTCCAACAAGCTGATCCCCGGCGCCATCCCCGCCGTCGACTGCGCCGTCTTCTTCCCCTATGCTCCCACCGCCGTCATCCTCGGCTTTGTTGCCTCCTTCATCGGTGGCGTGGTCGGTATGTTCATCGTGGGCGCTACCTTGGGCATCTTCATCATCCCGGGCATGGTTCCCCACTTCTTCTGCGGTGCTACCGCAGGCATCTACGGCAATGCTACCGGCGGTCGCAAGGGCGCAGCTCTTGGTGCTTTCGTCAACGGCCTGCTCATCACCTTTGCCCCGGCTCTGCTCCTGCCTGTTCTTGACGTCTTTGGCTTCAAGAACACTACGTTCGGCGACTTCGATTTCTCCGTCATTGGTATTACGCTTGGCCGCGCTGCCGAGGCCTTCGGTACCACCGGTGTCTACGCGATTCTCGCTGTCCTTCTGGTCGTCGCCTTCGTCCCCAACTTCATCCACACCAAGGGTGCTGTGATTAACCACGTTGAGGAAGAGTAATCCAGGCATACGTTAAGCCCTAATCGGGCGGAGCTCCGATAACCGGCTCCTACACGGAAGCGGTGACGTCTCAAATGAGGCGTCACCGCTTTTTGCTTTGGGGCGATTGTGAAAACGATCCGGTGAGGCGCTGCTTCTGTTCCGTGAACGGAATCAAACGCAATGATCGGCAAAAACGTTTTGCCGCTGGGGCGGCGATATAAAAATGGTAAAGCTGCAAAACCGTTCGCCGAGAAGATAAAAACCCGCAGCTCACGACTTGATAAACGTAGGTAAAGTGTTTAGCAGTTTAACGCCCATGTGCAAGCGAAAGGAATCAGGCAGATGGCAATCAAGGTGTTCGCTGACGGCGCAAATCTCGAGGGCATGCTCGACATGTACGAGAACGGCAACGTTCAGGGTTTCACGACCAACCCGTCCCTTATGAAGAAGGGCGGCGTGACGGACTACCGCGCGTTTGCCAAGGAGGTCCTGGCCCACATCACCGATGTGTCCGTCTCGTTTGAGGTCTTTGCCGACGACGTCGAGACCATGGAGGTCGAGGCCCGCGAGATCGCTACCTGGGCCGAGAACGTCTACGTCAAGATTCCGTGCGTGACCACCAAGGGCGAGTCCACCGCCGAGCTGGTGCGCAAGCTTTCGGCCGACGGCATCAAGGTCAACGTCACCACCATCTTTACGCCTAAGCAGGTTGACGAGATGGTCGAGGCCGTTGACACCGAGACGCCGTCCATCATCTCGCTCTTTGCCGGCCGCATCGCCGACACCGGCGTCGACCCCATTCCGTTTATGACGGAGTCGGTCAAGAAGGCCGCCGCAAAGCCCAACTGTGAGGTCCTGTGGGCGTCCACGCGCGAGCTCATCAACATTTACCAGGCAGAAGCCTGCGGTTGCCAGATTATCACGGTGCCCAACAGCATCCTGGCCAAGCGCAAGAACATTGGTCGCGATCCGTACGAGGTCTCGCTCGACACCGTCCGCGGCTTTGCCAAGGATATCGCCGCTTTGGGCTTCCATATTCTGCCGTAACGCGAACACTGACTACGCCGCGGGCTGCTCGCCCCGGCCTTTCCTTTCCCTATCGTTCACGCGCTTCGCGAGGGTCGCGCTAGGCAAAGGAAAGGCCGGGGCTGCCGACACGAACTTGCCAGTAGGTTGGTGATTGGCTTCCATATTCTGCCGTGGACAAAGGTACCCCCGCCTGCGCCGTGCAAAATTGAGAATATTCAGCAAGGTAAAGGCTTTTACCAGCTGGTTGAAGCGCGGAACAGCCCCCGTTTTGGCTCTGATGACGCTAAAACGGGGGCTGTTTTTGACGTTATTGCCTCTGAGGGGCGTTCGGAGTGGCGGAAATTGCAGAATACTCGCGATTTTGCACGTCGCTACAGGGGGTACCCTTGCTTTAGGCGGTTTACTTTCCCTGCACCATGGTGAGGGAGATCTTCTTGCGGTCGCGATCGACCTTTTCTACCCATACCTTCACCGTGTCGCCGACGCGTACCACGTCGCTCGGGTGCTTGACAAAGCGGTCGGCCAGCTTTGAGATGTGCACGAGGCCGTCCTGGTGCACGCCCACGTCGACGAAGGCGCCAAAGTCCACGACGTTGCGCACCGTGCCCTTGAGCTCCATGCCGGGCTCCAGATCGTCGATGGAAAGCGCCGAGCGGCTAAAGACCACCTCGGGCGCGTCGTCGCGCGGGTCGCGACCGGGCTTCTTGAGCTCGTTGACAATGTCGATGAGCGTCAGGGTGCCGCAGTCCAGGTCGCTGGCCAGTGCCGAGATGCTGCCCAGACGGCGCTCGATGTCGGGCACGCCGCCGCGGCTGAGCTCGCTGGCCCCAACGCCGGCGCGCTTCAGGACGGATGTGGCCACCTCGTAGCTCTCGGGGTGGACGCTTGTCGCGTCGAGTGGGTTCTTGCCGCCGCTGATGCGCAAAAAGCCCGCGGCGTTGAGATATGCCTTGGGTCCCAGCTTGGGGACCTTCTTAAGCTGGCGGCGATCGGTAAAGGCACCGTTTTCCTCGCGGTAGGCCACGATGTTTTTGGCCACGCTCGGCGTGATGCCCGATACGTATCCCAGCAGGCTTGCGCTCGCGGTATTCACGTCGACGCCCACGCGGTTGACGACGTCCTCCACCACATGGCCCAGGGTGCGCGAAAGCTCGGCCTGGTCAAGGTCGTGCTGGTACTGGCCAACGCCGATGGACTGGGGCGGGATCTTGACGAGCTCTGCCAGCGGGTCCTGTAGACGGCGGCCCAGGCTCATGGCGCCACGCACGGTGACGTCCAGATCGGGATACTCCTGGCTGGCGAGCTCGGAGGCGGAGTACACCGATGCGCCGGCCTCGTTGACGATGGTGTATCGCAGCTCAGGCGCCTGCTCGGCAATGAACTCCGAGACGACTTCCTCGGTCTCGCGGCTGGCGGTGCCGTTGCCGATGACGATGGTGTTGACACCGTCCTTCTTGACGAGGCGGGCGAGCTCGCGCTTGGTGCCAGCGACGTCGTGGCGCGGCTTGGTGGGGTAGACCACGCCGTGGTCGAGCAGCTTGCCGGTCTCGTCCATGACGGCGACCTTGCAGCCGGTGCGGTATCCCGGATCAAGCGCGAGCACGCGGGCGCCGCGCACGGGGCGTGCCGAGAGCAGGCCCTCGAGGTTCTTGGCAAAGACATTAATGGCCTCGGTCTGCGCGCGGACGGTGAGCTTGGCGCGGGCCTCGCGCTCCAGCGAGGGGGCCATGAGGCGCTTGTAACCGTCGGCGATGGCGGCATCGAAGACGGGCACGAAGACGCCCTGGCGTCGGGGCCAACGGCTGCCGAGGCGTGCCGTGGCGGCGGCGCCGTCGACGTTCACGCGCACGCGGAGTTTGCCCTCGCGCTCACCGCGGTCGATAGCCAGCACGCGGTGGTTGGGTATACGGCGCAGCGGCTCGTCATAGCTGTAGTACGGCTCGTAGGGGGTCTTCTCGGCGGGGTCGGTGGCCTCGACGATGATGTCGGCGGTGTTTTGCGTAAAGGCGCGCAGGTCGGCGACGTTCTCGGGGTCTTCGGCCACCGTCTCGGCCACGATGTCCGCCGCGCCGGCGAGCGCCTTCTCGGGCGTGTCGAAGCCGGCTTCCTCGTTGACGTAGGCCGCGGCGGTGTCGAGCGCGCTGCCCTTGGCGGATGCCTGCATGATGATCATGTTGGCAAGCGGCTCCAGGCCTGCCTCGCGGGCCTTCTGTGCGCGGGTCATGCGCTTTTTGCGGTAGGGCTTGTAGAGGTCCTCGACACGCTGGAGCTGCGTGGCCTCGCGAATTTGCTGTTCGAGCTCGGGCGTAAGTTTGCCCTGGGCGTCGATGAGCAGAATGACGTCCTCTTTGCGTTGTTCAAGATTGCGCAGGTAAGACAGGCGCTCGTCGAGTGTGCGCAGGGCGACGTCGTCCATTCCGCCCGTGGCTTCCTTGCGGTAGCGCGAGATAAAGGGGATGGTGTTGCCTTCGTCGATGAGCTTGACGGCTGCCTCGATGTTGGCGGCCTTAAGGTTGAGCTCGTGGGCGAGCTGGGCGATAAGATCCATGGGACTCCTTGCGTTTAAGGTGCGTTTGCAGCACAGGGCTACCAAGGATACCACCCGTTTCAAAAGACTGTTTTGGGCCCGCGCCACGAAAACGACCTATCTACTACGTTTGAACCGTATGGGTCGACCATCCCCCGGTTTTCCGAGAATGCGCAAGCCGTCTACCTGCGCTTTTGATTTTAGGAAATTCGGCATGGTTGAGGGCGGTCGGTTAAACGTAGTAGATAGGCCCATTTCGTGGCGAACGAATCAAGCCGAGGTGCAAAATAGCCCCCGCCCCAGAAAAATCGTCGGCAAGGTAGCAAAATGCCCCGCGGGCAGGAGGCTGCTCGCGGGGCAAAGAAGAGGGGCTTGTTGGTGACGGACCGAAGGGTTCGGCATGGGGTTTCTGCCGCGGTCGCTCTTAAGGCATTACAGCTCGACGAGCTGGCCGGTCTCGGCGGCCTCCTTGATAGCGTTGAGAAGCGTGAGCGTCTTAACGTTGTCGGCGGGGGTCACGACGGGCTCGACCTCGCGGCGGACAACCTTCACAAAGTGCTTGAGCTGCATCTTGTGCGGCAGTGCCGGGTCGACGGCCGGAATCTCCATCTGCAGCGGCTTGTGCCAGTTGGAGGCGCCGTCGTAGGAGAACTGGTGCAGGCGGGGCAGCGACAGGGCGCCCTTAGTGCCGCCGATAAAGTAGGCGTCGGCGTCGAAGGGGCGGTACTGCGGGTCCTCGCGAGCGGTTGCCTCCCAGTTCCAGGGGCTGGCGGTGGCGTCGGAGATGGTCATGCTTGCGAGCGCGCCATCGGCAAAACGGACGTTGACCACGGCGGAGTCCTCGGTCTCAAAACCGCGGGCGGCGCTGGACTGCATACCCTGGACGGCAACGGGCTCGCCCAGCAGGTAGCGGAGCAGGTCGACGTCGTGCACCAGGTTGACCAGAATCGGGCCGGCACCCTTCTTGCGGCGCCATTCGACATCGAAGTACTCGTCATTCTTATAGATCATGTAGTGGAAGCTCGACACGGTGAGCTTGCCCAGCTCGCCGGACTCGATGATCTCCTTGGCCTTGTTGACGAAGGGGTTGTGGCGACGGTGCTGACCCACGAGCACGGGCACGCCGGCGGTCTCGGCCTCGGCAGCGAAGGCCTGGGCATCCTCCAGGTCGTTGGAGATCGGCTTTTCGACCAGCGGCACGATGTTGCGCTTTACAGCCTCGCGGGCAACGCCCAGGTGCAGGTCGTTGGGGGTGGCGATAATGACGGCCTCGGGCTTGACCTCGTCCATCATCTGAGCGGGATCGGTGTAAAACGGCACGCCGGCGGCCTCGGCCGTGGCGCGGGCGCCCTCAAAGGCGTCGGCGATGGCGACGAGCTCGGCCTCGGGCTCCTCGGTGACAAAGCGGATGTGGTTGCGGCCCATGGCGCCGGCGCCGATAACGGCAATGCGGACGGGGTTGAGCTCAGACATTTCGACTCCTTAATACTGGTGACCGGTGGAATGCGACAAAGGGGCTGTCCCTTTGTCGCATCGGTAAAACTAGGCGGACTTCTTCTTGCTGTCGGAGACCATCATGTAGACGGTGAGCACGACGGCGATGGCGGCGATCACAATGGCGCCGTAGAAGGACTGCTGGTAGGCGGCGCTGCCGGCCTCGGCGTGATACAGCACGGCGGTGATGGGCTGGCTGATCCAGGTGGAAGCGGCATAACCCAAAAACATGATGCCGTAGTTGACGCCGATGTTACTGGTGCCAAAGGCGCCACCGGTGAGCGGCGGGTAGATGACGAGCAGAGCGCCAAAGCTAAAGCCGAGCAGAGCGAGCGCCACAAAGAACATGGCCTGCGTAAAGCTCATCGACATGATGACGAGTGCGACGATGGTGACGACAAGGCTGATGAGCAGCGACTTATAGGCGCCGAGCTTGTCGATGATCTGGCCAAAGGACAGACGGCCGACCAGGTTGGCGCAGGTGTTGACGGAGACCACCACACCGCCGAGGGCGACGGCCGCGGCGCTCGTGGGGTCGGCGAAGAGCTGAACGGCGGCGATGGAGGCAACCTTGCCCACGAGCAGGGTGCCCGCGGTGGCGGCAAAGGCGAAGGTGACGATGAGGACCCAGAAGCGCGGGGTCTTGACCATCTCGCCCGGGGTGAGGTCGCCGAAGGTGCCAGCGTGCGCGCCGCCCTTGGGGGCCTCGAAGCCCTCGGGCAGCCAACCGGCCTCGGGGGCCTTCAGGAACAGGGCGGAGGCGGCGATCGTCACAAAGAAGATGACGCCGAGCGCCTTAAGGGCGCCAAAGATGCCCAGGCTCGGGATGAGCAGCGAGGCGAGCACCGGGGACAGCACGGCGGGACCGGCGGTCGAAGCGGCCAGGGTGATGCCGGAGGCGAGACCCTTCTTGTCGATGAACCACTTTTGGCCGGTGGTGAGCGCGGGGTTGTAGCCCAGGCCGTTGCCGATGGCGGCGACGAGCGAGAACCACAGGTAGAACTGCCACGGCTCGGTGACGGTGCCGGACATGAACCAGCCCAGGCCGTAGCACACGGCGGCGGCGATCACGACGTTGCGCGGGCCGATCTTGTCGGAGATGCGGCCGGCGAAGATGCCCGTCACGGCCATGATGGTCTGAAAGACCGGGAAAGCCCAGGTAAGAGCGCTGGACCACTCGGGGTAGACGGCGAGCAGGTTCTTGCTCACAACGGAATACAGAGCGATGGAGCTGATGAAGAACATGGTGACGCACGCGGCGGAAAGCACGACGGCGCGACCCTTGTTGGAGTTGGTGGAAGCCATTGGACTCTTTCTAATCGATACGGGGGAGGAACAGGCGTGTCCGCGGGGCCTCCCTGTCAGGTTGGTTTACTGGTCAGTCGGCTTTGCGACGCCGGACTCATCGGACCAGAGCTCGACACCCTTGTTCTTAAGGTAGTTGTCGGCATAGGCGCGACGGCCGCCGGGCTTGGCGGTGAGGTCGCCCATCATGTTGGAGAAGCCGCCGTCGACCTTGATGGCGTCGCCGGTGGTAAAGTCCGAGCGCTTGGACGCCAGGAACATGACGGCGTTGGCGATATCGCTGACCTCGCCGATGCGGCGCGTGGCGATCAGGCGGCTGCGGCTCTTCTCGACCTCGGGGTCGGCGTAGAAGTTGGCCGACATCGGGGTCTTAACGAAGCAAGGCTCGACGCAGTTGGAGCGGACGCCGTAGGGGCCCCATTCGGCAGCCAGCATCTTGGACATCATGTTGACGCCCGCCTTGGTGGAGCTGTACACGCCCGAGAACGTCTCGGGGGAGTGGCTGGCAACGGTCGAGATGTGCACCAGGCGACCCTGGCCGGCCTTGATCATCTCGCGACCAAAGCGCTGCGAGGTGATGAAGTAACCGGTGAGGTTGACGTTGAGCACCTGCTCCCAGTCGCTCAGCGGCAGGTCCTCCATGGCGGCGAAGCGCAGGATGCCGGCGGTGTTGACAAGGACGTCGACGCGGCCGAAGTCGGCGATGGTGGCATCGACGGCGGCCTGAACCTCGGCCTCGTCGGTGGCGTTCATCTTGTAGCCCTCGGCGTGGATGCCAAACTCGGCGGCGAGGTCGGCGGCTGCGGCCTTGACCTTCTCCTCGTCCAGGTCGAGCAGGACGACGTTGGCGCCGTTGCGGGCGAACTCGCGGCAAATCTCGACGCCCATACCGCCGAGCGCGCCGGTCACCGCGCAGACATCGCCCTCGAGCTTAAGCCAATTGCTCATAGGAACTTCCCTTCTTGTGCCTCCCGGTGGGTCGCTCCCATTAACCGACCCACGTGGTTTTCGCTGGTTATCGTATGCTTTGCATTTGCGCAGGTGAATTGCATATTTGTTAGAATGGCGTTAACCGTAGGTTTATACTGTGCGATGCAGTTTTTCTCAATCGAGCGCGTGACCTGCCAAAACGACCCCCTGTGGCGCCATGCGTTCACAGGCGCGAAAACGGGAGATTGACGTGTACGATCGACGACTCGAGGCCATATCGGCCGCCGCGGAGCTGGGAAGCTTCTCACGTGCGGCGGCAAAATTGCGCGTGTCGACCCCGGCGCTCGTCAAACAGGTGTCGGGTTTCGAGGCCGAGTTTGGCATCACGTTGTTCGAGCGCTCGCATTCGGGTGTTAAGGTGACGCCGGCGGGCGCTCTGCTGGTGGACGACGCGCGCTCGATCATGCGGCAGTCCGAGGACGCGCTGCGCCGCGCCCGAC
>URKU01000049.1 GCA_900548515.1 uncultured Collinsella sp. | reverse complement strand
CCCTCAGGGTATCGGGTTCCCACATTCATCCGCACATGTGCGGATGAATGTGGGAGGTGTTCGGATGAAGTCGATAATCAAGGGACGTCGGCGGAGTTTTCGATTCGACTCCCCACCTTAGTTTTTGGTCCAATTGGCACTATAATCACCATAGGCATGCGCATAACGTTGCGCTTAATCAAGAGGAGAAAACGTATGGGTCTGTTTGACATGTTCAAGAAGAAGGCTGAGCCCGCTGCTGCCGCTGCTCCCGCCTCCATCTCTGCTTCTGCCGGCGCCGACGTGCTGTGCTCGCCCGTCAAGGGCAAGGTCATCAAGATGGCCGATGTGCCCGATCCCGTCTTTGGTGGCGAGGTTCTGGGCAAGGGCTGCGCCGTGTGGCCCGAGGACGATCTGGTCTACGCTCCCTGCGACGGCAAGGTGACCGTCACCATGGGTCACGCCGTGGGCCTGCAGTCCGATAGCGGCATCGAGGTCCTGGTGCACGTTGGCGTCGATACCGTCAACATGAACGGCGACGGCTTCGAGGGCTTCGTTAAGGCCGACGACGTCGTGAAGGCCGGTCAGCCCATGCTCAAGATCGACCGCGCCAAGATCGCTGCTGCCGGTTACAAGGACTGCGTCGTCGTGGCCGTGTCCAACACTGCCGAGTTTGCCGACGTCGAGCTCGCCGTCGAGGCCGACTCCGCTGTCGCCGCCGGTGACGCCATCGTCAAGGTCGTCCGCAAGTAAACTGCGGCATCCAAAGGATGTGCAAGGGTGGTCGGGTTATCCGGCCACCCTTTTTTATTGCACGGTGCGGATGTGTTTTATTGCACGTTAGGCAGGCTTGCAAACCGTTCGGACGCTAAAACGAACCGACCGCGCCTTCGTGCCGTCGAGGGTGTTCATAAGTGGATAGTATGGGCTTACTTATTACAACGTGCGCCGTGTCTGGGAAGCGCGGTGCCGCTTATTGGGAGGAACAACATGAAAAAGAAGCTGCTGCTTGCGCCCCTCATGGCCGTCTTGGTTGCGTGCGTGGTCGTGCTCTCCGGCTGCGGAGGCCCTTCGATCGAAGAGCTCATCACCGAGGACCTTACGACTCAGTTCGATGAGGTCAAAAACGGTGGCGACGATTTCCTCTCTGGTCTGGAGGAGGCTTCGGGCGACGAGTTCGAGCAGCTGGGCATCGATCCCAAGGAGTATGCCAAGACCTATCTCGAGGGCTTTGACTACGAGATCGGCGACGTGACGGTCGACGAGGACAAGGGCGTCGCGACCGCCGAGGTCTCCATCACCTGCAAGTCCATGAACAAGATCGTCGAGGACTTCTCCACCCAGTATCAGGAGAAGGTCGCTGCACTTGACACGGTTCCTTCCGATGACGAGCTGTACAAGATGGCCGGCCAGGTGATGGTCGATGTGACCAAGGCCACCGAGCCCAGGAAGACCACGGTTATCTTCAAGTACACCTGCAACGATGACGGCGAGTGGTCTGCCGACGACTCCGTCAACTCCGAGATGATGGATGCGATGCTGAGCTAGTTCGTTACGGCGTTTTACCAAACGCCGTAACTGCTCGACGCTGCGCGCCGCCCAAGCCGACAATTTGTCACTCAAAAGGCGAGGCATGACCAAAAGGTCTATGCCTCGCCTTTTTCATGCCAACTTGTTCGGCTTGGGCGGCGCTCGCTGTCCGTCCTCTACCTGCGGTGTTGCCATTGTTGAGGGGCAGCTAATTTGGGACGGGGCTCTTTTAGCTACCCCGTGCCCATCTAAGTTGCGGTGAAATAGGGACTGTTGGGGGCAGTAGGCCGGCAATCAGTCCCTATTTCACCGCAACTTATTGGTGGGCGGCTCGCTACTCGCCCAAGATCAGCGCGGCGAGTTCGTCCTGGGTGTCCACTACGTAGTCGGCGCCGGCGGCTTCGAGCTCTGCTCGGCCGCGGAAGCCCCAGGTGACGCCGGCGCTCTTAAGGCCGGCATTGTGGCCGGTCAGAACATCGACATTCGAATCGCCAACGTAGAGCGTGGTCGCCGGGTCGGCGCCCAGCTCCTCCATTACATGCAGCGTGACGGGAGCCTCGGGCTTGGGTGGAAACGCGTCGACACGACCCTGCACCAGCGCAAAACGATCGGGGCCAAAGTACTTTTCGATAAGCGGAGCCGCCGAAATATGGTCCTTGTTGGTGAGCACGGCAAGCTCAACGCCCGCGGCGCGCAGACGGTCGAGCATCTCGACCGTGCCGGCATAGGGGGCGGTGTGGTCCTCCTTGTGCTCGCCGTAATAAGCCCTAAACTCGGCGAGCGTCTGCTCAAACATGCGGCCGTCGCCCGCGTACTCGGCGGGCATAAAGCGCTCGACCAGCTTGAGCATGCCGTTTCCCACCTTGTAGCGGTACTCGTCCACGGCAAACGTGGGCCAGCCGTGCAGCTCGCAGGTATGGTTGCCGGCTGTCGCCAGGTCCTCGAGCGTATTGAGGATGGTGCCGTCCAGATCAAAGATCACATGGGAATAAGCAGCTGCCATGGGTGCTCCTGCCGTTTGAGTTGTAAAGCGCACCCCATGATACTGGGCTTGCGCGTCGGGCGTGCCTGGAATCTGAACATCTTTAACGGCATCGGGGCGCATCGCGCCAGCGCAAGCCTTTGCCGCTAGCAGATCCTGGGCAGCTGCTCTCCCACGAGCATGTCGAGGATACGCGTCGAGCCCCAGCCGGTGCGCACACGCACGGCGGGACGAGCACCTTCGGCGACCGGCAGCACGCGACCGATGATGGCGGCGTTCTCGCCGTAGCGGGCGGCACGCATGGCTGCTAGCGCCGCGTCGGCCTGCTCGGCTGGCACCACGGCGACCATCTTGCCCTCGTTGGCAACCTGCAGCACGTCGTAGCCGAGCATCTCGCAGGCGGCCTGCACGTCGGGGCGCACGGGTACGGCACCCTCGTCAATCTCCATGGCAATGCCGCTGGCCTGCGCAAACTCGTTGAGCGTGGAGGCCAGGCCTCCGCGCGTGGGGTCGCGGAAGCAGCGCGTGTCGGGGGCGGCGGCCAGCACGTCGGCAATCAGGTGGTTGAGCGGCGCGGCGTCGCTCTCGATGCTGCTCGAGAACGCCAGACCCTCGCGCTGGCTCATGATGGCGATACCGTGGTCGCCTAGCGTGCCCGAGACCAGGATGACGTCGCCGGGCTGGCAGTTGGCGCCGCTGAGCGTCACGCCCGTAGGAACCTCGCCCACGCCGGCGGTGTTGATGTAGACGCCGTCGGCCCCGCCGCGCTCGACCACCTTGGTGTCGCCGGTGATGATTTTGACGCCTGCCTCGCGCGCCGTCTCGGCCATGGTCTGCACAATCTGACGCAGTTTATCCATGGGATAGCCCTCTTCGAGGATAAAGCCGCACGAAAGGTAGCGCACGTTGGCGCCCGAGGTCGCGACGTCGTTGACGGTTCCGCACACGGCGAGCCTGCCGATATTGCCGCCGGGAAAGAACTGCGGCGTCACCACAAAGCTGTCGGTCGACATGGCGATGTGCCCGCTCGCGGGCAGGGCGGCGACACCGGCATCGTTGCCTTCGAGCAGCTCGGGCGACCCAAAGGCATCCAGAAAGACCTCGTCGATAATGCGCTTCATCATCTGCCCGCCGGAGCCGTGGCCCAGCAGGACAGTGCTATCGGTGACGCTATGGGACATATCGAAAACTCCAATCGAGGGTGTTTGGGCTAGTCATGATAACGATAATGTGCCGCGCAGCTGCCTTCCGAGCTCACCATGCACGGGCCAACAGGATGCCCGGGCGTGCAGGCGTGGCCGAAAAGTGGGCAGTCGCTCGGTGCGATGGCCCCGCGCAGCACGTCGCCGCAACGGCATCCGCGCGGCTCGACCGTCGGTTCAACGGGCACGTCATAGCGGGCGCCGGCGTCAAAGCGCGAGAACTCGGGGCGGATGGAAAGGCCCGAGGCGGCAATCGGTCCCAGCCCGCGCCATGTGGTATCGCACGGCTCAAACACCTGCTCGACCAGTTGGCGCGCCACGGGGTTGCCGTCCACGTTGACGCCGCGACGGTACGCGTTGTCGATCGCGGGCCGCCCCTCAACGACCATCTGCACCAGCATGCAGATACCCTGCAGAATATCGACCGGCTCAAATCCCGTGACCACGCCTGGGGTCCTAAACTCATCGACCAAAAAGCCAAAGGGTACCAGGCCTGTGATGGTGGCGACGTGGCCCGGCAGGATAAAGCCGTCGATAGTGGTCTCGGGGTCGTTGGCAATCGCGCGCAGCGCCGGTGGCGTGGTCTTGTGGGCGCAATAGACCGAGAAGTTCTGGAGTCCGCGTGCATCGGCCTCCAGGATGGCGGCGGCGATGGTGGGCGTCGTAGTCTCAAAGCCCACGCCCATAAAGATGACCGGGCGGTCGGGGCTGTGTTTGGCGATATCGAGCGCGTCGAGCGGCGAGTAGACGATACGGATGTCGCGTCCGGCTGCCTTTTGCGCGGCAAGCGAGGTGGACGATCCGGGCACGCGCATCATGTCGCCAAAGGTAGTGATGATGGCGCCGTCCATCTTGGCGAGTGCGATTGCGTGGTCGATGTCGCGGTTTGCGGTAACGCAGACGGGGCAGCCCGGGCCGCTCAACAGCTTGAGCCCCGCCGGCATAATGGAGCGAAAACCATAGCGCCCGATGCTCACGGTATGCGTGCCGCAGACTTCCATAAGGTTGATGGTGCGGTCGCCGACAAGCTCATGAATGCGGTCGATGAGCTCGCGAGCGAGCCGTGGGTCGCGAAATGCCGAAAAGTCGATACCGGAGTGAACCGGTTGCGCCGCCGCCACTAGTATGCCTCGGCCGGGTTGGTGGCGAGCTGGTCCTCTTCGACCAGCTCGGTCATGGCGTTGACCAGCTCGAGCGTCTCCTGGGCTTCCTGCTCGTCGACAATCTGGATGCCAAAGCCGGCGTGTACGAGAACATAGTCGCCCACCTGTGCCGTCGGCACAAGTCGCAGCGACACGGGGCGCTCGATGCCCATCATGTCGACGGTCGCCTTGAGGTCGTCGTCGCGTTTGACCACTTTACCGGGAACGGCAAGGCACATAATGTTCCCCTTTTATACGCTTTGCGCTGGATAGGCGCTTAATAATCCATCAGTTGATGGTAGCGCTCGCGGGGGTTGCGGGCAAACGCGTTACACCTGTGAGACGGCGGCTTGCGGTCTGGCCGAACAGCCTACTGCGATGCAACCTGCGCAAGACGAGCGCTTGCGACTGCCGCCTGACCGTAGGCGATGCAGCCGTCATTGACGGGTACGGTGTGGGGGACAAGGACAGTAAGGCCTGCGCTTTTGAGCTCGCGGGCGAGGAGCTGAAGCAGAAGTCGGTTCATGAAGACGCCGCCCGAGAGCGCGACGGTGTCGATGCCCTCGTGCACGCAGATATCGCTGGCGATGCGCGCCGAGGAGCGCGCGACGGAGACATGGAAATCGAGTGCGAGCCTGTCGGCGGGCGCTCCGGCTTCAATTCCTCCCAAAAGTGCCTCAAAGAGTGCTTTCTGGTCCAGAACATAGGGGCCGTCCAGCCACGATGGGCCAGATGCGAAATAGCCGGCGTTGTTGTCGGGAAAATGGGCGATTTCGTTGTCGAGCGCGCGCCAGGCGGCAGCCTCAAGCTCGATGGCGGGTTCGCCCTCGTAGGTTGCCTTGTCGCAGATGCCCAGAATTGCTGCCGCGGCATCAAAGAGACGCCCCATGCTGCTGGTACGCGGGCTGTTGATGCCGCGCTCGATCATGGTGGCTGTCACGCTGCGCGTTTGCTCGTCGAGGCTGTCCAAAAGCCGAGCGGCACCTGGGTGCTCGAGCAGACCGAGCTCACTGAGCAGGGCAAAGGCGTTGCGGCGGGCGTCGCGCACGGAGGCCGCCCCGCCGGGGAGCGCCCAGGTGCGCAAATGCGCGGCGCGCTCAAAGCCGCCAAGGCTGGCAACAAGAAACTCGCCGCCCCAAATGGTCCCATCGGTGCCGGCGCCGGTGCCGTCAAAGGCGATGCCAAGGACGCGCGCGTCGGTTGTAAGCTGGCCCGCGGCGATGGCCTCGGCCATTACGCTCGCGATATGCGCATGATGGTGCTGCACCTCGACGAGCGGCAGATTGCATTTTCGCGCCTGCTCGCGCGCCCACTGGCCCGATAGATAGCTGGGGTGTACATCGCAGGCCAAGGCGGCGGGCGCCAAATCAAAGAGATCTTCCAAGCGCGTGCGCGCGGCGTTCCAGGCATCGAAGGTCCCGCCGTTTTCAACATCGCCGATATGCTGCGACACAAAACAGGGCGCCTCGCCGTTCGTCCCTTCACGTGTGAGCGCAATCGTGGCCTTTTGTTGTGGCCCGCAGGCGAGCACGCAGGACGGAGCGCCGTCGAGCGCCGGCAACGGCAGCGGCTGGGGTGCATATCCCCGAGCGCGGCGCACGGGCATAACGGCGCCGTCGACCACGCGCACCACGGAATCGTCATAGCGCGAGAGAATCGCGCGGTCGTTACCGAGCAACGCGTCGGCGATGCCGGCGGCAACGAGGTGTTCCCAGGCAAGGTCGTCGTCGGTCTCGATGGGTTCTTCGCTCAGGTTTCCGCTGGTCATGACGAGCGCGTGCATACCGCAGACTTCTGCCGCGGCAAGCAACAGATGTTGAAGCGGCGTATAGGGGAGCATGACGCCGAGCTCGGGCAGGTCGTGCGCGACAGATGGCGCGAGGGCGAGGATGTCGGGGGAACCGTCGTTGTCCTCGCTAACAGTGCGCCGGCGCAGCAGCACGATGGGGCGGATACTGCCAGCGAGCAGATCGCGTTCAGCATCATCGATATGACACAGGCGCTCGGTATCAGCAAGACTACGTACCATGACGGCAAGTGGTTTGTTGCTGCGGCGTTTGCGACGGCGCAACTCGGCCACCGCCTGCTCGTTGGCAGCGTCACAGGCTAGATGGAATCCGCCCAGGCCCTTGATGGCGACGATGCCACCGCTGGCCAGCAGCTCAACGCAGCGCTCGATGATAGCGTCGCTGGCCTCGCGTGTGGTGCCGACGGCCGGTGTCGCGGACGAATTCCCGCACGCATTGCCGTTTACAGCCTCGCGCCACGTAATATGCGGCCCGCAATCAAAGCAGGCATCGGGCTGCGCGTGAAAACGCCGGTCGAGTGGGTCGACATACTCCGCAGCGCACTTGGGACACATGGGAAAACAATCCATCGACGTGGCCGCTCGGTCATAAGGCAGCGATCGGATGATGGTAAAGCGTGGGCCGCAGTTAGTGCAGTTGATAAAGGGGTAGTGATAGCGTCGGTCGGCGGGATCGAACAATTCGCGCAGGCAATCGTCACAGGTGGCGATATCGGGCGAGACGAGCGTCGTGTGCGCGGTCTGGTCCTGCGACGCCACAATGTGAAAGCCCTGCTCATCGGCAGCGCTCCAGCCGCCAGGCTCCAAATCCGCAATATCGACTCGCTCAACGCGAGCTGCCGCAGGCGCATGCTCAGAAAGCGCGGCAACAAAAGCATCGAGCGCATCGGCCAAAGCGTGCGCCTCGATATGCACGCCGTCGCCCGCATTGAGCACCCATCCACAAATGCCATGTGCCATGGCCTCGCGATACACAAACGGTCGCATGCCAACGCCCTGCACAATGCCCGTCACATGAATATGCGCATGCCGCATGCGACACCCCTCATCAAAACCGACCAAAAAGGGACAGGTTTATTTTGGTAGGTAAAACTTCTAAACCTGCCAAAACAAACCTGTCCCTATTTGGCAGGTGCGCCGCGGGAAATTCCGCTACAGCCCCAGGCTCTGCTTGGTGGCGGCGCACGTGAGCTCGCCGTGCTTAACGCCGCGCAGGCCCAGCAGGCGGTCGGCTAGTTCGTAGGCGCGCTCGCCGCGACCCTTGAGTGCCAGGATTTCCAAGCAGTTGTGGTGATCCAAATGCACGTGCATCGTCGATACGATCTCGTCGGTGTAGTCGTGCTGCACCTCGTCCAGGCGGCGCGTCAGATCGCCGGTGTGATGGTCGTAGATCATGGTGAGCGACCCGATAACGTGCTCATCGGGCGTGCGCATCTGCTCTTTGGCGATCGAGGCGCGAATCAAATCGCGCACGGCCTCGGAGCGGTTGGCCACGTCGCCGCGGCGCGCGATCTGCTCGTCAAAACGGCGCAGCAGGTCGTCGGGTGCGGTAACAGAAAAACGGACCAGCTCGGAGCCGGAGCCACTACAGTGGCAGCCCGCGTCACCGTCCGCCCCGTGCGGATGCTCGTGCTCGTACTCGCAGCAGTGCTCGTGTTCGGCCACCTTACACCAGCTTCACGGAGCCGACGGAGTTGTGGTCGGCCTCGATGGCTTCCTCGTAGCCCTCGAGCGCGTCATGCGCCTCGTGGAGCGCGGCCATGGCGGCCTCGAGCTTGGCGCCGATGCGCTCCATGTCAAAATTCTCGGTCGCATGCAGCAGCTGATGGCTCCACTCGTGAGCGAGCTCGATGGTGTCGTCGACCTGCTTGACGCTCATGGCAAGCTGGCTCATGTTCATTCCAACATCATGCATGGGAAATCTCCTTTTGTATGGGGCAGTTCAGTGGTTCAGATTTTACTACGCCCGCTCTGCGCGCAGCTGCATAAGAAAACGGGTACGAGTCTGTGCGACCCGCACCCGTTCACTGGGGGCTGTTTGTGACTACCATACTATCCGTGGTTGCACTCGGTGCATTCAGAAGTCCGGCGAGCGGCGTAAAAGCGCTCATGGACGGCAGGCAGACGGCAACATGTAACAAGCGTATTACAGATGCTTCTCCAGCAGCGCCTGCAGCCTCGCCTTGGGCAGAGCGCCAACCGAGCGGTCAATCTCCTCGCCGTTCTTAAACACAATCAGCGTGGGGATGCTCATGACGCCATACTTCATGGCCAGGTCCTGGTTGTCGTCGACGTTGCATTTGGCAACGGCAAGCTTGCCCGCCAGCTCATCGGCAACCTCGTCAACGATGGGCGAGAGGGATCGACAGGGCCCGCACCACGGTGCCCAAAAATCGACCAGCACGGGCAGGCTGTCGTTAACGATGGAATCGAAGTTCTCGGGGGTAATCTGATTAATGTCAGCCATGGTGACCTCCATAATGCGACGCGGCTCGGCCGCGTAAAACTCAGTACGACCGTGCTTATACCCAGCCGCCCGCAAAGCAACCACTCGCGGGCGGCTCTTTTATCAAAAGCGCCGCAAAACCCCTTTCTTCAGATATGGGGATATAAGGCGCATCGGCGTCAGCCGATATACATATACGGCTGCAAGTGGTATACTGTTTTCATGGATAGATACAGGAGCAACGACAACATAGTCTGGGACTGCGACTACCATGTGGTCTTCTGCCCGAAATACCGCAGGAAGGTGCTCGTGGACGGCATCGGCTCCCGCTTCGAGGAGATCGCGCACGAGGTCGCGGAGGAACTCGATTTCGAGATAAGGGAAATCAAGGTCATGCCCGACCGCGTGCACATGCTCGTCTCAGTCGACCCCCAGTTCGGCATCCACCGGGCCGTGAAGCGCATCAAGGGCAGGACCAGCCACGACCTGCGCGCCGAGTTCCCGCAGCTGAAGCGCAAGCTGCCGACGCTCTGGACGAACAGCTACTTCGTCTCGACCGTCGGCGGGGCGACGCCCGAGGCCGTCAGGCAGTATATCGAGGACCAGAGGAACGCGTGAGGGCCATGGACAAGACCTTCGAGTACCGCATATACCCGAGCGCCGAGCAGGAGGCCCTCCTGCAGAAGACCTTCGGCTGCTGCCGCTGGGTCTACAACAGGGTGCTGGCGATGAGGCGGGACGAGTACGCGCGGACGGGCAAATCGAGGCACATCAACTCCTACATCACCCAGATCCCCGCCTGGAAGAGGGCGGACGCGCCGTGGCTCTCCGAGGTGGACTCCATGGCACTGCAGCAGTCCCTGCGCGACCTGGACAAGGCATTTAAGAACTTCTTCCGCGCACCAGACAAGGTGGGCTTTCCGAAGTTCAAGTCCAAACGCGCGGGGAGGAAGAGCTACCGCACGAACGGCGTCGGGATAATCGACGCCAGGCACGTGAGGCTGCCAAAGCTGGGGACCGTCAGGGCGCGGGTGAGCCGTCCCGTGGAGGGGCGCGTCCTGTCCGCGACGGTCAAGCAGGTGCCGAGCGGCAAGTACTACGTGGCGATATGCTGCGCGGACGTCCCCGCCACGGACGCGCCGGCCCCGACCGTCGGGTTCCTGGGAGTCGATGCGGGAATACACGACATAGCCACCTGCTCCACGGGGGAGCGCCTGCCCAACCCCAAAAACCTGCAAAGGAGCGAGAGGAGGCTGGCGCGGGAGCAGCGGCGGCTCTCGCGCAAGCGGAAGGGCTCCGCAAATCGCGCCAGGCAGCGTGTCAGGGTCGCGCGGGCGCACGAGAAGGTTGCCAACCGGCGGAAGGACGCCCTGCACAAGTTCACGACGCATGCGGTGGGAGAAAGCCAAAACATCGCGGTCGAGGACCTGAACGTCAGGGGCATGCAGAGGAACCGCCGCCTCGCCAAGGCCGTGGGCGATGCCGCCATGTCGGAGCTGGCGCGCCAGCTCGAGTACAAATGCGCATGGTCGGGGCGCGGCTTCGTAAGGGTGGGCAGGTTCTATCCGTCCAGCAAGACGTGTTCCGCATGCGGTTACGTCTACAGGGGACTGACGCTGGCCGAACGGGTATGGGACTGCCCCGCGTGCGGCATGCGTCACGACCGCGACCTGAACGCCGCCGTCAACATCGCCCGCGAGGGAAGGAGAATCCTGGAAGGTACCGCAGGGCATGCGGGAACCGCGGCAGACGCCGCAAACGCTTGTGGAGAGGGCGTAAGACCTACGGCTGCATGCGCAGTCTAGGCAATTCTCGGTGAAGCAAGAATCCCCTGGCTTTAGCCATGGGGAGTGTCAAATAATGGTGGGCACGCAAACGATTGGAGAGCGCATGCCCACGTCACAAAGCCAGAAAAAAGAAGCCATCGCCCAGGCGACCGAGCAGGAGCTCGCATCGCTCGCGGGTCGTGGCGTGCGTATCGCGGGCAACGCGTGCTCGCCGATCGTGCTGGTCAAAGGCGATCTGGACGAGGCCGAGCGTTCGGGTGGCGAGCTTGCCGCCGGCCCGGATGGCGCGGCGTTGCGCAAGGCGCTTGGGGCCATCGGCTACGCTCCCGAGGATTTTTGCGTGCTGGCAAGCGTCGCCGGCGTGGGTGATGGGACGGTCGCGGTGGGCGAGACTCTGCCGTGCGAGCTGTTCCGCGAGGCGCTTGAGGCTTTGGACCCCGAGGCGGTGCTGCTGCTCGACAACAACGCGGCTGACGCCATGCGCGAGACCTACGCCGATATGCTCGTGGCGATCGATGACTTCGACACCGCCATGCTCAAGCCCGGCCTGGTCGCCCATGTGCAGGGCCGCCGCGTGCTCGCGCTCGATGGCTTTGAGGCGGCGCTGACCGACAAAGCGGCCAAGCAGCGCATGTGGGCCTACATCAAGCAGCTGACCCCGGCGGCCGCTCCGCTGTAGCGGATTGGCGCCGGTGAGCGATTGCCTGGCGGGCAAGGCACGCCTCGAGATCGGCGCCGCACTTCTACATCACAGCGCGCAGCTCAAACCGATCGCCGTTAATGCGGAACTGACAGTTGCCGTTCATGCGCTCCACGGCAAGTTTGATGCTCCTGGTGCCAAAGCCGTGGCCCGCATGCCGGGTCACGGGCATGCCGTCGACCATGCGCGGCGCGCGGTCAAACGTGTTGGAAACTAACAGCAGCAGCTGGCCGTCCTCTAATCGCAGGTCAAAGTCGACGAATCGCTTTCCTTGGGGTGCGGCGCTTGCGGCGGTGATAGCGTTTTCCAAGGCATTTGAGAGCACACTAAACAGGTCGGCGTCACCTACGTGGATGGTTTCGGGTACGGCGACACGCAGGTTGGCGGTAATGCCGTTTCTATTGATATCCGAGTTAAATGACGAAAGCGCGATGTTTACGGTCTCGTTGGCACAGAAGCGGCGTACGGCGGTGCGGTCGCCGGCTTCGCAGAGTTCGTCGATGCGTTTGAGCGCCTCGTCGGTGTGGCCCTCCTCAATTAAAGCGGCCAGGCCGCGTAGGAAGTGGCGCATGTCGTGGCGAAGAATCGACAGCTCGCGCCCAGATTGACGCCAAGCCTCGAGCTCTTTGATGGCGGCGCTGTCGCGGGTTTCGAGCATCCAGCGCTCTCGCTCGGCGGTTTCCTTTTCTTCGTATTCGCGCAGGTAAACGGCAAGAAACATAAGATAGAAGGCACAGAGCGCAAATGACAAAAACTCAACCGTCACCACCGAGCCCGAGTGGAACAGCGTGGTGTAGACGTTGGTGGCATAGTCAAAGACGTAATAGACGAGCGGCAGGATTAAAAGGATGCCCAGCTCGGTGGTGCTTTTAATCGCCAAGCGCGGACCGATGTCGCCGGCCCAATGCAACAGGACGGCAAAGACGGCGAGTGTGGTCGCGATGCGCGCCAGATAGTACGCGATCTGAGAATCGGTTGCGGCAAATGCGGCGATGCCCATCCAATCTGCTGAACTGGCAGCTCAGATAGGCACTCGTAATGCCGAGCACGGCAAGCAGCGGGCTCAGGCGGTAGCGCGCGCACAAATAGATGACGAGCGGCAGATGCACGACGAGCGGATATACCTGGCGGGCGAAAAGCTCACCACCGACGGCATTGGCGAGGCCGAATGCACATCCGGTTACGGCGCCGACCCCCACCAGCTCGAGCGAATGGCGGCCGTTGATCTCGACACCGCACAGCGCCGCCGAGGCAAAGACGCCAAAGAGCAACGTCGTCGCATGGTGGATTGCCCAAAGTACCAGTTCTGCCGAGGAAAGCATCAGCGTCTCCCGCCCTCGAACCGCACAGCAAAGTAGGCGTCTTGGAATCCCTGCTTGCAGCTGCGCGAAAGCGGGATGCACGCGCCCGAGCGCATGATGATGTCCGTGCGGTCAAAGTGATCAATATTGCGCAGGTTGACCTGGTAGCTGCGGTGGCATTTAAAGAAGACCGCGTTTTGCTCCAAGCGGTCCTCGACGCTGCGGAACGACTCGAGTGCCTCGATATCGCGTCCGTCGCGCAGGTGGAAGACCACGTGCTTGTTGCGCGCCTCGGCATATTCGATGTCGGACAGGCGCAGGGCGTGGTAGCCAAAGGAAGTTTTGATCACGAGCTCGTCGGTTGCCGCCGGGCGCATGCTCGAAAGCTCGTCGAGCAACTGCGCCAGGCGTTCGTAAGTCACGGGCTTGAGCAGATAGTCGAAGGCACGGACCTCGTAGGATTCCAGCGCGAACTCGGGCGACGAGGTGAGGAACACCAGGCGCACGGCGGTGTCGGCCTGGCGCAGTTCGCGTGCGGTGTCCATGCCGTTGACGAGCGGCATGATCATATCGAGCAAGATGATGTCGGCGCGCGATGCGGCATGGCGGGCCAGCAGGTCCTCGCCGCGCGTG
>URKU01000048.1 GCA_900548515.1 uncultured Collinsella sp. | reverse complement strand
AAGGACCTGGGCGGGCGTATGGGGCAACATCGATCGCGAGTTCCGCACGCAAAGGAGGCCACTTAATGTGGCCTCCGTCTTGCGCAGGACTGTCCGAGCAGGCGACGTTGCCCTTGGCGCCTGTCCGGGTCCGCCGGGGCTACGACAGCTTAACGATCGGGGCAAAGCCCTTCATTAGCTTTTTGGTCTGGCCGGTCTTTTCGAATTGAACCTCGATCATGTCTCCAGCGACCGAGATCACGGTGCCCGTGCCAAAGGTCTTGTGGCTCACGGTATCACCCGCGGCAAAGTCCTGCGATGCGCTGGCGCGATCGACCTTGCGCTCCACCGTCGGCGACACCTTGGACGACGGCTTTTTAGCTCGCGGCGCGCCCGAACCAAAGGTCGAGGCAACACGGCCGGCGTCGGGCGAAACCCCGCGATGGCGCTCGGTGCCATAGGTGCTGCCACCAAAGAAATCGTCGAAGCTCGATCCGCCGCGCGAACCGGAACCGCCGGTCGAGCGCGTATGCGAACCGAACACCTTGCCGCCATACATATCCGAACCCATGCCCGAGCCAAAGGTGCCGTGACGGTCGCCGCGCTTCTCCCAGCCCGTGCCCTCAAAACCGGCAGAACCGATGCCGCTAAACTCGATATCCTCAAACGGAATCTCGTTGAGGAAGCGAGAGCGCGGGTTGGCAGAGGTCGAGCCGTAGGTGCGACGCGTGGCCGCATAGGTCAGGAACAGGCGCTTACGGGCACGCGTGATGGCAACGTAGGCCAGGCGACGCTCCTCCTCGAGCTTGCCCGGGTCATCGCTGCCGCCAAAGTCGTGCACGTGCGGGAAGATACCCTCCTCCATGCCGGCCACGAACACCGCCGGGAACTCCAGGCCCTTGGCGGAGTGGATGGTCATCATGGTAATGGCATGCGTCTCGCCGGCCAGGGAATCCAAGTCGGAGCGCAGGGCCAGCCACTCCATGAGTGCCGGCAGCGCCTTACAGGTGAGGGGACCGTAGGTACGCTCGATCTCGTCGGCATGCACGGCGCCCGCCGGTAGCTCTGTTGGCACGGCATACGCGTTGCCCGCGATGGCGGCGACCAGGGCATCCTGCGGCGAGAGCGCCGGGGCGGCTAGGCTATCGAGCGGATTGGAGCCCGCGGCGTCACGAGCGCCGACAAGTGCCTCAAACGAGGATGCCGGAGCGGACGGTCCCGGCTCGGGCGCGGGCGCACTCACCACGACGGGCTCGGGCTCGGCGCCGGCGGGTACGTCGGCAACACCGGCCGCGCGCAGCTCTTCCAAGCTCTCGAGCGTACCCTCGATATCCTCGTGCGTCTCCTCAAATTCGGCTGCAACGCCCAGGAATTCCTGAATGTTCTCGGCGCGGCTCTCGGACTCCATGGTGCCCTCGGCGCGGAACGCCTGCAGCAGGCCCGTCTTGTCGACAATCATCTCGACGACGTCCTTGAGCTCGCCGTCCATGCGACGACCCTCGCGCACCAGCGCCACAAAACTCGACAGGCCGTTGCGCACCTTAGCGCTAAACATGCCGGTTTCGGCGCACGCGATCTCACAAGCCTGGAAGAACGAACAACGGTTGTCGCGCGCCAGCTGTTCGATCTTCTGGATCGAGGTGGAGCCGATACCGCGGCGCGGCGTATTGATGACGCGCTTGACGCTCATCTCGTCGGCCGGGTTCACGATCATCTTGAGGTAGGCCATGACGTCGCGGATCTCGGCGCGGTCGAAGAATCGCGTGCCGCCCACGATCTTGTAGGGCACGCCCGCGCGCAGGAACATATCTTCGAGAATGCGCGACTGGGCATTGGTGCGGTAAAACACGGCGATGTCGTCGTAGCTCGTACCCTTGGCATGCAGCTTTTCGATCTCGCCGGCAATCCAGCGGCCCTCGTCGCGCTCGTCGCTCGCCTGGAAGGCCTGGATCTTCTCGCCGTCGCCCTCCGCCGTAAACAGGCGCTTGTCCTTGCGCTGCGAGTTATGGCGCACCACGGCGTTGGCGGCGCTCAGGATATGACCCGTGGAGCGGTAGTTCTGCTCCAGTTTGACGGTCTTGCAGTCTTTAAAGTCCTTTTCAAAATCCAGGATATTGGTGATGTCGGCGCCACGCCAGCTATAAATGGACTGGTCGTCGTCGCCCACGACCATGAGGTTTTGGTACTTGGCGGCCAGCAGGTTGGCGATCTCGTACTGGACGTGGTTGGTGTCCTGATACTCGTCGACGCTAATGTAGCGGAAGCGCTCCTGGTACTTGTCGAGCACCTCGGGGCGGGTGCGCAGCAGCTCGAGCGCGCGCACGAGCAGGTCGTCAAAGTCCATCGCGTTGGCGGCGCGCAGGCGGCGCTCCAGCTCTAGGTAGACCTGCGCGGCCTTTTTGTCGTTGGGGCTATCGGCGGATTTGAGCATGTCCTCGGGCCCGATCATGGCGTTTTTAGCCGAGCTGATCTTGCTACGGATCATGTTGATGGGGAACTGCTTTTGCTCAATGCCGAGCGCCTGCATAATGTCGCGCACCATGCGCTTTGAGTCGTCATCATCGTAGATGGTGAACTGGCCGGTGTAGCCCAGCAGATCGGCGTCCTCGCGCAGCATGCGCACGCACATGGCGTGGAAGGTGCACACCCACATGCCGCGGGTGCCACTGGGAATAAGTGCCGCCAGACGCTCGCGCATCTCGGCCGCGGCCTTGTTGGTAAACGTGATGGCCAAGACCTGCCAGGGCTTAACGCCCAGGTCGCCGAGCATATGGGCGATGCGGAAGGTCAGGACGCGGGTCTTGCCCGAGCCAGCACCGGCAAGGACCAGCAGCGGGCCCTCAGTGGTCAGGACCGCCTCGCGCTGGGCGGGGTTCAGGCTATCGATATCGACGAGCGGCTTGGTGGGCTTGGGCGCCGGAGCCGGGGCGTCGTAAATGTCGAGCGGAACGAGCTCGGGTTCCGGCGCGGCGGGGGCGGTGTACGCATCGAGCGGCACGGGTTCCGGCGCGGGCGGCACGGGTGCGGCAGTGTTCTTTTCCCAGGGCAGGGGCTGGGTCATGGGCGACTCCTCATCTGACGGACGGCGCGCCTGCGGGCAGCGCCATAGTTTGAGCCGTACCAGTATACCGAGCCGCGCGGACACCGACGCAAATCACACCACGACTCCGCGCGCCGCCATCAGGCACGCCCCAGCGGATTTGGCGCAATGGGGTCAGGTTACTTTGCACCAATCTATTGACAATCACGAAACCGCCGATGTCATGGCAACGGCAGCGAGCGGCGGCCAGAGCGAACAAATTGGCATGAAAAGAGGGCGGCATAGACCTTTTGGTCATGCCGCCCTCTTTGAATGACAAGTTGTCGCTCTGGCCGCCGCGCAGCGTCGACTAAGTTAGAGGCCGAGCATCGGCTCCAGAACAAAGAAGTATGCGAGCACTACGATGCCCAGGATGATGCGGTAAACACCGAAGCACTTAAAGTCGTGACGGCGGACGAAGCCCATGAGCCACTTGATGGCGATAAGCGAAACCACAAAGGCCACAACGCAGCCCACGCCCAAGATGGCGACCTCGTTGGCGCCGAACGTGCCGCCCTTGATGAAGTACTTGACCAGCTTGAGCGCACTCGCGCCAAACATGACAGGGATGGCCAGGAAGAACGTAAACTTGGACGCCACCGAGCGCGTGCAGCCCAAAAGCAGGCCGCCGATGATGGTGGAGCCGGAGCGCGATGTGCCCGGAATCAGCGAAAGCACCTGGAAGCAACCGATACCCAGCGCGGTCTTCCAGCTCAGATCCTCGAGCGTAGTGATGGAGCCAAAGTCCAGGCTATCGTCATCGCCCTCATCCTCGGCGGTAGCCGCGGCGGGCGCCGCAAAGTGCGCACCGGCGGGACGTCCACCCGACACCACAGCACGAGAACCAAACGAACCGGCAAGAGCGGCCTGGTCGCGCTTGCTCGCGCGCCAGTTCTCAATCACGATAAACAGCACGCCGTACACAATGAGCGCCAGCGCCACGACGGGAGCATTGTAGAAATGCTCCTCCATCCAGTCGTTGAGCGGCAGACCGATTGCCGCAGCGGGAATGCAGCCGAGCACGATCTTGCCCCACAGCACCCAGGTGTCGCGGCGGCCCTCCTTGCCCTTGCTGGGCGAGAACGGGTTAAGGTCGTAGAAGAACAGGACGCAGACGGCCAAAATGGCGCCAAGCTGAATCACGACCAGGAACATATTCCAGAAAGTCTCGCTCACGTTCATCTTGACGAACTCGTCCACCAAGATCATGTGACCGGTCGACGAAACGGGCAGCCATTCGGTGATGCCCTCGACCAGGCCCATGAAGGCAGATTTTAGAAGCTCGATGATATCCAAAGGGACCCCCTCGTTAGACACCCGCCGGTAGATGTTCTGCGGACGATGCGGGCGATGTCCCATTATCAACCGTTGGCAGTGCGACCGCGCCTGCCCTTACCAAAAAACTCGCCCGTTCACAGAATTGCGAGCGGTCAAACCGAAATCCTTGGGTATAACTGCAACAAGGTAAAGTGTCCGGCGGCCAACGCACCCGCGCCCGCCCGACGCACGAGCCCCGCGCCCGTGCGATAGACCAAGGAGGAAACCATGAACGAGGGCTACACCAAGGTATTTGTTTCACTCGACGGTACTGAGCAGCAGGATTTTGTTCTCGCACGCGCCATCAAGGTCGCCGCGAACAACGGCGCTAAGCTGATCATCGGCCACGTCATCGACTCCACCGCGCTCGAGAGCGCCGGTTCCTATCCGGTCGACCTGGTCAACGGCTTGGAGGAGGCCTTTAACAACTCCATCGCCAAGCAGCTCGAGGAGGCCAAGGCCAATCCCGACATTCCCGAGGTCGAGGTCATGATTCGCACCGGCCGCATTCGTGAGACGCTCAAGGATGAGATGCTCGACGTGGTCAAGCCCGATCTGGTGCTCTGCGGCGCCCGCGGCCTGTCCTCAATTAAGTACGCGCTACTGGGCTCGATTTCGACGTTCCTGCTGCGCAACACCGACTGCGACATCTTGGTCGTGAAGTAGATTCCTTCCCGCCGGCGCAAGGCCTGCGGGGTTATCACGCCGACGTCCTCGCCGCTTCGCGGCTGCGGGATGTCGGCTTAGATAACCCCTCCCGGCCTTGCGCCTTCGTCACCGTACTTCAGCGAGTTGGCTGATAAAAGATGGCGTGCCGCCCCGTTTGGGGCGGCACGTTTTTGTTATAGGAGATTCATTTGAGCCTCATGGCTATGTTCCCGTTCGGGAACATAGCGCCAGTTGCTTCAGCTATATTCCCGAACGTGAACATAGCCCAGAGAAAAACAGCAAGAGCGCGCCTATTCGAAGTATTGGAACTTGTTCGTCGAGAAGGCAAACGTGACGACGAAGCCTTCGCTGGGCTCGGACGATGCGGTGACGTCGATGCCCATCTTGGAGCACAGACGCGCCACCAGGTAGAGGCCGATGCCCGTTGCGCGCTTGGTGGTGCGGCCGTTGTCGCCGGTAAAACCCTTCTCGAACACGCGCGGCAGGTCTGCCGCACACACGCCGCAGCCGTTGTCCGCGACGGTAAGCTCGATGCGCTCGCTTGCCAGGCCCTCGTCCAGCAACGCTCCCGAAAACACGATCTTCGCGCCGTCCTCGCGCGCGTATTTAATGCTGTTCTGAATGAGCTGGCCCAGAATAAACTCGAGCCATTTCTCGTCGGTAAAGACCTCGAAGTCGAGGTTCTCGCACACCGGAGCCACGTGCGCCGCGATGAGCTCGCGTGCGTTGGCCTTAATCGCGCCCGTCACCAAGGTCTTGAGATCCCAGCGGCGAATCAGGTAGTCGCGCTCCACGACTTCCGAGCGCGCGTAGTACAGCGCCTGGTCGATATAGCGCTCCACGCGAGCCAACTCACGGCCCAGGTCATCCACACGCGACAGGTCGTCTTCGCTGCCGTCCAGGTTTTCCAAAATTAGATGGGCCGCCGCCAAGGGCAGCTTGGCCTCGTGGACCCAGCTCTCGATATAGTCGCGATAGTCATCGGTCTGACGCCGGCCTTCGGCAACCTCGTCGCAGGCAGCTTTGCCCACCCGGCGCAAGACCTCGTATTCGAGCTCGCCCTCGGCATAGGTCGGGCATTGCACCATCTCCTGCACCCATGCGGGACTCTCGAGCTCCTCTGCCGCACGCTCCAGCTGGCACAGAAAACGGCGACGGCGAGCGTACTCAATCACGATGCCGAGCATACCGAAGATAAAGGACACGCCAACCGCCACGACCACGATAGAAACGGGTGCGCCGGCGACCGTCAGCACAAAGCAGCTCAGCAGCACGCCGCAGGTCCACACGGCGACGGGAAGCAGCGCATCTTTAAAGAACTTGCCAAACGACATAGCCGGCCCCTAGACCGAATAGCCTTGGCCGCGGTGCGTCGTCAAATACCCCTTGATGCCGATTTTTTCGAGCGTGGTGCGCAGGCGGTTGATGTTGACGGTAAGCGTGTTGTCGTCCACGAAGGCGTCGGAGTCCCACAGGTCCTGCATGATGGCCGGACGCGAGACGATCTTGCCCGCGCGACCCAAGAGCAGCGAAAGGATACGCAGCTCGTTTTTGGTGAGCTCGGTACTGTCGCCGGTTGCCGTATTGGTGACCATGGAGCGGGCGAGGTCGAGCTCCAATCCCTTGTGGACGAGCGTGCTGCGCTCGCCTGCCGCCGCGGTGCGACGCAGCAAGGCATTGATGCGCGCCACGAGCACACGGGCGCTGTAGGGCTTGGGAACAAAGTCGTCCGCGCCGAGCGTCATGGCCATGACCTCGTCGATCTCGGTCGTGCGCGACGTGAGGACGATGATGGGGACCTCAGATTCGCGGCGAACCTCGTGGCAGATATGCTGGCCGTCCTTGACGGGAAGCGTGAGGTCGAGCAGCACCAGGTCGGGCGCGGCGGCGAGAATATCGCGCGAGACATGCTCGAATGATTCGCATGCCTCGACCTCAAAACCCGCACGGGCAAGGATATCGGCAAGCTCGCGACGAATGGGCTCGTCGTCCTCAACGATATAGATCAGCGCCATGGATTCCGCTCCCCCCTTGGTTGTCTTGCCACCATTATGGCTGCGGAGCCGCAGGTGCGCGCCTTGCGCGTCACCAAGGTGACAGAACTGTTCGCGAGCGGCAGGGGCTTGCCCCTCGCTCGCAACGGGCACGGGAATTAAATGAGTTTTTAATCCCCGTCCCAGAAACATCATTTAGCGGCGGGCGCGAAGCTTTTCGTAGCCGTCGGCGAAGAAGGCGACCGTGGCGGCGTCGGCCTCCGCGGCGTCCGTCTCGGTTGCGGGGACCACGCCGTGCTCGTCGCTCACCAGGAACAAGGCACCCTTGAGCTGCGCGGGAATGTCTACGCGCGTGACTGGGATGCCCTTGGTCTGGGCCAGCTGCTCAATGAGCGTCGCCGTGCCGCACAGGAACTCGTCCGCCGGCGCCACAAAGGCAAGCTCGCCATTGTTGACGGCGGCGAGCAGCTCGGGCGCCACGCCGGTTTCGTCGGCTTCGGAGCGAGCCTCGGCAGAACGGGCACGCAGCGCCTTGGCCGACGTGTCGGCCAGCGGCTCGTACTCCCCCACCGTCATGGCGGCGTTGCCGTTGATATCGATCACCAGCATGAGCACGCCGTCGCGGGCGGTGTAGTCGCCCTCGGCAAGTGACCACTCAACGTGCTGCTTGGCCCAGCTGAGCATGTTATGGGTAAGTGGTTCGCCCTGCACCAGGCGCTCGGATAGCGCACGGATGTGGCGATTGAGCATGGGCACCTTTTTGTTGGACATGCGCCAACGGCAGATGAGCGCGGGCTTGTCGAGCGTGAACTTCTCGATCGCCTCCTGATTGGCGCAAAAATCCTCGTACGCACGCTGATCCTCGGCATTGCCAAACAGCTCGGCATCATCAATCTGGGGCATGGTTGTACCTTTCGTGTTAGTCATTCCGTCCTCTTATACCAAAAAGACGGCCCTCCAAACGGAGCAGCCGTCTTTTGCAGAGATTATTTTGTCCCAGGGCAAAACTTAGTGCCTAAAGTGGCGAGCGCCCGTAAACACCATTGCGATGCCATGCTCGTTGCAGGCCTGGATGCTCTCGTCGTCGCGCTTGGAGCCGCCGGGCTGAATGATGCAGGTCACACCATACTCGGCAAGCACGTCGACGTTGTCGCGGAACGGGAAGAATGCGTCGCTTGCGCAGGCAAAGCCGCCCTTCTCCACGCCCTCGCGCTCGCAGAAGTCCTCGGCACGCTCGCAGGCCAGCAGCGCAGAATCCACGCGGTTGGGCTGACCCGGGCCCATGCCAATGCCGGCCTTGCCCTTGGAGACCAGGATGGCGTTGGACTTAACGCCCTTGCAGACCTTCCAGGCAAACTCAAGCTCGGCCATCTCGGCATCGGTGGGCTTGCGGTCGGTGGGGAACGTAAAGGTCGCGGGATCCTCGGTCACGTGATCGACCTCCTGCACCAGCATGCCGCCGTCGATGGAGCGAAGCTCCACCTGGGCGCCGTGGTCCACGCCGCCGGTCGCCAACACGCGCAGGTTGGGGCGCTTGGCCATGCGCTCGAGCGCCTCGGCAGTGTAGCTCGGAGCGATGATGACCTCGACGAACTGCTTGTTCTGGTCGGCGAAGTGCTCAACCAGCTCATAGGGAACCTCGCGGTTGCAGGCGATGATGCCGCCGAAGGCGCTCTTGGGATCGCAGGCGAAGGCGCGGTCGTAGGCAGCCGTAATATCCTCGGCAACGGCGGAGCCGCAGGGGTTCTGGTGCTTGAGGATCACGCAGGCCGGCTCGTCGAACTCGCGGACCAGGTTCCAAGCGGCGTCGGCATCCAAATAGTTATTGTAGCTGAGCGGCTTGCCCTGGATCTGCTCGGAGCCAACAAGCGGGAACTGCGAGCTCGCGGTGTTCTCGCAGCCCTCGGCAAAGCGGTAGACCGTAGCCTTCTGCTGAGGATTCTCGCCATAGCGCAGGTCGTCGACCTTCTCCAGCGAGATCTCGAGCTTGGCAGAGGTGTCCGCCACGTCGCTTGCCTGGGCGGCAAGCCAACGGGAGATGGCCGTGTCGTAGGCGGCGGTGGTCTGGTAGACCTTCACCTGCAGGCGACGACGGGTGGAAAGCGTGGTGCAGCCACCGGTCTCGCGCATCTCGGCCAGGACGGCATCATAGTCGGCCGGGTCGGAAATGACGGTAACGCTCGCGGCGTTCTTGGCAGCAGAGCGCAGCATGGAGGGGCCACCGATGTCGATGTGCTCGATAGCGTCCGCGAAGGTGACCTCGGGGTTGGCGACGGTCTTCTCGAACTCGTACAGGTTGACGACGACCAGGTCGATCAGCTTAATGCCGTGCTGAGCCGCCTCCTGCATGTGCTGCTCGGAATCGCGGCGGGCCAGCAGCGCGCCGTGAACCTTGGGATGCAGCGTCTTGACGCGGCCGTCCATCATCTCGGGATAGCCCGTGAACTCCTCGATGGGGGTTACGGGAACGCCCGCGTCCTCGATGGCACGAGCCGTGCCGCCCGTAGAGATGATCTCGACGCCAAAGTCGTCAACCAGCGTCCGTGCGAAATCGACGACGCCCGTCTTATCGGTAACCGAGATCAACGCGCGTGCGATCTTCACATCAGATCCCATGCAGTCCTCCTGTCTGGTACGCCGCCGTGCTCTGTGAGTCGGTGATACGTCGATCTGCAGCGCTCGCGCAGCGGCATTGAAAATACTGATTCAATGTAGCGCATCGAGCGCGACGTTGCACCCCGCAACGGACGGCTGTGCAGAAAAAGCTTGCGAGCGGGGATTGCAGGAGCGCCACTGGGCACGGTGAGTTGATGGAACACAGGGGCACCATAATTAGATGCCAATGGCGTGGTAGAACTGTGCTCGATATGCATCCGCAATAGAAAGAGGCACCATGGTCTCGCGGGTTCTCTACCGACCGTTTGATACCGAAGATTTCGACGCCATCGCGCTGATCCTGCAGCAGCTTTGGCACAACAACTCGGATAACGATGAGTACAACCGCCTCGAAGCCGCGTGCGACCTTGCCTACTGCCTTTCTTCCTCGACGTTTTCGCAGGTTGCCGTAATCGACGGTCAGGCGCGCGGCATTGCGCTTGCACGCGCAGGACAGAGCTCCGGCGCTAGCGTCAACGAACATTGGATGGATACTGAGCGTGCACTGCTGTCGCAGATGCGCGAGCTAGAACCCGAGTCGTGCGCCGAGTATCTCTCGTTTGTGCGCGCAACCATCCGAACCAACAACCGCCTGCTCGAAAGCAGCCCGTTGCCGCACGACAACGAGGTCACGCTGCTTGCCGTGGATCGCGATGTCCATGGCCTGGGCGTTGGCACGGTTCTGCTCGACGCCGCGGTCTCGCATCTGTCCTCGTGCGGGGCGACCAGCGCGCACCTGTACACCGACTCCAACTGCTCGTGGAAGTTCTACGAGTTGCACGGCTTTAAGCGCACGGCCACGCACCGAGCCAACCGCGAGGAACGCCGCCACGCCATGCCGCGCGAAAGCTTCCTCTACGAACTCGACCTAACCGTCTAGGCCCAGCAGCCATACCTAGTCGTTGGGGACGTTCCTAAATGGCTAGTCGTTGGGGACTGTCTCCGTAGGTAACGCATAAAAAGGGGATGGGCTTTCTCCGACAGCTGTCGAGAAAAGCCCATCCCATAGCTTACGACCGTTAGAACGTTCCGCCGCCGCCTCCGCCGACGCCACCACCGCCGCCGCCCGAGAAGCCGCCGCCTCCGCCGCCGCCCGAGCTATCGGAACTCGAAGCCAGCTCACGGATGCTCTCGTGATACACATCGTTAAACGAATCGAGCGGCGAATCGATGCCGTAATGATGGTAGTACCACCAGTAGCAGGGGTAATTGTCGTAGAAACCGTCGGCCTCGCGCACCTCGGGAGGCACCGCCTCGGCAAGCTGACGCAGGACTTCCTTCGAAACGCCCAGCGCCACACCCATCACCAGAAGTTTATTCCACAGGACCAGATCGCCCGGGACGGCTTCCTTTAGGCGCGTGAAGTCCTCGAGCCAATGCTTGAGCGCCTTGCAACGGGCCGCTACCTCGGCACCTTCCGGCGTAAAGCGGCGGAACGTAAGGCCCACGCCAATACCCACCAGCACAATCGGCACCGAGATAAGCGCGGCGATAATGTTCACCTGTGCGCCGTCGGTAAAGAAAATGGATCCCATGGGAACAAAGGCGATCAGAATACCGAGAACCAGGCAAAACACCATTGCAACGATGCCGTCCGAGGCAACGTACTCGCTATCGGCCAGCTTGCCCTTAACGGTGTTCTGATAGTCCTCGAGCTTGTCGCCCACGGGCGTAGCGTGCTGCTTGACGTAGTGCTGCAGCTCGTCAAACGTGCGCGAGCGATCGCCGTTCTCGTCGGGCTTAACACCGGCAAAGAAGACCTTGAGCACCATGCGGTCAATGCCCTTGGCCGACTTCCAGCCCGCATCGCTCACCGTCACGCGATACGTCTGCTCCTCTTTTTCGCGCCCCAACAGACCCTTCTTGGCCTTGGTCACGGTCGCCTGTTCTAGCTTGATCACACGGTCGTCAGTGAGCTTCATGAGCGTGGCGATATATGCCTGATCGGGCACCTCGTTCCAGCTCATGAGGGCCGAAAGCACGGCGGGATGGTCGGCCGAGGGCACATCGCGGAAATATTCGTCCTGGAAAAGCGGCTTGGGCTTGCGGCGGCGCAGCTTGAGCACAACGATTGTGCCGGTAAAGGCCACCGCTGCGACAACACTTAGTACGGCAAGTACATTGGCAATCATGCGAGCGTGAGCGCGGCGGGCGTTAGCTTCGTCGGCCCACGCCTTCTCTTCGCTCAGGATTGTCGGCATGCGCTCCTCGCTCGAGGCGGAAAGCCATGGCACCCAGTCGCTGGGGAAGGCGATGCGTGCCTCGGCGAATTCGCCCTGATGCACGCAGGGAATGGTATAGGTGACCATGGGCTCGTCCTCATCGAGTGACACGTCGCCCGTCAGCGGACCGTGGCCCCATGCGCGGAAGTTATCGCCCTTGACGGCCGCCGTCCCGGCAGCGGCATTTGCGAAGTACACTTCCATCTCAACATCGTCGGAATCCGCGGACCAGCCGTCACCTACAAATTTCCAGTAGAGCTCAGCGGTATCGGCCCAGTTCATGACCGCACCGGTCATGGTGTAGCTCACGTAATAGATCACGCTATCGCCGCTCTCGTGGGGGCTGAAAACCTTGATCTTTACGCCGCCGTCAGACTGCTCGACCGTGTAGACGCCAGAGTCACCCTTGTTTGCGTTATCGACTTTGTTGAACGCGGTGTCCTCTTCCTCGACGCTCAGCACGTCGACACCTGCCGCGCCGCCCTGCTGGTTGGTGCCCGCATTGATCTCCCAAAACACGCCGTTGATGTCGTCATCGAAATCGAACTGGCGTCCCTCGACAACGGTCAACGAGCCATCGGCCTCGACCGTGGCGCCGATGTAGGTTTGGCTCATGGAGTAGCCGTCGGCGTGCGCGGCGGCAGGCAGCAGCAACAACGCAAGCGCGACGAGCGCGCAGACGGAAGCAAATCGCGCGAATAGGCGGCGCTGCCGACAGGTCTTGGCAACGGGGGCGTTCATAGGCACATCCTTTGTCTGTGATACCAACAGCGCCATTGTCCCACGTTTACGGGCACACATGACGAATATCTAGGCGACCGGAGCGCCAAATGGGACAAAAGTCCCACCCGAGCCTGGCACTTAGGGACGTTCCTTATCTGCCGGCAGTTTGGGACACTCCTTGGCATGGCCTGCACCAACGATAGATACCACTTCACAGCTCCGTCACAGGTGTAGCGGCTTTGTGTGGGCGCGGCATGCGCTGATTGAGCCGCCAGCCGAGGGGCATAAAGCAGTTGAGCGAAAACGGTTTGCCCCTTTGCCGTTCGCTCGAGGATCATGTCCCCCTTTTCCGCGGAAACCCCGGCAGTTGCGAAGAGCTGCCGGGGTTTCTGTCGTTTGTGAGGCTGAGTCAGTGCGCGGCGATCGAGACGTTGAGCCGCAAACCCGCCGTGCGCAATGCGCAGCGCCGCCAACTTGCGAGCAACGGCAACGCCTTCCCTACCGTGTCCCGCGCTATACTCGTCCGCATGGATATCAACGCACGCAACATAGCAGCGCCCGCCGCGGACGCGCCAACGACGCTGCCCGCCTCCGCTCCTGCGCCTGTCGTGGGTCGCTTTGCCCCGTCGCCCTCGGGCCGCATGCACCTGGGCAACGTGTTCAGCTGCCTGTGCGCGTGGCTTTCGGCCCGCAGCCAGGGCGGCAGCATCGTGTTACGCATTGAGGACCTGGATGATCGCTGCAAGCGCCCGGAACTTGCCGCTCAATTGATTGACGACCTGGCTTGGCTGGGGCTCGAATGGGACGAAGGCCCCTACTACCAGCATGATCGCCTAGACCTGTACGAGCGTGCTCTGCATCAACTGCAAGACGCCGGCCTCACCTACCCCTGCTTTTGCACGCGCGCCGAGCTCCACGCCGCGAGCGCACCGCATGCCAGCGACGGCATGCCTATCTATCGCGGCGCCTGCCGAGGCCTTTCTGCCGAGGAGGTTGCCCACCGCAGCGTTCTGCGCGCTCCGGCCACGCGCCTGCGCGTGCCCGGCATCGACGACCTCGCGGGCGA
>URKU01000047.1 GCA_900548515.1 uncultured Collinsella sp. | reverse complement strand
ATCAAGTCCAAATAGTTATCCATTGCCAATCGCCTCCGCTGACAGCCAAACAAGTAGTCCCATGCTAACGCAAGAGCGCGGCCCCGCATGTGCAAGGCCGCGCTCACTTAGGTATTTACAATCTTTCGACGAACGGGGTTACTTACTCCTCGTCGTCCTCGCCATCGTCCTCATCCTCAAGATGATCGAGCAGGTAGCGAAGACCCTCGCTGACCTCGTTAACGGGCACCTTGGCAACGTAGCGTGCATCGACGGCGGGCCTCATGATAACACCCTCGCCCGAAGGCACGCGCATGCTCTCGAGCTCATCCTCATCAGTGCAGGCGATATCACCGGCAGTCATACGCTGTCCGGTTAACAGGAAGGTCAGACGGCAGGCGGCATCGATGGAAATCGAGGCGATGCGATCGAGATAGCGCGATACCATGATGGCGCGGCGCAGGTCGTCATAGTTGCTGTCGTCGTCCATAAAATCGCCCGTGTCCATGCGGTTAAAGGTGCGGAAGAACTTCTCGTAGGCGGCGTGCACTGGCTCGTCCTCGACGGCCAAGTTGCAGATGATGGACATGTCGTTGGTGACGAGCGCAGAAAGCGAAGAGCCCAGCACCTGGTAGACGGCCTCAGCCTCGGCCTCGACCGTGCCGACAAGCTCCTTGGGCAGCGAGATGTCGGCCTTGATCATATGACGCGTGGCGCGGCAAATCTGGCGAACCTTATCGGTCATGCGCTGCAGGTTAAAGTCGACGTAGATGATCGTCTGCAGCAAGCGGAAGTCGGAGGCGACCGGTGACTGCGTGGCAATCAGGTTGTAGCAGACGGCCTCCAGGTTGGCGCAGCGTGCGTCAATCGAAAGCGTGCGCTTCTTGGTCTTGGTGGCGAGCTTGCGGTCGTCGGTCACATAGGCCTTCACGGCATCGTGGAGGGCCAGATCGACGGCCTCGTAGATGCTCAGCATCTCGTGACGGGCCTCGATGAGCTGACGGGAAAACAGTTTGCGCATGGTTCACTCCAATCAGTTGGGTGCGGTCATGCCGCCCGCACAGTGAATACGCACCGGACCAGATCCGGTCGGCTTGGGACTAGTCGCACCGATCAGCCAAAGCGGCCGGTGATATAGTCTTCCGTCCGCGAGTCCACCGGGCTGGTGAAGATCGCGTCGGTTTGACCATACTCGATGAGCGTAGCGGGCTCGCCGGCAACTTCCTGCAAGAAGAATGCGGTGTAGTCGCTAATGCGAGCTGCCTGCTGCATTGAATGCGTGACGATGATGATCGTCATCTCGGGCGCCAGCTCGGCCATCAGATCCTCGACCTTAGAGACGGACGTGGGGTCGATGGCGGAGCAGGGCTCGTCCATCAGAAGGACATCGGGTTGCACCGCAAGCACGCGCGCGATGCACAGACGCTGCTGCTGACCGCCCGAGAGCGCCAAACCATCCTTGTTGAGCTGATTGGATACCTCTTTCCAGAGGTTGGCGCGCTTGAGCGATTCTTCCACGATGTCATCGAGGTCACTTTTGCTAGTCACGCCCTGCAGACGAGGGCCAAAGGCGACATTCTCGTAGATGGATTTAGGAAACGGGTTGGGCTGCTGAAAGATCATGCCCACGCGACGACGGAGATCGACCGGGTCGACACCCTCGGCATAGATATCGTTGCCGTCGAGCGTCATGGTGCCCTCGACGCGCGTGCCCTCGATCAGGTCATTCATGCGGTTGATGCAGCGCAAAAACGTCGACTTGCCGCAGCCCGAAGGGCCAATGAAGGAGGTGATGGCGTTTTTGGCGATGTTGAGGTCAAGCCCCGTCAGCGCATGAAAGTCACCGTACCAAAAGTTGAAATCCTTGGCCGTAATGGCCGCTTGCTCCAACGTGGGAGCGGACTGATAAACGGACATGGGACTCCTTAACTAGCGACGCTTGCGCGACAGGAAGCGCGCAAACAGGTTGAAGGCCAGAATGATCACCATCAGCAAGAGCGCGGTGCCGTAGGCTGCGTTCATGTTGATGCCGTCGTTGGCAAGCAGATACAGGTGAACCGTCATGGGGCGGCCGGAATCGAGCGGCGAAATAGGTAGATTGATGGCCTGCCCCATGGTATAGAGCACCACCGCGGTCTCGCCAATGGCACGGCCGATGGCGAGAACGATGCCCGTGGCAATACGGCCAAAGGCAGAAGGAAGCACGATCTTGGAGACAACCTGCCACTTGGTGGCGCCCAGGCCATATGCGCCCCAGCGGATATAGCGCGGAACGGCGCGAATGGCCTCTTCGGTGGTACGCATGACGATGGGAAGCATCAAGAGCGCGAGTGCCAGGGCGGCCGAGACCATCGAAAGGCCCAGGCCCATGGCCTCGACAAACAAGGCGTAGCCAAACAGGCCCATAACGATGGAGGGCACCGAGGCCAAAGCGTCAGCAGCGTAGCGAATGAGCTCGACGACCTTGCCCTGCTTGGCGTACTCGGCCAGATAGACGGCTGCCAGCACAGCGATCGGCGTGCAGATAAGCATGGCGAGCGCCGTCACGTAGACGGTCGAGACGATCGTGGGCCAAATTCCGCCCTCGGCGTTGACGCCTTGGGGCCAACCGAAGATAAAGTCGAGCGAGATGTGTGGCAGGCCGTTGATGACCACGTAGGCGATGATAGCGACCAGCACCAGCGTGGTGATGTAGGCAGCGGCGCGGAACACGCCGAGCATGATCTTGTTGGACAGGTCCTTGTTGATGCGGCCCTTCTTGCCGTGGGAAAGGGCACGCTTGATGCGCTCGCGCGACGAGGTCGTATCGACCGTCGTGTCAACGGAATCGGACATAGCCTACCCCCTCTTCTTCTTGGAAATCAGACGGACGATGCCCACCAGCGTGGCGGAGATGATAAACAGGACCACGCCCATGCCGAACAGCGCCGAGCGATGCAGACCCGAGGAATAGCTCATGTCGAGCGCGATCTGGCTCGTGAGCGTCGAGATAGGGCTCGCAATGCTGTCGGGAATAACCGGGGCGTTACCCACGACCATGAGCACGGCCATGGTCTCTCCGATGGCACGGCCCATACCCAGCACGATGGCATCCACGATACCCAGCTTAGCGGCAGGTAGCACGACCTTATAGATGGTCTGCCACTTAGTAGCACCCATGGCATACGATGCCTCGCGAATGCCCATGGGAATGGAATTGAGGGCATCGATGGTGAGCGTGGTGATGGTAGGGACGATCATGATGGCGAGCACAAACCACGCCGTCAGCGCACCAAAACCAAGGCCGCCGGTCAGTTGTGCGATAAACGAGCGGATGATGATCATGCCGAAAAAGCCGTAGATGATAGAAGGGATGCCGGCCAGCAGGTCGACGGCAGGGCTGATGAGCTTGCGCACGCGCTTGCCGGCGATCTCGACCAGGTACACGGCCGTGCCCACACCTAGCGGCACGCCCATGGCGAGCGCACCGACGGTCACCAGACCTGAGCCGGCAAGCAGCGACATGATGCCGTAGTGGCCCTCAGAGGGCGCCCACGTAAAGCTAAAGAAGTCCGCCAGACCGATGTCGGTAAAGACGGGCAGCGCCGAGTACGTGGTAAAGACAAAAATCAGGATGACGGTAACGACCGCCAAAAACGCGCAGGCAAAGAAGATCCACTGCAGCGCCTTCTCCTTGATATAGGTACTGCGCGATACGAGCGCCAGCTCGCGCTTCTTGGGTGCCTGAGCATTCTGCTCAGTCTGGGAGTTTTCCTGTGCTTCCATGCTACTCACTCCCCTTCTCGTCGTTGGTGACGGGAATAAAGCCCGCCTCGCGAATCTGCTTGTCCATCTTTTCGGACGTCACGTAGTCGATGTAATCCTGCGCCTGCTGCGAAGGCGCACCCTTCACAAAGAAGTAAAGGTCGCGCGAGATGGGATAGCCGCCACTCGCGACCGTCTTCTCGGACGCCTCAACATGATTGACCGAGACAGCCTTGACCGAGGTCTTGGCGTTGAGGCTATCGACGAAGCCCAGCGAAATGTAGCCGATGGCCCCACGCGAACGAGATACCACGTCGCGCACCTGGCCCGTACCCGAAAGAACAGCCGAGCGGCGATCGAACGGCGTGCCATCCATCACGATGGTGCGAAAGGCCTCACGCGTGCCGGACGCCTCATCTCGGTTGATAACCTGAATCCTCAGGTCCTCGCCACCGACTTCTTTCCAGTTGGTGATCTTGCCGGCGTAAATATCGCGGAGCTGCTCGGTCGAGAGGTTATCGACCGGGTTATCATCGTTCACGATGACCGCAATACCGTCGTGGGCAATGACGATGGGAGTCAGGCCCAGATCTTGTTCGTCGGCATTGAGTCCACGGGAGGAGCTGGCGATATCGGCCGTGCCGGCGCTGACGGCCTCGATCCCAGCGGAAGAACCCAAACCGGAAACGAGCACGTCGATGCCGGTCTCCTCCTTAAAGCCCTCGGCCGCAATCTCGGCGATAGGAAGGCAGGTCGTGGAGCCGGCCACGGTAATGGAAGAGGTAGAAGATCCCGAAGAACAGGCGCACAGCGTAAGCGTAAGCACAGCGGCGCTCAGGACCGATACGATCTTTCTCATAGCATCACGCCGATCGCAGCATGGCGCCCACAGGTGCCGTCCTCGTTACGGTAGGAATAAAAGCGGTCGTTCTGACGCACGGTCGAAAGCTGGGTATCCACGATATTATCCGCGTCGACACCGACATCTACCAGCGCCTCGCGAATGGCAGCGGAAAGATCAAGCATGCGAGAGGTATTCGCATCGATGCAAGAGAACTCGGCGGCAAAGCGATCCATGAGTTCCTGGGATACCTCATATTCGTCACCCAAGATATGGGGGCCGATATAGGCGGAAACGTCGCTCGCATCGCAACCGGCAGCATCGCAAAGCGCCTGGCACGCCTTGGCGGAAATACGTGCAATCGTGCCCTTCCAACCGGAGTGCACCACGGCAAATCCGCCGGGGGCCACCAGCACCACGGGAACGCAGTCGGCAAAGCAGAGCAGCACGGGCACGTTATGCGCCGTGCAGACGATGGCATCACAGCCCTCGGCAATCTGCTCGCGAACGTCCTCAAGGTCATCGGCGCCGTTCGAGGTCACCGCAACGATATGATCACCATGGACCTGATTGGGAACGAGCAGGTTGTGCTCGCACTCGGCGGCACCCATAGCCTCGAGCGCACGACGACGATTTTCTTGAACAGCAAAGGGGTCATCGCCAACATGCGAGCCCAAGTCGAGTGAGGAGTACGCATCTTCGGAAACGCCACCGGCGCGCTCGGTGAAGGCAAAGCGAACATCGGATGTCGCGCCCTCCACCAACGTAACTCCATCATGGTCGACACGCGAAACGTTGTCCGCACGTGCTGCCATACTAAAGCCTCCTAATAACACAAGTACCGCGGCATCGCCGCTACAGCCCGCGTTTATACGGCTGTCATACTTCTCTAAAAGGATACCTGCTGCGCTGGAGGCAATCGTAAAGGGAACGTAAAGAGATTGGAGGTTCTAGTTTACAAAGTCGAAATAAAAAGGGCGCGTCCATACGGACACGCCCCTGTGCACAACAATGCAAAGAACGACTTAGAAGCTACCGCGCTTCAGGAAGTCGGGAAGCTCGAACTGATCGTTGCCGAAGTTAGGAAGCTCGGTGCCACCGACGTTGCGGGTCGGAGCGGCCTGAGCCGGGCTCGTGGCAGGAGCGGTGCGCTGCGGCTCAGCGGAGGCAGCGGCCTTGCTCTGAGACTGCTGAGCAGCAAAGAGCTCGTCCTGACGGTTGACGTTGGAGTCGGAGAAGCCCGTAGCGATGACGGTGATACGCACCTGATCGCCCAGGGACTCGTCGACAACGGTACCGAAGATGATGTTGGCCTCGGGGTCGACGGCGTTGGCGACAACGTCGGCGGCGTCGCTGATCTCCTGGATGCCCAGGTCCTTGGAACCGGCGATGGAGAGCAGCACGCGCGTGGCACCATCGATGGAGCTCTCGAGCAGCGGGCTGGAGATGGCCTGCTGGGCAGCGTCGACGGCACGGGTGTCCCCAGAAGAGGTACCGATACCCATCATGGCGGTACCGGCCTGCTTCATGATGGTCTTAACATCGGCGAAGTCCAGGTTGATGATACCGGGGACGGTGATGAGGTCGGTGATGCCCTGGGTGCCCTGGGAAAGGACGCCATCGGCAATCGCGAAGGCCTCGAGCATGGTGGTCTTCTTCTCGGCGATGTCGAGCAGCTTATCGTTAGGGATGACGATCATGGTGTCGACGCAATCGGAGAGGGTCTTAATGCCCTCCTCGGCGCTCTTCTTGCGCTTGCGGCCCTCGAAGGTGAAGGGCTTGGTCACGACGGCGACGGTCAGCGCACCGACCTCGTTCATCGCGATATCGGCAACGATGGGAGCAGCGCCGGTACCGGTGCCACCGCCCTCGCCGCAGGTGATGAACACCATGTCGGCGCCAGCGAGCGCCTCGGCAATGTCGTCGCGGGACTCATCGGCAGCCTTGCGGCCAACCTCGGGGTTGGCGCCGGCGCCCAGGCCGCGGGTAAGGTCGGTGCCGATGTGCACCTTGATATCGGCATCAGAGATCGCGAGTGCCTGAGCATCGGTGTTGATGGCAACAAACTCGACGCCGCGGATGCCCTCTTCGATCATTCGATTGACCGCGTTGGTACCGCCGCCGCCGACGCCGACCACCTTAATGACGGCAAGGTAGTTGTTGATCTCTGTCTCGTGCATGTCGGTCCTCCGAACAAAGGTTATAGCCATAGCATGGGTCGACCCCTGCGCACATTAACCTTCAGGTTGAAAGTAAATGCAAAGGTAAACCGTATTATGTTTGCACATTATGAACGTATCAGTCAAATAATTGACCGTGAAAACCAAACAAACCAGATAAACGGCGTGGTATGGCCCCTCAACAAAGCATCAACCAGCGCTACGAGGTCGGAGCGTTCCTAAATGTATAGTTACCCGGAGAGCGCACATTGATATACGTTACGCCCTCTACCTGCGAAAGCAGCTTGGTGACTACGCGCTCCTTCTTGACGATATCGTTCGAATCGCCCAGCGACACCTCAATGCCGTTATTGAGGTTTGCCGAGATGGCTTCGACCGAAGGCGTGGAAATATCCTTGACTTGTCCCAAGAACTCGCTCGAAAAACCACGCACATAATCCAAGCCAGCCTTAACGGCCTTGGAGCTCACTGCCTGGCCGGAAACCGGAGCGACATCCGCCGAGACATCAGTCAACAACACCGCGCCATAGTGCTTAGCGAGCGCCAGCGCGGCATCGATGCCGGTCAAGGTATTTGAGCCCTGCCCTGTCGTGATGACGTTGCCTTGGTCGTCCACTTCGACCGACGTCGACAGTGGGGCGATCCAGGTGTCATCATCCCCGATGGCCCAGGCAAGGTCATCGGAACTGATATAGGCAATTGCGATGACCTTGCGCTCCATCGGCGTAATGATGAGCGTATGCGGGAACTGACGCTGGACATCCACGCCCGAGACCCACGGATTCTGCTTGAGGTCCTCGGTAATCTGGTCGGGATCGACGTTAAAAAGCGACGTTCCCTCGGGCAAATCGATCAGCTGGATAGCATCGTGCTTCGTCACATGCTCGCTGCCTTGAATCTGAATATCAGTGGCGGTAAACAATCCAGAGTTGATCACCACGATGGCAACGACGACGAGCACGGCCAAGGCGGCCAGAACGCCGCCCACGATTTTGCCTTTGCCTGCAACGACAGAAGCGGCGTCTGATGTTTTATTTACCATCGCCCCAAGTGAAGACAACGGGTTGACGCTTTTTTTACCCGAAGGCTTCTTGGCGGTAGCCGGCACCGATGTCAGCGAGCGCGGTTTCGATGCGCCCAGTGTGCGACCTGGACGCGCCGCTTTAGTTCCCGTCGAGGGCTTAGGAGTTGCCATGGGGCGGGCAGGCTTGGCGCCCATAACAGGCTTTGAAGTCACCGAGGGACGCGAGGACTTTTTTGCGGCCGGACGATTACCGAGCTGCGAGCCGACGACCGGACGACTGGTCTGTCGAGCATGCCCGACAGACTTAGAATGCGCGACGGTATTGCGTTGAGGTTTGGCAGGCGCGCCGGAACGCCCTCCGGCGCGGCGGAAGGTGGGTTTCGATGCTCTAGAAGCCGAGGAATTTAACTTCCGGTCTGAGCTCGATGCCATACGCCTCCCTCACCTTTCCGTGCACATGTCTGATAACCGCGGCAACGTCATCGGCCGAGGCAGTTCCGTTATTAACGATAAAATTAGCGTGAACGGGCGAAACTTCCGCACCGCCAATCGAAAAACCCTTTAATCCACAATCCTCGATAAGCTTGCCCACACTCGCATCGGGCGGGTTGCGAAAGACCGACCCGCAGGATGCGCGACCCATGGGCTGCGTACGCTTGCGCCTCGTCAGGTACCGCTCCATGCGCTCGCGAATGTCGGCCTTGGGCGCCGGTTTAAGCTTAAGCACGCACTCGAGGATGATCTCATTGCGGGGAAGGCTACATTCTCGGTAGCCCCAAGTGATCTCGGACCCCGCATAATGCTTGATACCGGATGCCGGGTCAAACGTTACGACATCCTCAACCAGCGAGCCAATCCACTCGGTCCGTGTGCCGGCATTCATAGATATCGCACCGCCAACCGAACCAGGGATGCCAACGGCAAACTCAAGGCCCGAGAGGCTACGCGACAGGGCATCGTTGACCAGGCGCGCAAACATCACGCCCGCACCGACCGTCAGCGTACAACCGTCATCGGCAACAACCGTGCGCTGAAACTCACGTCCGAGCGAAATGACGGCACCGCGATAACCGCCATCGGCAACCAGCAGATTGGAGCCCTTGCCGATGATGACCCACGGCACCTGCTCGCGATCGAGCACCGCCACGGCGCGGCGGAGGGCATGATAGCTATGGCACGTCACAAAGAGGTCGGCCTTGCCGCCGATACGATAGCTCGTATGACGCGCAAGGCGCTCGTCCTCGATCACATCCGTGTCGATCATGCCCGAGAGCGCCATGACGGCGTTAAACAGACCCATTAGACTTAAGCGTCTTTCTTGGCAGTCAGATACTCAATGAACTCGGGGCCGACGGTCGTAACGTCACCGGCACCCATAGTGAGCAGCAGGTCGCCCGCGCCCACCATCTGCTCGAGCTCCTGATTGAGCTCAAGACGGCTGGAGCAGTACACGACCTCCTTGCCAGGATGCTTGGCGCGCACGGTATCGGCGAGCATCTTAGAGGTGACACCCGGAATGGGCATCTCGCCAGCCGAGAACACATCAATCAGCAGCAGTTTATCGGCATTGGCAAATGCGTCGGCAAAGTCGTCGCACAGGGCCTGCAGGCGCGAATAACGGTGCGGCTGGAACACGACGTCGACATGCTTGTAGCCCAGCGACGAAGCGGCAGCAAGCGTCGCCTTGATCTCGGTGGGGTGATGGCCGTAATCATCGACCACGGTGATGCCATCGATATCGCCCACGTGGGTAAAGCGACGGCGGACGCCCTCAAAGCTCGAGAGCGCCTTGGCGGCGGCGTCGATGTCAAGGCCCAGGACATGGGCGACGGTGAGCACCGCCGTGGCGTTGAGCATGTTGTGGCGACCGGGATTGCTCTTGATCTCCACGGCATGCTCAGTGCCGTCCTCAAAGCGAACGATAAAGTCACTCTGGATGCCCTTGACATCCGGGTGCATGCAGACGATGTCGTTGCTCTCGGCAAAGCCGTAGGAAAGCACGCGTCGACCGGTCGACTTGGCGAGCTCGACCAGATGCGGGTCCTCACCGCAGACGATGACGGTGCCGTCCTCGCCCACCAGGCTCATGAACTTGGCGAAAGTTGCCTCGATCTCCTCGATACCCGAGTAGTGATCGAGGTGATCGGCCTCGACGTTGGTCACAATGACCACGTTGGGGTCCAGGAACAGGAAGGAGCTGTCGGACTCGTCGGCCTCGGCGACAAAGTAGTCGCCCGAGCCGTTCTTGCCGTTCGTGTCATAGCCCTCGACGATGCCACCGATCAGGAAGCTCGGATCCAGACCCATGCGGTCGAGCATGGTGGCGCACATCGAAGACGTGGTGGTCTTGCCATGCGTGCCGGCAACAGCGACGGTGGTGTAGCCGTGGCCCAAAGCAGAGAGCATCTTGGCACGGGGCCACACGGGAATACCAAGCTCGCGAGCGCGCACGAGCTCGGGGTTGGACTCCGGAATAGCGGTGGAGACAACAACCACGTCGGGCTTGACCTCGTCGATCGTGGCGGCCTCATGGCCCACATGCACCTTCACACCAGCGCGGGTAAGCTGGCGGATATAACGTGACGTCTTAAGGTCGGAGCCGGTAACGGCATAACCGCGCTCGTGCAGAACGAGGGCGATGCCGCTCATGCCGGCGCCGCCGATACCGATAAAGTGGGCGCTCTTAAACTCGGGCGCGGAGGTTGCAGTCTGGGAATCAGCCATGTGCTCGTGTACTCCTTGCGTAAACACTGCCTGTAACCCGTTAACTGTACCGCACCTACCGCATCAGCGCGAGGGCGACCGACGATATCCCGTCTAACTAACGCAAACCCTCTACCGCATCCGCCAGAAGAGCGGCGGCCCTATCCTGGGCCAGACCACGCGCCGCCTGACGCATGGCGTCGCGCGCCGCCGCGTCATCGACCAGGTGCAGCAGTTCATCGGCAAAGGCAGAACCGTCGATATCGGCATCGGCGCAGAGCACACCGGCCCCGGCGTCGACCAGATACCGGGCATTGGTGGTTTGGTGGTCGGCCGTCGCATGCGGGTACGGCACGAGCACCGAAGGCACGGCGAGTGCAGCGATCTCGGCCACGCTCGATGCGCCCGAACGCGAGAGCACCAAATCGGCAGCAGCCAGCATATCGCCCATGTTGTCGATGTAAGGCTGGACGCGGTAACGCTTCGCCTCCTCGGGCGTCAGCGCCAAAGCGCTCTCGGTCTCCTCAAAGCCGTCGGCACCCGTCGAATGCAACACATAGAGGTTCTTGCGCGAAAGCAGCTCGTTTTTGAGCGAGACCACGCGCTCGTTGAGGTGCTGGGCGCCAAGTGAACCGCCAAAGACGAGCAGCAGCGTAGCGTCCTCGGGAACGCCAAGTGCCTTGCGGCCGCGAGCGCGATCGCCCTCGATCACCGAGCGACGTACGGGGTTGCCGGTCATGAGCACGTGGTCAGGGTCACCTTCGCGTTCAAAGACCGAGCGCGCTGCCGGCACCGAGATGCACACGCGGGCGGCGTGGGAGTTCATCATCTTGTTGGCCAGGCCCGGAACAGAGTTCTGCTCATGCAGCAGATACGGAACACCCGCGCCCTTGCACCACCCCAGCAGCGGAACCTCGACATAGGCACCAAAACCGATGGCGGCATCGGGCTTGCCGACCTTTGAGAAATGACTGGCGAGCGCACGCTTGGCCTTGTTGACACGCCATAGCGAGGTCAGCGCCGTCCAAGGACGGGAGCGGTCGAAGCCCGTGACCGTAATGGGCACAAAATCAAACCCAGCCTCAGGGACCAGACGACCCTCGAGCTTGCGCGACTGGCCCACGAACACAACGTGGTGGCCACGATCACGCAGCTCTTCGGCCAAGGCGAGCGCGGGGTTGATGTGTCCTGCCGTACCGCCGGCTGCAATAGCAACGGTCATCTTATCGGTCATGGTAGTCCCTTCGTACACGCGGTCCCTGGTCGTCGGTGCGCAGACGCGCCGACGGGTCCGAGTTCAAATCGATTCGATTATATCCGCCGCCCGCATTGCGAGGGCTGGAGCGCTGAGGACGACCTTGCGGCGCCGTTCGCTGACGCGGGCGGGCTGCCGGCTCGGTCGCAGAGCCATTCAGGACGGTAAAACCGTTACGCGAAGATCGCTCGCCGCGCACGTGGGGCACGCCGGCGGTGCTCTCATCCATAACGGCAAAGCTCTCACGGCGGCGGTCATACTCATCGCGGCGGGCGCTCTCGTACGAAACGCGCAGGATCAACCCGGCAAGCACGAGCGACACAATAATCGACGAACCGCCGTAGCTAATAAACGGCAACGGTTTGCCCGTCATGGGAAACACGTTGAGGATGCCAAGCGCATTAATCAAAAACTGCACCGCGAGAATGACCGCGGAGCCAGACGCCATAAGCGCGCCCCGACGATCGGTCGCCTGCTCGGCAATGCGAAACGCCGAGTAGACCAGCATCGCAAACACCAAGAAGAACAGCACGGTTCCGACAAAACCGACTTCCTCGCCAATGATGGCCAGGATGTAGTCATTGTGCGCCTCGGGCAGATACGAGTACTTCATGGTTGAGTTGCCGATGCCACGGCCGAACAGACCGCCCGAGGCAAAGGCCATGATGGCAAGCGTGGCCTGATAGCCGTCACCATACTCGTCGGCCCAAGGGTTCAAGGCAACCTGAATACGCACCATACGGTACGGCTCTGCAACAAGCGCAATCACGATCACGAGAATGCCGAAGATTAGCACGCCGATGATAAATCTGGGGTCGAGACCCGCAAACAACGCCATGCACATGAGGGTCAACAGGATGATCAGGACAGTACCGAAATCGGGCTGGATAAAGATCAGAAAGAGCGAAATGCCCAAGTAGATGCCCATCTTGCGAAGGAATTCGTTGATGTTGCCACCGGGCGAAAAGAAACGATCAAGCATGATGGCCGAATACGCAATGGCAAATGGCTTTAAAAACTCGGAAGGCTGGAACTGAATACCGGCGATGTTGAGCCAGCGCGTGGCGCCACGGCTGCCGCTGCCCACCAAGAACACCAGAAGCAGTAGCCCCATCATGCCGATGAGGAAGATCCTGAGCACGTCTTCCCCAAACCAACTGTCCGGCAAGATGCGCACGATGGCAACCATAGCCAGCACGCCAACTCCGGCAAACGCGGCTTGTCGAAACAGAAAAAACGTCGCCGAGCCATTCTCGTGCAGCGCCTCGACCGAAGACGCCGAGTACACCATCAGCAGGCCAAAGCACACCAAGGTAAACAGGCAGGCCATGAATATCAAACGGGGGCGCATGATACGGGCGGGAACGCCGGCAATATAGCGTTCGCTAAACGTCTGCCCGCCGCGACCGGAACGCGGTGTGCTGCGCCGCGAGGAAGCACGGTCCGAGTCGGGCCTCCTCATACCTTGTCGGGGGCTCTCCTCTCTCACCGGCAACCCCTATTCCATTTGCGATTTCGCCGCAGCGGCAAGCTGGGCCACATAGTCCTTAAACACGCGGCCGCGCTCCTCATAGCCCGAGAACTCATCGAACGAAGAGCAGGCAGGTGAAAGTAAGATCACGTCGCCACGGCTCGACAACGAACGGGCAACGTCCACGGCGTCGCGTAGGTCATCCGCCTGGGCGATATCCACATCGCCATCGACATCGGCCTCGTCCATAGCGGCGGTGAAGCGCTCGCGCGCATCGCCAAAGCAGACGACCGAGCGCACGTTGTCCATAACGACGCGCGCGAAGTCCGTGAGCGGCGTGCCCTTATCGTGGCCGCCGAGCAGCAAGATCACATCGTCATCGGGAAATGCCGTCAGCGCCTTCTCGACCGCATCGGTGTTGGTCGCCTTGGAATCGTTGACGTAGCGCACGCCGTTAATCTCGCCACACGGCTCCACGCGGTGCTCGAGCGGCTGGAACGAGGCAAGACCGCGGCAGACACCATCGACATCGGCACCGACAGCCAAGGCAGCCGTGGCAGCGCACAGGGCATTGATAACATTGTGATGGCCCGAGATCTTGAGCTC
>URKU01000046.1 GCA_900548515.1 uncultured Collinsella sp. | reverse complement strand
AGCCTCTGAGCTGCGAACATTTGGTGGGCGTTAGAAGATTTGAACTTCTGACCTCTTCCGTGTCAGGGAAGCGCTCTCCCCCTGAGCTAAACGCCCGATCAAGGGTGCGCAAGCGCGCAAGGGATAATATAACGGAGCCTGAACTCGGTGGCAAGAACATTTTTAAAAATCGCTTACATTGTGGAATTCGGGGGCTTTGTCGCATCCATTTCAAAAGAGCCTGCTGCCGCGATTTGGCTGTCGCATAATGCAAGGCCATTGCGGTATCGAGCTATGGAAAGACGCCTGCGGAATTGTCCTACCGATAAGCGGACAAGCCTCCAGCTGGTGACTTCGCCGTGGTAAGGTAAGCCGAATTGTTTCCAGGCTGTTTCGGGGGAGTGGAATGAGCAAAGAGTGTGTCGAGCAGGTCGAAGGCGCAGGGGCTTCGGTGCCGATGACCGATATATCGAACATTGATGTGCCCGAGGGCACCGACGAGCTCAGCCGCAACACCCGTCGCGCATGGCGCGACCGCCTGAACAGCGCTTCGACGCGCAAGATGATCACGGGCGTCTTGGCTACGCTGGTGGGCGGTTCGTTTTGGGGCTTCTCGGGCACCAGCGCGAGTTTTTTGTTCGATACCTACCATGTCGATACGCTGTGGCTTATGAGCGTGCGTCAGATTCTCGCCGGTCTACTCTTTATGGCCGTGGTTGTTACGCGCGACCGCGAGCGCCTGATTAAGCTCTGGACCACACCCGCCGATCGCAAGCAGCTGCTGCTCTTTACCGCTTTTGGCCTGCTGTTCAACCAGTTTTGCTATCTTTCGGCCGTGCGCCTGACGAACGCCGGAACCGCGACGGTGCTCCAGTGCCTGCAGCTCGTTATCATCATGGGCTACGCCTGCGTGACCGATCGCCGCATGCCGCGTACTCGCGAAGTCATCGGCATTGGCCTGGCTCTGGGTGGAACCTTTTTAATCGCCACCGGCGGCGACCCCACCAGCCTGAATATCTCGCCGCTTGGCCTGGCAGCAGGTCTTATGTGTGCGGTCAGCGCCGCGTGTATGGCGGTGATTCCCGCCAAGATCCTGCCCGAATACGGCAGCCCCATCGTCACGGGCTCGGCAATGCTCACGGCGGGCGTGGTCTCGTGCGTCTTCGTGCAGCCCTGGGCGCATATGCCGGCGCTCGACGCTGCCGGCATCGAGGCGCTCGCGGTGTTCGTGGTTATCGGCTCGTTTTTTGCTTACATGCTTTATATGCAGGGCGTTAAGGACATCGGCTCGGTGCGCGCGAGCCTCATCGGAACTGTGGAGCCGGTTTCGGCGACCATCACCAGCGCCGTTATGCTGGGGACGGTGTTTTTGCCGACCGACCTTATCGGCTTTGTCATGATCATCGTGATGATGTTCCTCACGGTGTAGCTGGCGCCGCCGCCAAGACAGAAAAGGTGTTGTGCCGCATTTCCGCCAATTGATGTCCGTGTCTGGAGTTTAGCTGTCGATGCTCAAAATGCCATAAACTAGTAATGTTATGGACTTTTTCATTGCGACTCAATTGCGAGGATTTCTTTATGGCTGGTAATCACTTTAAGGGCAGCGATAGCGGCCGCCCTGCAGTTCCGCCGCGTCCGAACGGGGCTGGTAAGGCCGGCACGCCGGGCGGCGCTGGACAGGGCGGTTCCGGTAAGCGCGTGTCCCCGGGCGAGACGGCGATGTTTACCGCTCTGTACGAGCAGTCTCAAAAGGCAAAAAAGACCGGCCGTGCAAGAGGGAATGTCTTTGCGGACGGTGCAACCTCCACGTCGCAGCCGAGCGGCGCTCCTTCGGTACCCGCGAACAACGCGGGTGCTGCCAACGCCGCGAATGGCGCCGGCAACGTTAATGCCGGCAAGGCCGACAACAATACTCCCTCTGCCGGTGGCGCGGGGCTTACGGGTAACCTCGGCACGATTTACACCGGCGCCTCCGAGACTGGTACGTTCGCCCGCCTGGATGATAGCGGTGCCGAGTTTGCGGGCTCGGGTTCCAAGGAAGATTATTACGATTTTGGCTTGAACTACGGTAGCGACGCTTCGTCGAGTTCGACCTCTGACGGTCTGGTCCGTCATCGCCATCGCAAGGGCGAGCGCAAAAAGCGTCACACCGGCGCCATTATTGCCGCTGTGGTCGCGGTGCTTCTCGTTGCGCTTGGCGCAAGCGGCTTTATGCTGCTTAACTCGGCAAAGACCGTAAAGAGCGAAGCGAAGGAGGCTGTCGAGATTGTCGGTGGCCTTAAGGACAAGGTCACGTCGGGCGATTTTTCGACGCTGCCTGACGACGCGAAGAAGATCGATGAGCTCTGCAACAGCATGAAGGCGGAGACCTCGAGCCCGCTGTGGGCGGCGGCTTCGTTTATCCCGGTGTATGGCAGCGATATCAATGCGGCCCGCACCATGATTGACGCCCTGTCCGATGTCTCGAGCAATGCGCTGGTTCCCATGGCCGATAACCTTTCGCAGGCTACGCCCGGCAAGCTGTTCCAGGACGGCATGATTAACGTGTCCGCGCTGCAGGCGGTCGCCGATTCGCTTTCCAGCAGCTCGAAGGTGTTCAAGAGCGCCAACGAGAAGGTCCAGGGCATTGGCGATACTCATATTTCCCAGGTGACCGAGCTGGTCGATAAGGCCAAGGACGGCTTTGCCACCCTCAACGGCGCGGTTGACGCGGCGGAGAAGGTCGCCCCCGTCCTTCCCCAGATGCTCGGCGCCAACGGCCAGACGCGCAACTACCTTATGTACGCCATGAACAACGTCGAGATTCGTGCCTGCGGCGGCTTTGGCGGTTCGCAGGGTCTGATTTCGGTCACCGACGGCCAGATGTCGATTGGCGAGTTTGTTCCCCGCATTGGACTCAGCGAGGATGAGGCGGTCGAGAGCGTCGACGAAGAGGATGAGGCGCTGTTCGGCAACCACAGTAACCTGTACAACTCGGGCAATACCTATTCGCCTGATTGGCCCCGCAACTCGCAGCGTGTCGCCGCGCTGTGGAAGTCCCAGTATGGACAGGACGTTGATGGCGTCATCGGTATCGACCCGGTGTTCCTGCAGTATCTGCTGGGCCTGGTCGGTAATGTCTCGCTGCCCGACGGAACGGTTGTCGACGGCACCAACGCCGCAAAGGTCCTCATGCACGATGTGTACTGGAACTATCCGGTCGAGGAGTCGGACGGCATCTTTGCATCCGTCGCCAGCGCTGCCTTCGACAAGATCCTTGGCGGTATCGGCGATGTCGATGTTACGAAGCTTGTCAGCGCCGTTGAGCGCGGTGCCGAAGAGGGCCGCCTGATCGCGTGGATGAGAAACGATGATGAGCAGAATGCCATCAAAGAGACGGGCATTGACGCTTCGCTGCCCGATCCGGATGACCCGAGCGCCGATCCTGTTGCCGGCGTTTACTTTAACAACCTGAGCTTCTCCAAGCTCGACTGGTACCTGAACGCCGATACGCAGATTGGTCAGGGCGTGAAGAACGGTGACGGCACGTGCTCCTATCGCATCACCGTTACCCTGACGAACATCATGACGCAGGAGGAGGCTGGCAAGCTGCCCGACTACGTTGCGGCGAGCGCACCCGATGCCGCGCGTGACGACGAGCGTCTGAATGTCTCGTTGTTTGCCCCGACGGGCGGCAACATCAATGACCTTACGGTTGAGGGTACCCAGTTTGGTCTTGGTGCCGCTACGTGGCATGGAATCCCCTTCTATTCGGGCACCGTTGACCTGCATGCTGGCGAGACGACGACGATCACGTATACGCTGACCACGTCGGCCGAGGCGGGGGACAAGCCGCTTACGCTGCGTCAGACCCCTACATGCCAGGTGGCTCGCGACAGCGCGTCGGCGTAGGGTTTTTCTGGTAGCGCAGATAATCGAGTACCATTTTGGGGCGGACAGGCAATCTGTCCGCCCCTATTTTGTAAGGAGAGCGCATGAAGTACTTTGGCACCGACGGCTTTCGCGGTGAGGCCAACGTTGGGCTGACGGTAGAGCACGCTTATAAGATTGGCCGTTTTGTGGGCTGGTATTACGGCGCCAACCGCAGTGCTAAGGCGCGCGTCATCGTGGGCAAGGACACACGTCGCTCGAGTTATATGTTCGAGGCGGCGCTGGTGAGCGGTCTGGTCGCGAGCGGTGCGGACGCCTATATGCTGCACGTGATCCCGACGCCGGGCGTGGCGCATCAGACCGTGGAAGGCTGCTTCGATTGCGGCATCATGATCAGCGCGAGCCACAACCCGTTTTGCGATAACGGCATTAAGCTCGTCAATAGCGACGGTTTTAAGATGGACGAGGACGTACTGGAGCTCATCGAGGACTACATCGATGGCAAGAGCGAGGTGCCGCTGGCCACGGGCAACCACATCGGCGCCACGGTGGACTACATGCAGGGCCGCAACCGCTACATTGCTTCGCTCATCGCCAGCGCGAACTTTTCGCTGCAGGGCGTCAAGATCGGTATCGACTGCGCCAACGGCTCGGCTTCCTCGGTGGCCAAGCCGGTGTTCGACGCGCTGGGCGCCGACGTGCGCGTGATCAACGCCGCGCCCGACGGCTTTAACATCAATGTCGACTGCGGCTCCACGCATATGGAGCGCCTGCAGCGCCACGTGGTGGAACAGGGTCTGGATGTGGGCTTTGCCTACGACGGCGATGCCGACCGCTGCCTGGCCGTGGACGAGCGCGGCCGCGTGGTCGACGGCGACCAGATCCTGTACGTGTGCGGCGTGTACCTGAACAAGCACGGGCGTCTCTCGGGCGGTACCGTGGTACCGACGATCGCCAGCAACTTTGGTCTGGTCAAGTCGCTGGAGCTTGCCGGACTGAGCGCCGTGACCAGCGGCGTGGGCGACCGTCACGTGTATGCCAAGATGCGCGAGGGCGGCTACAGCCTGGGCGGCGAGCAGACGGGCCATACGATCTTTGGCGATATCGAGCGCACGGGCGACGGCATTATGACCTCGCTGCGCGTGATGGAAGTGATTCGTGCCGAGCGCGAGACACTCTCGCAACTCACGGCTCCGTGCAAGCTGCTGCCACAGGCGCAGGTGGCCGTGCACGTGGCGGACAAGGACGCCGCGCTCGAGAACATGGGCGTGCAGAACGCCATCGCCGAGGCCGAGGCTGCGCTGGCAGGCGAGGGCCGCGTGCTCGTGCGCAAGAGCGGAACCGAGTCGGTTATCCGCGTGCTGGCCGAGGCGCCCGACCAAGCATCCGCCGATGCCGCCATGAAGCGCATCGCCAACGCGCTCGAGGCTCTGTAAGGTAGTCATTGGGGACGTTCTTAAACGACTAGGTGGAAAGGGGGCGCCGCGGATTGGTTCCGCGGCGTCCCCTTTGCGTTGGCGTGTCGGTTATGCCTTACAGCTCGTAGAGCGTGGTGAACTTGTCCTGCAGGTAGCTGCAGTAGTAGCGGGCATCGAACGACATGCCGCACGCGCCCTTTATGAGCTCCGGCGCGTCCTTGGCGCGGCCCCACTGCCAAATGTGCTCGCCCAGCCAGGCGCGGACGGGTGTCAGGTCGCCGCTCGCACAGGCGCCGTTGAGATCGACACCGTCGCGGCACATGGCCGGCACAAACATGGCGTCGTAAGCGCTACCCAGCGCATACGTGGGGAAGTAGCCAAACGAGCCGCCGCTCCAGTGCGTATCCTGTAGGCAGCCGTGCGTGTCGTCGGGAACGGGAATGCCCAGGTACTCATCCATGAAGCGATTCCAAAGCGCGGGGATATCCTTGGCTGTGGCCTCGCCGGCAAACAGCATGCGCTCGATCTCGTAGCGCACCATAACGTGCAGCGGATAGGTGAGCTCGTCGGCCTCGGTGCGGATCAGCGAAGGCTGCGCGATGTTCACGGCGTGGTAGAGCGTGTCCTCGTCGACGTCGCCGTAGACCTCGGGTGCGTGGCGGCGCAGCACCTCGAGCAGCGGTCCCATAAAGGCGCGGCTGCGACCCACGGTGTTCTCGAAAAAGCGGCTCTGGCTCTCGTGGATGCCCATGGAGGTGCCGCCCTCAAGACAGGTACGCGCATAGGCGGGATTGACGCCCAGCTCGTACATGGCGTGTCCCGCCTCGTGGATGATGCTGTAGACGTTGGAGATGCAATCGTCCTCGTAGATGTGTGTCGCGATGCGCGCGTCACCCACGGCAAAGCCCTCGCTAAACGGGTGCTCGGTAAAGGCAAGCGTGGTGTCGTTCAGGTTCAGGCCGACGAGCTTCATAAGGTCGAAGCTCATGGCGCGCTGGGCGGCCTCGGGCACGCGGGCGTGCAAAAAGTCGGCATCGGGCTGCTGGCCGCGCTCGCCGATGGCGTGCACGAGCGGCACGACCGTGGCCTTGACCTCCTCGCAAAACGCGTCGAAGCTCTTGGCGGAAAGGCCGCGCTCGTACTGGTCGAGCCAAACGTCGTATGGGTCGCGCTTGGGGTCCATGAGTTCGGCCTGATGCTTAAGTTGGGCGACGATTCTATCCACATAGGGCTCAAAGCTCGCCCAGTCGTTGGCCGTCTTGGCCTTGTGCCACACGGCGTCGGCCTCGCAGGTGAGCCTGGTCCAGGCTTCGGCCTCCTCGGTAGGAATAACGCTTGCCTCGCGCTGGTCGCGGCCGAGCACGCGGATCTCGTCGAGCAGCTGCGGGTCGTCGATTTTGCCGCCTGCAACCGTCTCGCGCGCTAACGAGCGTACGAGCTCAACGGACTTCTCGCTGGTCAGTAGCTTGTGATGTTCGCCGGCAAGCGTGCCCATGGCGTCGGCACGGGCGGCAGCGCCGTTGGCAGGAGCAATCGTCGCTCCATCGAACTCGGCAATCTTGAGCAGGTACTCGCGAGTCCACAGCTTGCCCTCGAGTTTGCGGAACTTTTTGACGGCCTTGTCGACTTTAGCGGCCTTGACGCCCTTGGCGGCCTTTGCCACGGCGGCCTTGGCCTTCTTATCGAGTTTCTTTCCCATACCGTATCCTTAATCTCGCAGGCCGAGCGCCGCAGGCGGGTGCGCGGCCAGTTTGCACAGCTACCTGCCTTGTACCCAGCGCGAACAAAACGGAACGCGGCGATGCGCTCGCGAAATGTGTTATCCTATAGCCCAATGCGTTGACGGAGAGGGTTTTGCCCGCCGCGTCGCCGGCAAGAGAGGGAAGGTCATGGGCTGCAAGCCTTCCTGCGGTGGCAAGGGCCAAGCGTTCACTCCCGAGCAGCGACCTCAACGGGCACGCGGCCAGTGGCAGCAAAGTCCCAGTAGGGAAGCCGTGAGCCTCGCGACAAGAGGCACAGAGTGGGCGCGGCGGGCCAGACATCCGCCGGGTCAAACAAGGTGGTACCGCGGAATTCAACCGTCCTTGGGCAATGCACATGCCCGAGGGCGGTTTTTTGTTACCGAACCGGGCCGCGTTTTCGCAACGTCAGACGGCGGCAGCCGCCTTGGCAAGCGGGGAACGCGAGAGACGAAAGGGAAGACATGAGTCTGATTGATGATCTGGTCAAACTCGAGGAAGAGGCCAAGGAGCTCGTCACTAGCGCCGACGACGCCGCCAAGCTCGAGGCTGCGCGCGTTGAGCTGCTCGGTCGCAAAGGCCGTATCACCGGCCTGATGCGCATGATGGGCAAGCTCGCCCCCGAGGATCGTCCCATGATGGGCAAACGCGCCAACGAGATGCGCCATCTGATCGAGGGCATGCTCGACGAGCGCACCACCGAGATGAAGGCCGCCGCCCTCAAGCACGCACTCGAGCACGAGGCCGTCGACATCACGCTGCCGGGGATCCGTCCGCAGATCGGTCACCAGCACCTGATCAAGCAGATCATCGAGGAGGCCGAGGACATCTTCTGCGGCATCGGCTACACTGTCGAGTCCGGCCCCATGGTCGACACCTCCTACTACAACTTCACGGCGCTCAACGCCCCCATGGATCACCCGAGCCGTTCGGCCCGCGACACGTTTTACGTGGTCGACAACAACCCCGGCAGCGTTGCGCACCCCGAGGCGCACGCCCACGGCGAGTCCGACGTGCTGCTGCGCACCCAGACCTCGGGCGTGCAGATCCACACCATGGAGTCGCAGAAGCCGCCCATCTACATGATCTGCCCGGGCACCGTCTACCGTCCCGATACGGCCGATGCCTGCCACCTGCCGCAGTTTAACCAGATCGAGGGCCTGGTCGTGGACGAGGGCATTACTTTCGGCGACCTCAAGGGTACGCTCGACTATTTTGTTAAGTGCATGTTTGGCGAGGACCGCAAAACGCGCTACCGCCCGCACTTCTTCCCCTTCACCGAGCCTAGCTGCGAGGTGGACGTGAGCTGCCACGTGTGCGGCGGCAAGGGCTGCAACTTCTGCAAGCACAGCGGCTGGATCGAGATTCTGGGCTGCGGTATGGTCGATCCCAACGTCCTTATCAACTGCGGCATCGACCCCGAGAAGTACACCGGCTTCGCCTTTGGCATTGGCGCCGAGCGCGTCGCGGCTCTGCGCTACGACCTGCCCGACCTGCGCACGTTGATGACTGGTGACATGAGGTTCTTGAACCAGTTCTAGAACGCTTTCTTCTTAGTTGCAGTTTCCGGCTCAAAGCCGCATTTATGAAAGGAGACCAGTTAGATGCGCGTTTCTTACGACTGGCTCAAGACCATGATCGATATTCCGGAGGATCCCAAGACCCTTTCGGACGAATATATCCGTACCGGCACCGAGGTCGAGGCGATCGACACTGTGGGCGAGTCCTTCGACCACGTGGTGACCGCCAAGGTGCTCACCAAGATCCCGCACCCCGATAGCGACCACATGTATGTGTGCTCGGTCGATGTGGGCGACAAGAATCTCGACGCCGACGGCAATCCCGCTCCGCTGCAGATCGTCTGCGGCGCGCAGAACTTTGAGGCCGGCGACCACATTGTCACGGCCATGATCGGCGCCGTGCTGCCCGGCGACGTCAAGATCAAAAAGAGCAAGCTGCGCGGCGTCGTGTCCATGGGCATGAACTGCTCCGCGCGCGAGCTCGGTCTGGGCGGTGATCACTCCGGCATTATGATTCTGCCCGAGGATACGCCCTGCGGCATGCCGTTTGCCGAGTATGTGGGCTCCAGCGACACCGTGCTCGACTGCGAGATCACGCCCAACCGCCCCGACTGCCTGTCCATGATCGGCATGGCCCGCGAGACCGGCGCCATCTTCGACCGCGATTTCCACGTTGAGCTGCCCGCCATCAAGGCCGAGACCGGCCGCGCGACGGACGACGAGCTTTCGGTCGAGATTGCCGACGAGGGCCTGTGCGACCGCTATGTCGCCCGCATCGTGCGCAACGTGAAGGTGGGCCCGTCGCCCGACTGGATGGTCAAGCGCCTCAATGCCCTGGGCGTGCGCCCGCACAACAACATCGTCGACATCACCAACTACGTGATGATGCTCACCGGTCAGCCGCTGCACGCCTTTGACCTTGACACCTTTGCCGAGCGTGAGGGCAAACGGCGCGTGGTGGTTCGCGCCGCCCAGCAGGACGAGAAGTTCACGACCCTCGACGGCGAGGAGCGCACGCTCGACGCCGGCATGGGCCTGATCACCGACGGCGAGCGTCCCGTGGCGCTGGCCGGCGTCATGGGTGGCATGGATTCCGAGATTGAGGACGACACCGTCGACGTGATGGTCGAGAGCGCCTGCTTCAACGCCGGCCGCACCTCGCACACCAGCCGCGACCTGTCGCTGATTTCGGACGCCTCCATCCGCTTTGAGCGCCAGGTCGACGAGACCGGCTGCGTGGACGTCGCCAACGTGGCCTGCGCGCTCATCGAGCAGATTGCCGGCGGCGAGGTCGCTCCCGGCTACGTGGACGTGTTCCCTGCGCCCAAGACCATCGACAGCATCAAGTTGCGCCTGGCTCGCGTGCACGCCATCTGCGGCGCCGACATCGAGCCCGACTTTATCGAGCGCTCGCTCACCCGCCTGGGCTGCACCGTCGAGCGTGAGGGCGAGGACTTTATGGTGACCCCGCCGAGCTTCCGTCCCGACCTGCCGCGCGAGATCGACCTGATCGAGGAGGTCCTGCGTCTGTGGGGCATGGGCCGCGTGACGGCGACCATCCCGGCTGCCAAGAACCATATCGGCGGCCTGACCCGCGAGCAAAAGCTCACCCGCAAGGTCGGCGAGATCCTGCGCGCCTGCGGCCTCAACGAGACCACGACCTTTGGTTTTGCCGCCCCGGGCGACCTGGAGAAGATCGGCATGCCCACCGAGGGCCGCGGCTGCCCCGTGGTGCTCATGAACCCGCTGGTGGCCGAGCAGACCGAGATGCGCCGCTCGCTGCTGCCGGGCCTTTTGCAGTCGGTAGCCTACAACGAGGCCCACGGCACGCCCAACGTGCACCTGTACGAGGTGGGCAGCCTGTTCCACGGCCGCGAGAACGCCAGCCTGCCCAAGGAGACCAAGTCCGTGGCGGGCGTGCTCTCGGGCCAGTGGAGCGAGCAGTCCTGGAACATGAAGTACCGCAAGCTGCGCTTCTTCTATGGCAAGGGCATCGTGGAGGAGCTGCTCGCCCAGCTGCGTATCGAGAAGGTTCGCTTCCGTCCCGTCGAGGGCGAGGGCTACGCCTTCTTGCAGCCGGGCCGCGCGGCCGAGGTTCTGTCTGGCGGTACCGTGCTAGGCTGGGTCGGCGAGATCCACCCCGAGGCGCGCGAGGCCTGCGGCATCGACGAGGTCGTCGTCGCCTTTGAGCTCGATTTGGACAAGCTGATCAAGGGTGCCCGTAACCAGGAGAACTACCGCGAGTTCTCGCAGTACCCGGCCGTCGAGCACGACTTGGCTATCGTGGTCGATAACGCTGTGACCTGCGAGGACCTTGAGCGTCGCATCGCCAGTGCCGGCGGCAAGCTGCTCGAGGGCGTGCGCCTGTTCGACGTGTACCGCGACCCGGTCCGCATTGGCAAGGGCAAGAAGTCCATGGCCTTCGCGCTTACGTATCGCTCCGACGACCATACGCTCACCAGCGAAGAGGTCGAAAAAGCGCACCAGAAGATCGTCACCAAGGTGTGCAAGGGCGTAAACGGCGAGGTCCGCGGCTAGGTCCTGCGCTGGGGTATGGGTCAGCGGTGGCTGCTGCCGAGTCCTACGTGACTGCTGTTTTCGGTATAAGGCACCGTTGAGCCTGCATATATGACACGCGCATTACATAACGGCGTGCTGCTTTGTCGGCAGTGCGCCGTTTTGCTATGATAGCCCGCGGCGTGTTACGAATCTGACATTACGTAACACTGGAAAGGTGATTCAAGCGGCGTTGCAATTCCGTGCGCCGATAACCGGGAGGCGTACATGCACATTCCAGATAATTATCTGTCCCCGCAGACCGATGCCGTCATGGCGGTGGCGATGGTGCCCGTCTGGGCTCACTGTATCAAGAAGGTGCGCGCCACGCTCGATCGCGAGCACATGGCTTTCCTGGGCATCTGCGCCGCATTTTCCTTCTTGCTTATGATGTTCAACGTGCCGCTGCCCGGCGGCACCACTGGCCACGCCGTTGGTGGCGCACTCATCGCGCTGCTGCTGGGCCCCGAGGCCGCGGCTATCGCGGTTTCGGTCGCGCTGGCGCTGCAAGCGCTGCTGTTTGGCGACGGTGGCATCCTGTCCTTTGGCGCTAACTGCTTTAATATGGCCTTCGTGTTGCCGTTTGCCGCAGCCATCGTGTTCCGCGCGCTTAACAGCCGTTTGCACGACAAGAGCTGGGGCACCTCGGTCTCGGCCATCGTAAGCGGCTGGATCGGCTTGTGCGTGGCTGCCCTGTGCGCTGCCATCGAGTTTGGCATTCAGCCGATGCTCTTTACCAACGCTTCGGGCGCGCCGCTGTACTGCCCCTTCCCGCTGTCTATTGCTATTCCTGCCATGATGATCCCGCATATGCTGGTTGCCGGCGTGGTCGAGGGCGTGGCGACTGCCGCGATCTACGGCTTTATCAAGAAGACGGCGCCGGGCGTTATCGTCGGCCCCGAAGCCGCCGATGGACAGCTTGCCGGCGATGGTACTGCCAAGAAGACTTCCCTGGTCCCCACGCTCATCCTGGTCGCCGTGCTTGTCGTGGCCACACCGCTGGGCCTGCTGGCCACGGGTGACGCATGGGGCGAGTGGGACGCCGAGGGCGCCGCGACCGCCGTTCAGGAGGCTGGCGACGACAGCCTGCAGGCTTCGGTCGGTCTCGACACCCCGACCTTTGCCGACGCTCTGCCTACGGGTGATTACCTGCAGGCCTATTCCGAGGAGCAGGGTCTCGGCTTTGCCGGTCAGGCTGCCATGTATATCCTGTCCGGCGTGATTGGCGTGGCGGTGCTCACCATCGCATTCCGTCTGATCTCGCTGACGGTCAAGGAAAGCGGAGCCCATGGCGATGGTCGAGCTGCCTAGCTGGCTTGCGGCCGAGGAGCGATACGAGCCCACGGGCGCTCGTCATCGCGTGATGCAAAAGAACGTCCTGCACCTGGCGAGCCTGCTTGAGCGGGTTCGCCTGGGTGGAGGCGCGCACGAGGGCGGGTCGATGGTCGACCGCGCCCTTTCTTGCGTTTCGGCTCCGGTGCGCCTGGTGGGGATATTCGTTTGCGTCCTGTGCGTGTGCCTGACACAGAGCCCGCTGTACCTCATGTTGATGGCGGCCATTGCGCTGGTGCTCGTTGCCGTGCGTCCCGTACGCGGGCTGCGCGCGACCTTTGTGCCGGCGCTTGGCGCCGCGGGGCTCGCAGTGGTTTTGGCGCTGCCCGCCTTGCTGCTGGACGCTTCTGCCGCGGGCGCCATGCTCAAGATTGCGCTCAAGACGTTCATTAACGTGACGCTCGTGCTGGGCGTTTCGTGGACCCTCACATGGAGCCGCATGTCGGCGGCGCTCAAGACGCTACATCTGCCCGACGAGGTCATCTTTACGTTTGATGTGGCGCTCAAGCACATCGAGGTGCTGGGCCGAACGGCGCACGATCTGACCGAATCGGTCATGCTGCGCAGTGTGGGTCGCGCGCCTGAGGGGTTTTCGCGCACCGACTCGGTCGCGGGTATCATGGGCATGACGTTTATCAAGGCGATGGAATGCAGCCATGCGATGGACGAGGCCATGCTCTGCCGTGGGTTTGCCGGTGTGTATCCGGCGCCCGCGCGCGCCGGGCTTGGCTGGCGCGATGCGGTCTATGCGGCCGGCGTGGCGCTGCTGGCAGTGTTGTGCGCCGTGCTGTAGGCGCTGCTGGTTCCGGCTGGGGATGCAAATGGGGAAGGGCGACGTTTTGGCAAACGATACAAATGGCGCGATGGGCGCGAGCGGTTCTGCTGGCGCCGAGACCACGCCGCTCATCGAGTTTCGCGACGTGGTGTTTTCCTATGCGGGGCATACGGTTGTCGATGGTGTGTCGCTGCAGGTCGATTGTGGTGAACTCGTTGCCCTGCTCGGTCCCAACGGCTGCGGTAAGACGACGATTATGCGCCTTATTAACGGCCTTGAACTCGCGGACACAGGGGCATACCTGTTTGACGGGCATGTGATTGATGCGGCGTTTCTAAAGGATTCCGCGGCCGCTCAGCGTTTTCATCAGCGCGTGGGCTTCGTATTCCAAAACGCCGATGCCCAGCTGTTCTGCGCCACGGTGGGCGAGGAAGTTGCTTTTGGTCCCGCGCAGATGGGTCTGCCGGCAGACGAGCTCGAGCGCCGCGTGCGCGATGCCATGGGGCTGTTCCAGGTTGCCGACCTTGCCGACGCCTCTCCCTATCAGCTCTCGGGCGGGCAAAAGAAGCGTGTTGCGCTGGCTGCGGTGGTGTCGATGAACCCGGATATCTTGGTCCTCGACGAGCCTACCAATGGGCTCGACGAGGATTCATGCGACATCGTGGTCAATTTCTTGCTGGCTTATGTCGCGGCGGGTAAGACGGTCTTGATGAGCACGCATCACCAGGATTTGGTGCGACGCCTGGGTGCCCGTGCAATCTATATCGATCGATATCACCATGTGGTCGAGGCGCCTTCGCCGTCGTATGGAACCGAAAGCGGTGCTACGGACTAGTTGCTGCGTAGAGCGTGCGTAGCCGCCTGCGCGGCTTTGCCGTAATGGTATAGTTATCCAGGTTTTTTATGGGGGGTGGCTATGCCAAGCTGGAACATTCATATCGCTCAGACGGAGCGTTTGCTGGAGCGCACTGGTGCGCTTGCCAATAGCGTGCGCGACCGCAATGCCTTTTTGTTTGGCTGCGTGGTTCCGGATATCTTCGTGGGCTATATGGTCCCTGGCATCGCCGATCCCATCCCGTACCGCATTACGCACTTTGCAAAGCCCGAGCCTATCCCTAAGCCTCGTGAGCATGAGTTCTGGGATACCTATGTGGCACCGTTGCTTAAAGGGGCGCCTGTTGGTACGCCGGCTGCCGCGACCTCGATTGTCGAGGAGCGTGAGCGACTCAATCGGGTACATTATCCCCAACGCTACAAGGATGCCGAGCCGGTTGCCGGTCCCGGTGCTAGCGAGCTTTCGCTCGCGCCCGATGACGTGGCGCAGTCGCTGCTCGATCTGACGCTGGGCGTTTGGTCTCACCTCGTGGCCGATACCGTGTGGAATACGCGCGTGAATCAGTACCTGGAGGCGCACGGCGGCAAGCCGTGCGAGGA
>URKU01000045.1 GCA_900548515.1 uncultured Collinsella sp. | reverse complement strand
CGCTGCTTCTGCGCAGCATGCAGCGCGCGCTGTACAAGCCGCGCAACGAGGGCCACTTTGCGCTCGCCGCGCCGTGCTACTGTCACTTTACGAGTCCCATCCGTCGCTACCCCGATCTGGTGGTGCACCGCGTGCTCAAACTGCAGTTGGCCTATGAGCAGCTGGGCGGCAAGGACGCCCTGGTCCGTACGCCGCGCCTGATCGGCAAGGGGCGCGAGTCGCTGCCGCGCATTCTGCCGCAGATCTGCCGCGCATGTAGCGATGCCGAGCGCGCGGCAGATGCCGCCAGCCATGCGACGCAAAAGATCAAGATTGCCCAGTACTATGAGGACCGTCTGGGTGAGCGCTATGCCGGAACCGTCTCGTGGGTTAGCAGCATGGGCCTCTTTGTGCGCTTGGACCTAACACAGGTCGAGGGCCTGGTTTCAATTAAGAGCCTGGGCAACGAGTGGCTCGAGTTCGACGAGGACGCGCTTACGCTGACGGGCGCCGACACGGGGACTCGCTATGAACTGGGCCAGCGCGTGATTATCGAGGTCTCGCGCGTCAATACCACGCGTGGACACTTGGACTTTAAGCTTATCCATTAGCTAAATCCCGACTCGTGGCGAGAGAGCGGAGGGCGGTCTTTCGGGACCGCCCTCCGCATTTGAATCGTGACTACCTTGTCGTCTGCTCGGCCGCCCGCTTACCTGCTATTTGAGAGGTAAAACCTACCAAAATAAACCTGTCCCTTTTGGCAGGTTTACAAGAAAGCGGGGATGAGATGGCGACGGTGTACGGTTATGCGCGGGTGAGTTCGCGCGATCAGAATCTTAATCGGCAGCTGGATGCGCTGGGCGCCTATGGCGTGGGCTCGGCGAATATTTATGCCGACCATGCGAGCGGCAAGGACTTCGATCGACCGCGTTATCGCGAGCTGCTGCACGTCCTGGGAGATGGGGACGTGCTGGTGGTGCTTTCTATCGACCGACTTGGCCGTAATTACTCCGAGATTCTTGAGGAATGGCGACGCATTACCAAGGTGCTCGGGGTTGCCATTGTGGTGTTGGATATGCCATTGCTTGACACGCGCGCCAGGGCCAGCGGCGCGCCGGATGTGACTAACACCCTGATTGCTGATATTGTGCTGCAGCTGCTGAGCTACGTGGCGCAGGTGGAGCGCGAGAATATCCATCGGCGCCAGGCGGAGGGAATTGCAGCGGCGCGGGCGCGAGGGGTTCGTTTCGGTCGACCTCGCAAGCCGTGCCCTCCTCAGTTTGAGCTGGTGCGCGATAGCTATGAGGCAGGCGATATTACCCGCAGCCAGGCAGCAAAGTGCCTGGGCGTGTGCGTGGGGACGTTCGATCGCTGGATGCGCGAGGCGGGGTAGGGGTTTGCGTCGCTTTGTCGCTTCCTGTTGCGATTCAAATTTTGATACGGTGACGATGCCATTTGGGGCTACACTCGCTGATATTCAAAAAAGGAGGTTGGCCCTTGGCGCGCGTAAAACAAATAATCGGATGGACCGCAATTGTTCTGTTCGTTGCAACGCTGGCGGGCATCTGGGTGCTGACGGAGCAAAATGCGGTGGAGACGTCGTTGCTGAGCGAGTCTACCGCGCGTGTGGTGGAGGGCCAGGCTACGGGCGTTCAGGCTGTCGATGCCACGGGTGAAGCTCAGGCGGAGAACGGAATGACCGGGGGCACCGATTCGGCTGCCTCGAATGTCCGGTCTGGCCGACTTGCTTCCATTCGCATGTGGGTGGGCACGAACGTCCGTCGCGTTGCCCATACCGTAGAGTTTTTCTTCGTCGGATTGTTCGCCTCCGTGGTCGTGGTTTGCTTTTCCAGGCGTCCGTGGAGCGTATGCTCCCGTTGCGTGCCCGTATTGCTCTTTTGCGCCGCCTGCTCCGTTGGCGATCAGGTACATAAGATCTTTGTTCCCGGCAGGCATTTCGACGTTATCGATTTAGGATTCGATGCTGCGGGCTATGTCACCGCCATGCTGTTGGTATTGCTGGCAGCGGCGTTGGTGCGCCATGCGACTCGGCCGATCGGCGCCCATGCGAGGCGCTAGCCTTAAGACGAGACATCGCGACTGCCTATGCTTCGACATTGACTACAATAACGGCTGCAATCGCGAGTGGTCGTCGATGTGCAGTTTTCCAGACACCTGTTTTCTCTAAGAAAGGAAATCCCATGGCGGTATTGTTTGTTGAATATCCCAAGTGCTCGACCTGTAAGAAGGCCAAGGCATGGCTGGACGAACATGGGGTAGAGTATATCGATCGCGATATCGTTTTGGACAATCCCACGGCTGATGAGCTTGCGACCTGGATTGCTCGTTCGGGGCTGCCGGTGCGGCGCTTCTTTAATTCGTCGGGCATGAAATATCGAGAGCTGGGCCTGAAGGCGCGTCTGGATGCGGGCATGACGGATCAGGAGTGCTACGAGCTGCTGGCGACCGACGGCATGCTGGTCAAGCGTCCGCTGCTGGTGGGCGACGACTTTGCGATTCCTGGGTTTAAGGAAGCGACCTGGACCGAGGTGCTGCTGTAGTGGCTGCGGAAAGTGCGTCCCGTTTTGAGCTCGGATTCCGGGACGCAGTTTCCGGTTGAAGGGGCTAGCGGAAACCGTATCCCAGTTTGAGCGCGAAATCTGGGATACGGTTTCCGTTTGGGGCCTCTAGGGGAAAGCGCGTCCCGTTCTGGACGTAAATTCCGGGATGAGCTTTCCGGTTGGCGGGCATGCGCACTATCCCGGCTGGCGGGCATATGCGCTAATCCTCAAGCTGTGCCCATTCGTGCGGATCGTAGACCTTTACGTGCTTGTTGGGCTTGCCGCTCCAGTACTCCTCGTCCATAAAGGGCAGATATGCCTGAATGCCGGGGCAGATAAAGGGAATCCGCTGCTGTTGCAGTCGCTCGCGCTGGCGCTGCTCCAGGTGCGCCTCGGATATGACGGTCGGCATGCCGGACAGCTCGACGAGGCTTGCCTGGATTCGCTTAAGGTCGGGGAGTCCCGCGTGCCATGACATCCGCATGATTAAAAAGGATGCACGGCGGTATTTTGCCTGCACCACAGTAATGGCGGGGCGTAACGTGGGGTGAATTTTGTCCCGTTCGGGCCAAAGGTCGGCAGTGATCTCGAGGCCCAGGGTCTCCCATAGGTAATCAAGCTCTTCGTCCATGGCGCCTCGATATCTACGCGATCATTGATACTTCGATTGTGTTGCCTGGTGCTATCGTTTTCACGGTAGAATCTGCCAACGGTTGACGGCTACCGCTCACGGCGTTTTGCCCTTCGTGTACAGCGGTTGGCTTCACAGGTCCTTCACGGGTTGGACTAAATTAGGCCAATTTGACCGAATTTCAAAAAAGTCAAAATTGGGGCTTGCGTCACGGCGGGACTTCCCGTATATTTCTTTCTTGCGCAAAGGCACAGCCGAGCGCAGCGATGCAGTCATTGGGATGTCGTCTAATGGCAGGACAGCGGATTCTGGTTCCGTCAATGGGGGTTCGACTCCCTCCATCCCAGCCATTGCATTTGCTACATATGGCCCGTTCGTCTAGCGGTTTAGGACGCCGCCCTCTCAAGGCGGAGATCACCAGTTCGAATCTGGTACGGGCTACCCACAAATGAATGCCCGGGCCTCGCAAGAGACCCGGGTTTTGTGTATCGACCGTATATACGGCGTCTGCCGTGTTTCGCTCAGATCGAGGAGTAGCCATGGATCTGCCCATCAGCTTGCAAGACATCGCGTATGCCGAGAACTATCTGGCGCAGGGCGACCTGGCTACGGCGACGCCGCTGTTGGAGCGCCTGGTGGAGCTCGCCGAGGAGTATATCGACGCCGAGTGCAAGACGGAGGAGAAGCGCCAATACTTTAGCTTCGATAGCAAGTTTGAGCGCTTGGCCTATCGCCGCGTGGAGAAGGATCCGCGCGAGCTCGTGCAGGTCGAGGTGCCGTTTGACCGCCTGTACTCTGACATGGCGTTTGCCTACATTCGCCAGCAGGATTATGTGAGCGCTCGTAATGCCCTGATGCAGGCTGTGCGTTGGGACCCCATGAACTGCAACTATCGCTTGGACTTGGCCGAGCTGTTCCGCGCACTCGAGGACAAGCAAGAATGGGCATCGCTCTCGTTCTCGGTGCTGGAGCGTGCGAGCGATGGCAAGTGCGCCGCCCGCGCCTATGCCAACCTGGGGCAGTACTTCTTGGAGCCCGAGACCGAGAATGTCTCGGCCGCCGTGGGTTGTGCGCGTCTGGCGTTGCGTCTGGCGCCCAACGATGCGCACACGACACGTCTGCTCAACAAGATCCATACCGCCTATCCGGATGCCGCCGATGAGAGCGACGAGCACGTGATGGGTGAACTGGCCCTGCAAGGCGTGCCGACCTCGCCTTCGGCCGAGATTGCCATCTGCCTGATTATGTGCGCGACCGATGCTGCAAGCGACGGCGACAAGCAGGAGGCGACGCGCCTGACGGTGCGCGCTCGCGACTTGGTGGGCGAGGAGGCCTGCGCGGCGATTATCAAACTGGTGCGCGAGAGCGACGCCGAGCTCAGTGCTGAGCGCAAGGAAAAGCGCGAGGCCGCGGGCTCAAACGCCGATGGAGCCAAGGAGGCCGGCGATGCCCAGTAAGCGCGAGCGCAAGCTCATCTCCAAGAATCGCTCGGCACACCATGAGTATTTTATCGATGAGACCTTTGAGTGCGGCATTGAGCTGAGTGGCACCGAGGTCAAGTCGATTCGCGAGCGCGCGTGCCAGATCACCGACACCTTTGCACTGATTCGTGGCGGCGAGTGCTGGCTCGTGGGCCTGCATATTCACCCTTATAGCCATGGTGGCGTGTGGAACCGCGACCCTGATCGCCGTCGTCGTCTGCTGCTGCACCGCAAGGAGATTGACTTTCTCGACGGTAAGCTACGTAATCGCGGCTATGCCCTGGTGCCGCTGGAACTCTACTTTAATACCGACGGCCGCGTAAAGCTGCTGCTGGGCCTAGGCCGCGGCAAGAAGCTTTACGACAAGCGCGAGGATATGGCCAAGCGCGACGTTCAGCGCGAGATTGACCGCGCGCTTAAGGAGCGTAATCGCTAGGCACATGACTTGCGGGGAGGCGCCCTGCTGCGCCCGTTCCGCCTTCCTAACTGTTCTGACACATATGTCTCAAAGGTGGCGTCCGTTATGGGCGCCGCCTTTTTTGTGGGTACATACATCCATAAGGTACCAACCCGGGTTAGGGGAGTGATCGTTATGGACAAAACTGCGTTCTTTACAATGCCGAGTGGTCTGTATGTGGTGAGCGCTGCGGCAGACGGGCTGCGCGCCGGCTGCGTCATCAATACGGCGGTGCAGGTGACGTCCATGCCGCCGCGCATTTCGGTTGCCGTGAACAAGGACAACGTCACCTCGGGCGTCATCGCATCGGCCAAAGCGTTCGCGCTGACCGTGATCGATCAGACTGCCGACATGCTCTACATCGGTAACTTTGGGTTCCGCACCAGCAGCGATTATGACAAGTTTGCCAAATACGAGACCCGCGAGACGGCTCTGGGCATGCCCTATGTGCCCGAGCACGCGGCGGCCCTGTTTAGCTGCCATTTGATCGACACTGTGGATGTGGGCACGCATCTGCTGTTTATCGGCGAGGTCGAGGACGCCGAGCGCCTGAGCGACGAGACGCCGCTCACCTACGACTACTACCACAAGGTCCTGAAGGGCAAGACGCCTCCGAAGGCCTCGTCCTATCAAGGCTAGAATTGTTGTAAAAACACTTGCATTATTTTATTGAGAACATATACTAATAAGCGAAGTACATCACCAGTCACGTTCGAGAGGAGAACATCATGGCTGAGGAGAAGAAGACGTATAAGTTCGTGTGCGTCGTTTGCGGTTACGAGGTTGAGGTCGATACGCCCGAGCTGCCCGAGGATTACGTATGCCCGGTCTGCGGCGTCGGCCCCGATGAGTTTGAGCTCGTCGAGGAGTAACTCGTAGACACACGGCGAAAGCCGAACATAGCTCTGTCCAAGGGTCCCGGTCGAATTCTCGGCCGGGACCCTTTTGATTTATCTGACGGTTTAAAACGGTCTCACGTGTTACAGATTAAGACGTTATATCTGGACAGTCACGCCATCCCAATTACATCCCCGTTAGCAGCACGATGTCGAGAACCGTTACGATGACGCCGATTCCTACGAGCAACGCGTTGAGCGGGCGCGAGTTGGCGTATTTGCCCATGACGCGGGGCGAACTGGTGAGTCGTATGAGCACAAAGACCGTAATCGGCAACTGAAGCGACAGCAGCGCCTGACTCCAAATGAGACCCTCAAAAGGATTTGGGACGACCAGGCACGCCGCCACTGCGCCGGCGAAACAGGCCACCACCCCGATCGAGGAATGTCGGTCGTGGACGTCGTATTCCTCGTCGAACATGCCTGCGGTGATGGTGCCTGCCGCCATGCCTGCCGTCACACTACTCGAGAGGCCCGCAAACAGCAGCGCCACCGCAAAGATGGTCGAGCTTGCTGGGCCCAGAATGGGGGAGAGCGTGTCCGCTGCGACGGCGAGGTCGTCTACGACAATGCCGTGCGCAAAGAAGGTCGTTGCGGCCAGGATGACCATGGCCGAGTTGATTGCCCAGCCCACGCCCATCGAAAAGAGCGTGTCGAAGAGCTCATAGCGCAGACGCTCTTCGATAACCTGCTCGCCTTGGCCTTCGAAGTGCATGGATTGGATGACCTCGGAGTGCAGAAAAAGGTTGTGTGGCATAACGACCGCGCCCAGGACACTCACGATAATCGCGGCAGAGCCGGTGGGCATACTGGGCGTGATCCAGCTTGCGGCGGCTTGCGGCCAGTCGACCTTAACCAGCGCAAGCTCGGCCAAAAACGAGAGCCCTACCACGCCTACGAAGGCGATGATCCATCGCTCGGCGCGCTTGTAGGAGCTCGTCATGAGCATCGCCATCGATGCCGCCGCCACGATGACGCAGCCGGCGCGTACGGGCAGCCCAAAGAGCATCTGGAGTGCGATTGCGCCGCCCAAGACCTCTGCCATGGCGGTGGCGATCGTGGCGAGATAGGCGCTGCCGAGCACCGCGCGTCCCACGATGCAGGGGAGAAAGCGGGTCGTGGCCTCGGCAAGGCAGGCGCCCGTGGCGATGCCCAAGTGCGCCGCGTTGTGCTGCAAGACGATCAGCATAATCGTGGACAGCGTGACCACCCACAGCAGTGCGTAGCCAAACTGCGAGCCCGCGGCCATGTTGGAGGCCCAGTTGCCCGGATCGATAAAGCCGACGGTCACGAGCAGCCCGGGGCCGATATGCCGTGCGACGTCTAGGCCTCCGTGACCACCGGTGCGCCGGGAGCCAAAATGATGTTTGAGATGGTTGAGCATAGTGAGCTCCTGCGTGCCGTTTGTTTGACGTCGCAAAGGATACCCGTTTTAGGCTTAAAGGTTAACTGAGACTAACAAAATTGTTGTATTTGAATAGGATGGGGAAAGGAGTTGCCGAAATGTCTTGATCTGTAACAACTAGGGATGGAAATTGGACCTAGGTGTTACAGGTCAAGACAGGAAGAAATGGTCCTATGGAATATCTCGATCTGTAACAGCTGACCGCCAAAACCGGCCCTTCGTGTTACAGATCGAGACAAACCAAAACTGTCCTGCAGAAAATCTCAATCTGTAACATCTAGGCGCCAAAATTGGGTCTTCCTGTTACGGATTGAGATGTTTGAAGAGGTGAGTTTGCAGGCCGAACTTGGGGCCTATGTTGTCGCCCTTGAGGTCGGCGGTGTCCATTCGTAGGGCGTGCGTTACGCGATTGTTTCGAAACGGGCGGGAAACACAACGGGCCGGTGATGCTCCTAGTATGCCTATTCAACTGACTGTCTAACACCAAGGGGAGGATCGCGATGCAGGCAGATTCCGCTCAGCAGCAGGGCCTTTATCGCCCCGAATTCGACCACGATGCATGTGGCATCGGCGCGCTTGCCGATATCAACGGCGAGCGCCATCACCAGATTCTGGACGACGCACTGTCCATTCTGGTCAACTTGGAGCACCGCGGCGGCACCGGACTCGAGAAGAACACCGGCGACGGCGCCGGAATCCTGTTCCAGGTTCCGCATCACTTTTTCCGTAAAGAGGCCCAAAAGTGCGGCCAGATTCTGCCGGCAGAGGGCGACTATGGCGTGGCCATGCTGTTCTTCCCGCAGGACGACAAGGGCGTAGAGGATGCCCGTCGCGTGTTTGAGGAGGGCTGCGCCGAGGCCGGCGTGCCGCTGCTCTTTTGGCGCGAGGTGCCGGTCGACCCGCACGACCTGGGCGAGACGGCCCGCGCCTGCATGCCTACTATCCTGCAGGCTTTCCTGGGCCGTCCGGACGACACGCCCGCCGGCGATGCCTTTGAGCGTCGCCTGTACGTGTGCCGCCGCACCATCGAAAAGAAGGCCGACGCTGAGTTCGCCCTGCGCGACAAGATCTTCTATGTGTGCTCCATGAGCTCGCGCACCATCGTGTACAAGGGCATGCTTGTGGCCACGCAGATGCGCCGTTTCTTCATCGACCTCAACGACGCCGCCGTCAAAACGGCCGTGGCGCTCGTCCACTCGCGCTACTCCACCAACACCACGCCCAGCTGGGAGCGCGCACATCCCAACCGCTTTATCATCCACAACGGCGAGATCAATACCCTCAAGGGCAACGTCAACTGGATTCGCGCCCGCGAACCCAACCTGTACAGCCCCGTGCTGCAGCACGATCTTGAGCGCGTGATGCCCATCATCAACCGCGAGGGCTCCGACTCCGCGATTCTGGACAATGTGCTTGAGTTTTTGGTCATGAACGGTCGTCCGCTCACGCGTGCCGCATCCATGCTGCTGCCCGAGCCGTGGGACCACAACGACAGCCTGAGTGAGGAGTGCCGCGCCTACGACGCTTACCAGTCCATGCTCATGGAGCCGTGGGATGGCCCGGCGGCCATCGCCTTTACCGACGGTCGCACGCTGGGTGCCGCCCTCGACCGTAACGGCCTGCGTCCCGCCCGCTACTATGTGACGCGCGACGGTCGCTTTATGCTGGCGAGCGAGGTGGGCACCATCGAGGTGAGCCCCGAGAACATCCTGACGAGCGGCTGCCTAGGACCGGGCCAGATGCTCGAGGTCGACTTTGCCCGCGGGCGCGTCATCTACAACGATGAGCTGCGTGCCCGTTACGCCAAGGAAAAGCCCTACCGTGATTGGATTGCCGAGGAGACGCTAACCGTTGACGCGCTCGATGAGCCCGTTGCGGCAACGCCCGCCGAGGACGCCGAGGTGCCCGCCGCCGTGCGTATGGCCAAGCTCGGCTACCACTGGGATGACGTCGACGAGGTCGTGCGTCCCATGGCCCAGCAGGGCAAGGCACCGCTCGCTTCGATGGGCATCGATGCGCCGCTGGCCTGCCTGTCCAAGAAGACGCGCTCGTTCTTTGACTACTTCTATCAGTTGTTCGCCCAGGTCACGAACCCGCCGATCGACGCCCTGCGCGAGCATATGGTGACTTCGACCACGCTCTACCTGGGCAACCACGGCAACCTGCTCGAGGACTCCCGTACGGCCTGCCAGCTGGTGCGCCTGGAGCGCCCGCTGCTGAGCGAGGAGGAGTTCGACCGCATTTGCGCGATTGACCGTGTTGGCTTTAAGACCCGCCGTTTCCGTGCCGTCTACCGCCGCGATGCCGGCGAGGGCGCGCTGCAGGCTGCGCTCAAGCAGCTTGCAGAGGACGTTGAGGCTGCGGTTCGCGATGGCGTGAACATCGTGGTGCTGAGCGATCGCGCCGGAGCGGGCGAGGTGCCCGTGCCGTCGCTGCTCGCCGTGGGCTGCGTGCACAACCACCTGATCCGTGCCGGCGTGCGCACCTTTGCCGATATCGTGGTGGAGTGCGGCGACGCCGTGTCCCCGCACGACTTTGCGGCGCTGGTGGGCTACTCCGCGAGCGGCATCTATCCGTACAACGCGCATGCGTGCATCCGCGATCTGGCGGCACGCGGCGATCTGGACGTGACGGCCGAGCAGGGCATCGCCAATTACAACAAGGCCGCGACGGCGGGCATCGTCTCCATCATGTCCAAGATGGGCATCTCCACGGTGCAGAGCTACCACTCCGCGCAGATCTTCGAGGCCGTGGGCTTTACGCCGGAGTTCGTCAACGCGTACTTCGCCGGCACGGTGAGCCGTGTGGGCGGTATGGGTGTCGAGGACGTCGAACGCGAGCAAAATGAGCGCTATGACGCCGCGCTCGCTATCCTTAAGAGCCCGGCTCCCGATCAGCTGCCCACGTTGGGCCTGACCAAGTGGCGCCCGCTCGGCGGCGAGGATCACCTCATCGATCCGCAGACTGTCTACTTGCTGCAGACCGCCTGCCGTGAGGACAGCTACGACACCTTTAAGGAGTACAGCGCCCGCCTGCACCGCACCGGCCGTGCCGTGCGCCTGCGCGACCTGCTGGACTTTGATGCCAGCGGCCGCACTCCGGTGGTACTCGACGAGGTCGAGCCCGCGCTCAACATCGTCCGCCGCTTTAACACCGGCGCCATGTCGTACGGCTCCATCAGCAAAGAGGCGCACGAGTGCATGGCTATCGCCATGAACCGCCTGCATGGCCGTTCCAACTCGGGCGAGGGCGGCGAGGATCCGCGTCGCGAGACCCCGTTGGCCAACGGCGACTCCAAGAACTCAGCGATCAAGCAGGTGGCAAGTGCGCGCTTTGGCGTGACGAGCCGCTATCTTTGCAGCGCCTTTGAGATTCAGATTAAGATGGCCCAGGGCGCCAAGCCCGGCGAGGGCGGCCACCTGCCCGGCAAGAAGGTCTACCCCTGGATCGCCGAGGTCCGTCAGTCCACGCCCGGCATCGGCCTGATCTCGCCTCCGCCGCACCACGACATCTACTCCATCGAGGACCTGGCAGAGCTGATCTTTGACCTTAAGAACGCCAACCCCGGCGCGCGCGTGTCGGTCAAGCTGGTCAGCGAGGCCGGTGTCGGCACCATCGCCACCGGTGTGGCCAAGGGCGCTGCCGACAAGATCTTGATCAGCGGTCATAACGGCGGCTCGGGCGCCGCGGCGCGCGATTCCATTTGGCACGCCGGCCTGCCGCTGGAGCTTGGCCTTGCCGAAGCCCAGCAGACGCTGCTGCAAAACGGCCTGCGCTCGCGCGTGGTGCTCGAGGCCGACGGCAAGCTCATGGACGGTACCGACGTCGCCGTCGCCTGCCTGCTGGGTGCCGAGGAGTTTGGCTTTGCGACCATGCCGCTCATCTCGATGGGCTGCCTCATGCAGCGCGACTGCCAGCAGGATACCTGCCCCGCCGGCATCGCTACGCAAAACTGCCGCCTGCGTCGCGGCTTCCGCGGCAAGCCCGAGCACGTTGAGCACTTTATGCTCTTTGTTGCCGAGCAACTGCGCGAGGTCATGGCGAGCCTGGGCTTCCGCACGGTCGACGAGATGGTCGGCCATCCCGAGTGCTTGCGCCAGATTGAGGTCCCGGGCAACCGCAAGGCTAACCTGCTGGATCTGTCGCCCGTGCTGGCGAGCGCGACCTGTGAGTTTGGTGCCCACATCCCGGGTGCCGACGGCCGTCACTTCCTGCCTCAGATGGCTGCGGACAGCGAGCTCGAAAAGACGCTCGACTCCACGCTGTTTGTGCCCTATACGGCCGATGCCCGTGCGCACCTGCGCCCGATTCGCTTCCGCGCCGATATCGCCAACGTCAACCGCTGCGTGGGCACCATCCTGGGCAACGCGGTGACCAAGGCGCATCCCGAGGGCCTGCCCGCCGGTTCCATCACCATCGATTGCGATGGCTCGGCCGGTCAGAGCTTTGGCGCGTTCCTGCCGCGCGGTGTGACGCTCAACGTGTGCGGCGACGCCAACGACTACTTTGGCAAGGGCCTTTCGGGCGGCGAGGTCTCCGTGCGCCCCAACCCGCGTGCGACCTACAAGTTCGACGAGAACATCATCGTGGGCAACGTGGCGTTCTTTGGCGCCACGAGCGGCCGTGGCTTCATTAACGGCCTGGCCGGCCAGCGCTTTGGCGTTCGCAACTCCGGCGCCACCGTGGTGGTCGAGGGCTGCGGCAACCATGGCTGCGAGTACATGACGGGCGGCCTGGCGCTCATTTTGGGCGAGGTCGGGCAGAACTTCGCCGCCGGCATGACAGGCGGTGTGGCCTATGTCTATGACCAGTACGGCACGCTCGATGCCCGTGTGAACCACGAGAGCGTTGAGCTCAAGGCTCCGACGGCCGGCGAGCTGGCGCAGATTCGCGCGCTCATCCAGGAGCACGTGGACGCGACCCAGAGTCCGCGCGGCATTAAGCTGCTCTACAGCTTTGAGACGATGAGCAAGCACTTTGTGAAGGTCATTCCGACCGAGTACGAGCGCGTGCTGGCGATTGTCGCTGCGGGCGAGGCTGCCGGCAGGACGCACACGCAGGCAGAGGAGCTGGCGTTTGACATTGTGACCGGTCGCGCGAGTGCCGCGGATGTCGCTCGCTTCGATGTCGCGGGCGGTGCTGCGGGCGCTGCGCCCGTGGTCGCTACCGGCTCTGTTGCTTCGACCAAGAAGGAGGCGTAAGTGCCATGGGTAAGCCCGGTGCTTTTCTTGATATCGATCGCGTGACCCACGAGCTTCGCCCCGTGGAGGAGCGCAGCCATGATTTCGATCCGCTGTACGTGGAGCTCGACGACGACGCGCGCCGTGCACAGGCGAGCCGCTGTATGATGTGCGGCGTGGCGTTTTGTCAGATGGGTGCGAGCTTTGGCAAGGCGCGCCCGAGTGGCTGCCCGCTGCACAACCTGATTCCCGAGTGGAATGAGCTGGTGTGCCGTGGCCGTTGGGACGAGGCTGCCGAGCGTCTGTCGCTCACCTCGCCCATGCCCGAGTTTACGAGTCGCGTGTGCCCGGCGCTGTGCGAGGCCGCATGCAACCTGGGTTCGGTCGATGGCCAGCCCACAACGATTCACGATAACGAGCGCGCGATCAGCGACCATGAGTGGGCGAACGGTGGCCCGCGTCGCTTTGAGCCAGCGGGGGATGACGCGCCCTCGGTCGCCGTGGTTGGTTCTGGCCCGGCTGGCCTGGTGGCTGCATGGGAACTTGCGCGTCGAGGTGCCCGCGTGACGGTGTTTGAGCGTGACGACCGCCCGGGCGGCCTGCTCATGTACGGTATTCCCAACATGAAGCTCGAGAAGTCCGTGGTCGAGCGTCGCGTGGCGCTCATGCGTGAGCTGGGCATTGTGTTTGAGCTGGGCACCGATGTGACGGACCCTGCAGTGGCAGCCAAGCTCGATGGCTTTGACGCTGTTGTGGTGGCTGCCGGTGCTCGTGCGCCCCGCGGTCTTTCGGCTACGAATGTGGATGCCCCGGGCGTGGTGTATGCCGTGGACTACCTGACGGCCTCGACTGTGTCGGTACTCGACGGCGGCGAGCCCGCGGTAGGCGCGCGCGGCCTGGACGTTGTGGTCATTGGCGGCGGCGATACCGGCAACGACTGCGTGGGTACCGCGGTGCGCCAGGGTGCGCGCAGCGTGCGCCAGTTTGAGTTCTTGCCGGCGGCGCCCGATAAGCGTGCGGCGAGCAACCCTTGGCCGCAGTGGCCCAACGTTAAGAAGACCGACTACGGCCAGCAGGAGGCTATCGCTGCCATGGGCGGCGAGATGCGTGCCTGGGGTGTGGATACGCTCGAGGTGCTGCTGGATAAGAAGGGCGCGGCCGCGGGCCTGCGCGTGGTCGACCTGGATTGGTCGGCTGGCAAGCCCGAACGCATCGCGGGCTCCGAGCACGAGGTGCCGGCGCAGCTGGTGCTCATCGCCTGCGGCTTTACGGGTCCCGAGCATGGTGTGTTCGACGCGGTGGGCGTGCCCGTTGCCACCGCTGGTCGTCCGCTGCCGGTGATGGCTGCCGAGGGTTCTCATCTTGCGGCGCGTGTCGACGGCGTCGCCGCAGATGCCGCGCCGGTGTATGTGGCTGGCGATGCCCGCAACGGCAGCTCGCTCGTGGTGAGCGCCATGGCGGACTCCCTGGCCTGCGCGGCCGAGGTCGCCGAGACCTTGGGGCTGTAAGGCGGCTGTCCACAGCTGAATCGTCAAGGGCTGTCCCCAACGGCCGGCCCAAAAGGAACGTCCCCAAGTGCCGGCAGCTGGGGGCGTTCCTTATGTGCCGGCATTCGGGGACACTCCTTGCGGGTTTGCGGGCGACTTTGTCATTTGTCGACGTACAAGTATTCATTCGTCGACGTTTGCGACTGTGGTGCTCTGCTGTTTCTGTGGTGGCAGCGGGCATCTGGCTCAAAATGGCGGGTCAGCTGTCTATATCTACCTGCCGTTTCTTTGCGGTGCGCATTTTCGGTCAAGCATCCCGTCAAGTGTTTGGTCGGCAGTTGGTTTGCAGCCGGAGGCCTATTTTGTCCGTGCTGACAGTGGCTGCCCACCCTCCTCGTAAGCTCAAATTGAGGTTCATCAGTTTGAGGAGGATGCCGTGACTGACCACGTTTTAGACCGAGCGCAGCTGGCTGAAGCCGTCGGCAACGATATTGCCGACATGGCCCATTTTTGGATGCTGCGGAAGTTCCAGTTTTTGGAGCCGGCACGCGAACAGTTCGAGATCATTGTCGACCCGTGGCTCAGCTATTGCACC
>URKU01000044.1 GCA_900548515.1 uncultured Collinsella sp. | reverse complement strand
ATGCCCTGCTTCATAAAGAAGGGCCCGTAGATGGGTGAATTGAACGCAATGGGGACGGAGAAGGCTGCAGCAAGAACGAGCGTACAAATCCATACGGCCTTGTCTCTTAGGATTAGTTTGAGAAGAAGTCGACAGTACATTTAGAAGCACCTACATTCCTCAAAGAATTGTTAGATTAAAAGTAACAGACCGGATGAAGATGCGCGCGGCGGGGGCGAGGCGAATGGCTGAGCGGTATCGATACGCGGGTTCAACGGCATCACATTGACCACATAGATTTTTAACTTGCATTTCTACCCGCCTTTTTCGTAGAGTCGCCGATACGTGCTTAGCGCACCCTCGGCGCGTCCGGCAGGCTTTGCGAAATGGGATCCAGGAGACTTCGGCGCAGCATCATCTTGCGGAATGCTTCTAATGAGCCTCCCATCCTTCAAAAACAGAATCTCATCGCACAGCCTATCGACCGAATCCAAGATGTGGGATGACATGATGATGCACGTACCAGAATCGGCCAGCTTCCTGAGGATCTCTGAATGCAAGCCCACCCTGCTGGGGTCGAGCGCGTTCATGGGCTCATCTAATAGAAGGTACCGCGCACCCGTCGCATACGCAATCGCCAGGGTAAGCTGCTGCTTCATGCCCTGGCTCAGAGTGCGGATCCTCATCTTCGCGAACTCGCCTATCTGCGTTTGTTCCACTATCTCTTCGATATCGCGAGCATGCGGCCACATATCGCAAACCATCTTGAGGTGATCTTCCGCACGCAATCCGGGATACAGCAGCGTCCCCTCACCAGGTGCATAGAAGATCATAGAACGGACCTCTCTCGCACCCGTACCCTGCACCTCATCCAGAACGATGCTCCCGTCCACGCGAGGACCCGGCAAACCTGCCATCGCACGCAGCAACGTCGTCTTTCCATGCCCGTTCGGAGCGACGAGACCGTAGACCGTACCCGGGGCAAACTCAGCGTCCACCGAATCTACGAGCACCTTCTTTCCATAAGAGATCGTCAGCGTTTGAAGGCCAATCATCGAGATCATCCCCTTTCGATCTTTGGAACACTCAGGCGCACCATCAACGGAGATACGGCGCCCAAAACCACCAGCAGAGCGCCCGATGCGCCGACGACCTCTCCAAAAGGCATCGCGTTCGTCCCTCGCCCAAGGAACCCAATCGTCCCCACCTGGGAAGCGGGATCAAACGAGGCGAATGGAGCCAGCAGCGCGACGCCCATGCCCGCGCTTTCAACATGAGCGCTCAACGAACCCAACACCAGGAGAACCGCGCAAACCACCCCGGTGACAACGGGGTTGCGGCTAATCGCTGCTGTCAACGCAGCGACGACGGAAATCACGCCGTATGCCATGACCAGCAACGGAATACTGCACAACACCGCCTCCCCCACCATGGACGTTGTCGAAGCTCCCGCCCGAATGAGAGCGACGGGATACTCCGATCCACCCGCACCGTTCTTAATCAAGGACACAACCGCAGCGGGAACCATCGACACCAAAAGCAGCGCCAGGCCAAGCAGGAGAGACAGCGCAACAGCCGTCAGAAAACGCACATGCGCTGTTGCGGGGACTTGGAAAACCAGAAGGGAACGGCACCGCAGGTAGGTGCACGCAAGCGATGTGACAACCACGGGCAACAGCCAAAACAAGGAAGGAAGCGCTGCCTGGAGATACGAAAGAAGGATTAACGGGGGCATCTTCGTACTCAATTCGTAAACCTTGGGGTCCGGCAAGCTTGCGATCGACTCGAGCAGAAGGGCGCGCGCCTCCGCACGAGAAGGAGTCTCTGGCTCGATTCCAATCGATTGCAGGAGGGTCGCATCTGCCGCGCTCAGCTCGCCTCGAGCGCGCTCGTATGTCGCAAGGCTTCGAAACCCCTCCGCAGGCGTAGGTGCATACACGAAACCCGAAAGAGCATCTCGCATGTTTTCCAGGGCCGTTTTGCCCTCGGCGTCCATATTCGCAGCGTCGCGCTCTAGATACCGATCTATTGAACGAAGCTCGCCATCCCTATACCGACCAGCGGAAACGCCATCGGTGTCGGGAAACATCTCAACCAGAGCCGGGACCAGCATCGCCGTCGACATTGCAACCGCGCATACGGCGAGGACGGGAGAATGCAGGAGCAGCTTTCCCATCGCTCTTACGTATGCAACGGCGGCGGTATAAGGGCCCGAACGAGTTGTCGTTTGCGAGGCGATGAAGGCACCCCTGTCAAGACCAGTCGGGAACATCGGACGCGCGCAGCCGCTCTTTCCAGCAACGCAGAGCAAGAAGATTGCCAGCACCTCGATCGCGATGGCGCATACGAGGGTAATTGCCCCACGCTCGAAGCAAAGTCCGGGCAGATTCACTAACTGTGTTGTTGGGTACGGGCTATAGGCGCCTACGGTCAACTCGGTGTTTGCATACGTAAGGGGATTTAACAGGGCGAATTCACGTAAAGCCATGGATCTTCCGTAATACCCGGGAACCATCGTCACCCCCATCAGGGCACATACGAACACGATTCCAAGCGCAGGGCTATTGGCAATCTTCACGGCAAGGTGAACGACGAGCGAAATGAACGCCGCCATCAAGAATTGCAAGATGGTCGTCTGCGCGAACACCAGCCAAGCCGGTTTGATAACCGGAGTCGCAAATTGAATGTAGCCTATCGGATAGAACGGCGAGCCCGGGCCATTCTTCACGAGCGCGGCGATTATCCCTGGAAGATTGATGGCGAAGACGGCAAGCATTGCAAAAGCACTCGCCCATACGCTCGATGCAACAAGCCTACCCGGCTCACCCATCGGTGCCTGGATGATGAGCTTTCCACGTTTGTTAAGGCGCGCGGCAAGGAACGAGACGGCAACGGCCGTTGCGACCCATAGCAAGTATTCCTTCGATCCGTCATAAAAGGAGTACCCTCCGTCCGATATCTGCAGAAACGGAAGCAGAGGAGAGAGCGGCGCCAAGATAAGTCGCCCCGTGTCAAGAGGGTACAGAAGTGCAGGCATGCTTGATGAAGAGGTATAGACGCCCTCCTCTCCCGCATTCACAAGCGCGTCCGCATAGGATGCTGACAATTCCTGCTCAACGCGGGTTATTCCCGACTCGAGGTATTCAACCCGTCCGTCGATGCCAGCCGCACTCCTGAAGACTGGCAAAGCACAAAGAACCATCAACGCAGCAACGGCAACACGGAGCGACCTAGAGGAGAGGAGCGACCTAAAGATCACCTTCGAGATTTTGAACATACGTATCACCAGCTCGTTTCAACACGATTCAGCCCGATGCGCGGGGTTACGGTTGCAGCATGCTGTGATTACTTGCCGGCAAAGTCAATTTAACATAAACTGTTAAAAAGTAACCTGAGTTTTTTAAATTCTTCGGAGGTTATTATGAGTTCCGACAATCGCACTCCCCGGCTTCATTCCTTCCGCATCGCATGTGCGATAGCCTCTGCGACCCTTTGCGCCACCGCCATCGCACAAGTGGCGTTCTCCTTAAAGCCAGCAATCGAAGTGCTCGACAACCCTGTAATTGCAGACTCCCCCGCGTATCCAGCCCTTGCGATCTCGACATTGGTCCCTGCCGTCATCGGTATCGCTACGACCATCCTCAGCGCCGTTCTCGTGTGGACGATCAAGAGCGGAGACCCCTTCAAGAAAGGGTCTGCGACATGCTTGAAGGTGCTCGGCATTCTCTTCGTTGTTCAAGCTGCCACCAGCCTCTACGCCGGCTCACTCAAAACCTCCGTTTCGATGTTTGGCGGCGAGGGGGCCGTCGGCGCCCAAGAGATCGCTTCATCATTCGATTGGACCTCTCTGGTTCTCGGCATCGTCCTGTTCATGCTTTCCCAGCTCTTCTTGTACGCCCGAGAGCTGTACCTCGACTCCGACGAGATTGCGTAAGGAAACGCCATGCCCGTAATTGTTCGCCTCGACAAGATCATGGCCGAGCGAAAGATTTCCTCGAACGAACTTGCCGAAAGGATTGGAACCACGCCCGTGAACCTGTCCCGTATTAAAAAAGGGCATATTCGCGGCATTCGCTTCAACACACTCGAGCAGCTATGCCTCGCCCTTCGTTGCCAACCCGGAGACCTTCTCGAAGTCATGAGCGAAGAGGATGCCCGAAAGGAGTTCGGACTCGATTGGTCCGCCGAGGATTAGAGGGCGGTCGTACTCGCCCTGCACACGGGGATGCGAATCGGTGAGGTCTGCGGCCTTCGGTGGTGCGATGTGGATTTCGAGACGGGCCTGATCTCGATCAGACACTCGGTGGCGTACGCGAAGGGAATGGGTTCGTTCATCAAGGACACCAAGACCCATGACGCCAGGGGTATCCCCATCGACCCGGTCGGCCTACTCCCCTTCCTGAAGGAGACCCACGAGATCGACTGCGGAAAGCTGCGCTTGCGCGGCCTTACCGGGGCGGTCGAGATCGGGGACTGCTACATCCTGTCGGAGCCGGGCGCGACCTTCGCGACGACAAGCTATATCCGCAGGGCGTTCAAGACGTTCTCGGAGACCAACGGCCTCATGGGCACCAACGACGAGCTGATCACGTTCCACGGCCTTCGCCACACGTTCGCAACGCAGTGGATCCGCCAAGGCGGCGATAACAAGGCGCTCCAATCGATCCTCGGCCACAAGGACGCCATGGCGACGCTCAACGTCTACGCCGACATCGAGCCCATCTCCAAAATCCATAACATGCTGCGCGCCACGCCGTGCCTTTGGCGCGGGCACCTCGGGCCGAGGGTCGATCCGGGTCCCATGTTCCAACAGAGGATCCAGGAGTCCATCGAGACGCTCCAGGCGTTCGGCTACGGCATCACCGAGCCGGACGACCGAAATATCGCCATACGCGACGTGAAGACGAACAGTTGGCTCTAGCTCACCGAGTACGCGGCAGTGCCGGGCCCATCCCAACTGAGGTCACGGCGCCCCTACCGAAGGGCGGGGATGCCCTCCGCTTCCAGTTCGGAATCAGCCGTCGGAGGCGTTCGGCTGACTGCGGGAACGGCCTGTCCGCTCAATGTGTTCGGCTGAGATCGGAAATCAACCCAACACGAGCCGGACACGCGCCAGACGGCTCTTCCCCGTACGGCCTTCCCCCTTACGCTCATGTTGCAGACGTGTAACGCCGCAGCAAGCACACCCCTTTTGGCGCCAGACAGGTACAATGATGAACACTGTACCGCAGCGGAGCGCCCCGCGCGCGCCGCAACCACGCGAAAGGGTTTCCCATGGCCGAGATCTCGTCCTCCCGTATCGTCATCACCGTCCTTGGCAAGAACCGCCCCGGCATCGTCGCCGGCGTCACCCGTGTTCTGGGCGAGGCCAACGTCGACATCCGCGACATTACGCAGTCCATTATCGAGGACATCTTCACCATGACCATGCTGGCCGATACCGCCGAGTCCAAGCTCGACTTCGCCGAGCTGCAGAAGGCGCTGGCCGAGGCCGGCGAGCTTTCGGGCGTCAACGTGTCCATCCAGCGCGAGGACGTCTTCAACTTTATGTACCGCCTGTAGCGAGCAAGCCGCTGGGGATAGCCTGACGCGCGCATGCCCATGCAAGTCACCCCGATGCGGCCCGGAGAGGAGCGCGCATGGCCTACGACGCCAAGAAAATCTATTACCGCTTCGATGACCACTTGAGCCGCCTGGTTCTGGATTACGAAGCAAGCCGCCAGATTTCGCCTGAGAGCGAAAACCTCTACCACGGCCTGCCGACTGATCCGTATGACGAGGGTCTGTTCGTCGAGCACAACGTCAAGCGCGGCCTGCGCAACGCCGACGGCTCGGGTGTGGTCGCGGGTCTTACCCGCATCTCGGACGTGCACGGCTACAACAAGATCGACGGCAAGGTCGTGCCCGACCAGGGCAAGCTCACGCTGCGCGGCTACAACATCGAGGACCTGGTCAACAACGCCCAGGCCGAGAATCGCTATGGCTACGAAGAGGTCGCCTACCTGCTCATCACGGGCTCGCTGCCCAACAAAGAGGAGCTCGACGGCTTTTGTGAACGTCTGGGCGCTTTTAGGCATCTGAGCGACGAGTACGTCAAAGAGTTCCCCATGACCACGGTGTCGTCGAGCATCATGAATGTGCTTCAGCGCGCCGTGCTGCTGCTCTACGCCTTCGACGCCGAACCCGACGTCATTACGCCCGAGCACGAAATCGACGTCGCCATTTCCATGCTCTCCCGTCTCCCCCGCATCGCCGCTTTCGCGCATATGGCCTCGGTCGCCAAGCGCCGCGGCTCCGAGGTTCATGTGCCGCACCCCACACCCGGCCTTTCCACCGCCGAGACCATCCTGCAGGTGTTGCGCGGCGGCATGGCATTCAACCGCGACGAAGCCATGCTGCTCGACGTGATGCTCATGCTGCATGCAGAGCACGGCGGCGGCAACAACTCCACATTCGCCTGCCGCGTGCTGTCCTCTTCGGCCACCGACCCGTATTCTGCCTACGCCGCGGCTATCGGCTCACTCAAGGGTCCGCGCCACGGCGGCGCCAACGCCAAAGTCGTGTCCATGCACGAGGACATCCGCGCGCATGTTTCCAACTGGGAAAACGAGGACGAGGTCGCGGCCTACCTGGGCAAGATCCTCGACAAGCAGGCTTTCGACGGCACCGGTCTCATCTACGGTATGGGCCACGCCGTCTACACGCTCAGCGACCCGCGCGCCGAGGTGTGCCGCCGTTACGCGCGCACGCTTGCCGCCAAGAAGGACTTGGGCGAGGAGTTCGCGCTCATCGAGCGCATCGAGCGCCTGGCCCCGCAAGTGATGCGCGATCACGGCATGACCAAGCCCATCTGCGCCAACATCGACCTGTACACGGGCTTTATCTACAAGATGCTCGGCGTGCCCGAGACGCTCTTTACGCCGCTGTTCGCCGTCGCCCGCATGGCCGGCTGGTCGGCGCACCGCATGGAAGAGCTCTTCTGCGCGCACCGCATCATCCGTCCCGCGTATCGCCCGGTTATCGAGCCGTTGGAGTACAAGCCGCTCGCCGATCGCTAGGGCGTGAACCGTTATAGAACCCGAGCGTGGCCAGGGCATCACCGCCCTCGGCCACGCTTTTTATGCCAGTAGAAAGGGCTTCATCGAATGATTGTGTTTTCCGATATGGATGGAACGCTGCTGACGAGTGATAAGCAGATGAGCGACGCCACCTGGGCGATGCTCGACGAGCTTGCGCGCCGCGGTATTGAGTTTGTGCCCTGCACGGGGCGCCCGCTGTCGGGCGTCTTTGAATCCGTCCTCGCCCACCCCGCCGTACACTACGCGGTCTGCGCCAACGGTGCCAGCGTCTGGCAGCTCGACGACGACGTGCCCACCGATGCCTCACGTGCTACGCGCATTTTGAGCCGCCCGCTCGATCGCGGCATCGCCCATCGCATCCATAGCATTGCCGCCGGCCACGATGTGACCTTCGATATCTTCGCGGACGGGCAGTGCTTCCTCCCCCGCTCACTCTACACGCGCCTGGACGAATTCTGCGGCGGCGACCCCCACATCGCGGCTTCGCTCAAGCGCACACGAACACCGATCGACATGGATATCGACAGCAAGATCGACGAGGTCGAGACGCTCGAGCGCATCGCCATGTACTGGCACGACCCGGCCGATCGCGACGCCATCGCAGCAGAGCTCGACACGCTCGGAGGCATTGAGGTCACGCGTTCTTACGCCATGAATATCGAGGTCATGGGCGAGGGCGCCACCAAGGGAACGGCCCTCACGTGGCTGTGTGAGCATCTGGGCGAGCGTCTCGCCGACGCCTGGGCGTTCGGCGACAACATCAACGACATCCCCATGCTGCAGGCAGCGGGCCATGGCATGGCCATGATCAACGCCGAGCCCGAAGACCGCGAGGCCGCCGACGCCATCACCGAATACGACAACGACCACGACGGCGTCGCCCGCACCATCATGGCCGCCCTCGCCTAGTCACTGGGGACGTTCTTAAACGACTAGTCACTGGGGACACTCTTCGCAAAAAGCTGCAAGGACTGTCCCCCACTGCCGGCAGAAAAAGAACGTCCCCATCTGCCGGATTAGGAGAGACTCTCCAGCACGCGACGGAGCTCCTGCTGGACGGCGTGGTCGCGATTACAACCCACCACGCGATCGGCCACTGCCTTGAGCGCGGGGCGCGCGTTTTCCATCGCGCAGCCCGTGCCGACAAAGCGAATGATCTCGTAGTCGTTCATCGAGTCGCCAAACGCCATGACCTCATCGCGTCCAATGCCATAATGCTCCGCGAGCTGCTCGATGCCCGAAGCCTTCGACACACCGGGCTGCATGGCATCGATCCATGCGTTACCCGAAGGCGCAAAGGTAAAGAGCTGACCGAGTTCGCGCTGTAGCACGTACGCACTGTCCATAACGGCACCGTCGTCGCAAAAGACACTCGCTTTGATGATATTTACGCTGGGATCGGGCAGCTCCCAAATGCGCTCGGCATTGGGAAGGTCCTTATCGACCTCGCGCACGAACTTGCTCTCGTCATCGAGCAAAAAGGACTTGGTTCGGTCAAAGAGCGCAAGATGCAGATTGGGAAACGTCGCGACGGCCTGGGCGAGCTTTCGAACCGCCAGGTGCGAATACACCTCGCGGTCTACCATTTTGCCGTCGGCGTAGACCTGGGCGCCGTTGGCGGCGACAAAGTCCATCTTGTCGCGAACGGGTGCAAAGAACTCGCACAGGCGATCGTAGCGGCGGCCTGACGATACGGCAAAATGCACGCCATGCTCGCGTAGTGCCAAAATCAGTTCGTAGGTCTCGGGAGGCACCTGGCTGTTTTCGTCAAGCAACGTGCCGTCCATATCGGATGCAATCAGTTTAAACATAGAAAAGCTCCCTTCGGGCTTGTTGGAATCGGGCATCTATACGAACCCACCGTACCCAAAGGGAGCACGAATAAGACCCCGCAGACATAAACGTTACAAGGACCTGGCAGACACGTCACATGCACCAGACGGTTCGCGTCCGCAGTATCCGAAAAACCAAAGAGTGTCGCAGGCGGCTAGTCGTTTAAGAACGTCCCCGATGACTAGTCGGCGTAGGTGAAGGTGGTGACGTCGAACATGCCCTCGGGGCGGATACGGAGTGTCGGGATCACCGGCAGGGGCAGGAAGATGATGCCCATGATGGGATCGAGCGGTGGCTCAATACCCATGGCGCGCGCCTTGACCATAAAGTCGTCGTGCTGCGCGGCGACATCCTCGGCCGTGCCCTCGCTCATCAGGCCACCGAGCGCCAGCGGAATACGCGCCACGACCTCGCCGTTGCGCACCAGCACGTGGCCGCCCTGCCCCACGGCTTCAACAGCCGCCATCATATCGGCAGCGTTATCGCCCACGACGCATACGTTGTGCGAATCGTGGCCGATCGTCGAGGCGATGGCACCGCCCGTGATGGTAAAGCCGCGCACCCAGCCGCGACCGATGTGCTTGCCAACAAGACCCAGGCCCGCAGGACCATCGCCATCGGCGCCCTCGGCCTGCAGTGACACGCCGCGACCGTGGCGCTCGATCAGCATAATGCGGCGCAGGCCCTCGGCACTCTCGGGGCGGGCCATACCCGTGATGGCCTTACCCGGCACCACGTCGATCACGGCCTCGCCCGACTTAAAGGCATAGTCGAACACGGCGAGCGATAGCTTCGGCAGCTTAACGGAGGCGCGCAGCTCATCGGCAAGGGCCGCAACCTCGGCCATCTCGGGCGCGATCTCGCCCACAAAGGTGCCGTCCTGCGCCACGAGCACGCCGGCGGCATATACGCGATGCGGAGCCGTAGCAAACGTCAGGTCGTTGAGCACCAGCAGGTCGGCACGCTTGCCCGGGGCGATGGCGCCACGCAGCTCGTGCGGGTCGCGGCAACCGTGGTCCAGGTCAAACGCCTCGGCCGTGGAGAGGGACGCCATAGAGATAGCAACCACGGGGTCGATGCCGGTCTCGATGGCCACGCGGCAGGCATTGTCGATCATGCCGGTCGCAAGTGCATCGGAAGGGGCGCGATCGTCAGTCGCAAAGCAGCAGCGGCGGGCGCGGGCAGGGTTCTCCAGCAGCATCGGGGACAAATTGGCCAGGTCGTGGCTGCACGTGCCCTCACGCAGCATCACATACATGCCGCGGGACAGCTTATCGAGTGCCTCCTCGGGAATCGTCGACTCGTGGTCGGCGATAATGCCCGCTGCGGCATAGGCGTTGAGGTCCTTACCGGCAACGAGCGGCGCATGGCCGTCGACCTGCTTGGACGGCGTCTGGTTGGCAGCATCGATGCGGGCGCAGGTCTCGGGATCGGCCATAAAGACGCCCGGCAGGTTCATCATCTCGCCCAGACCAAAGACATCGCCCGGATGCTCGGCAAAAAACGCCTGCATATCGGCGGCGGTAATCACGGCGCCGGCCTGCTCGTCGGGCAGCGCGGGCACGCACGAAGGCATCATGTACTTGATGGAGATGGGCGCACGGCGGCCGTCCTCGATCATAAAGCGCAGGCCGTCCAGGCCGGCAACGTTGGCGATCTCGTGGCTGTCGGCAATGGCAGTGGTGGTGCCGCGCGTCGCCGCCATGCGCGCATACTCGGCGGGACGGATGTTCGAGGACTCGATATGCAAATGTCCGTCGATAAAGCCGGGGGCAAGATAGCGACCCTGGCAGTCGATGACCTCAGTTGCCTCGTAGGTGCCGGCGGCATCGTCGCGACCATCGTAGAGCACGCCGACGATCACACCGTCCTTGACGGCAACGCTACCGGGCGCCACGCGCTGGCCATATACGTCGACAATCTGCGCATTGGTAAACAGCGTGTCGACGGGCACACGACCCTCGGCGGCCTCGATCACAGACCTCATGACCTCAACGGACATACATACTCCTTTAACTGTAGAAATAATTGCGGAGCGGACGAGCCTTCACCGCAGCAAACTAATAGCCATTGTATGCCCAAAAGAAGGTCCCGCTAACACCCGTCCACTTAGCGGCGCACGCCGCTTAGCGCAATGGGGACTGCCGCTGAGCACCAATAGTCGTTGGGGACGTTCTTAAATGACTATTAAACGACTAGTCATTCAAGAACGTCCCCAATGACTACTTGCGACCAAGGCGACGCCGACGTTTTGGCAGCGCCAGCGAGCGGACCGCATTTGAGACAAGGTGACGTGAAACGAAAGGGCGCTGACCCTCTGGTCGCGCCCTTGAAGTTGAACGTCAGATTGTACAGGTGCGGTCCGCGCAGTGTCGGCCGGTCCGCCGTTCGGCAGAACGGCGGAACTAAATCAACTTGAAGCCCTTGCGCTTGCCTACGGAGAGGGTGTCGCCCAGCTTGAGGGCGCTGGGGTCGATGTTATAGCTCTTGGGAGCCACCGCCTCGCCGTTGATCTTGACACCGCCGCCGTCGATGTCGCGACGGGCCTGGCCGGCGCTCGCCGAAAGACCCAAGTCCTTGAGCAGGCCGGCGAGGTAGATCTGGCCCTCGTCGTTGACGGTCAGCTCGACATGCTTCTCGGGGAAGTCGGCAAGCTGGCCTTCCTTGAACACACGGTCGAACTCGGCCTGGGCCTCGTCACCGGCGCCGGCGCCGTGGTAGGTGTCGCACAGGTCGCGGCCCAGAGCGCGCTTGAGCTCGTAGGGGTCGGTGGAACCGTCGGCCAGGGCGGCGTCGATCTTGTCGACCTCGGCCGGGGTGAGCGAGCTGGCCAGACGATAGTACTTGCCGATCATCTCGTCGGGGATGGACATGGTCTTGCCGAACATATCCTTGGGAGCGTCGGTCAGGCCGATGTAGTTGCCGTAGGACTTGGACATCTTGCGCACGCCGTCGGTACCCTCGAGCAGCGGCATGGTGAGCGCGATCTGCGGCTCCATGCCCATCTTCTCCATGAGCTCACGGCCGGCAAGCAGGTTGAAGAGCTGGTCGGTGCCGCCCATCTCCACGTCGGCCTTGATCTGAACGGAGTCGAAGGCCTGCATCACGGGGTACAGGAACTCGTGCAGGGCGATCGGCGTCTGGGACTGGTAGCGCTTGGTAAAGTCATCGCGCTCGAGGATGCGGGCGACGGTGAACTTGGAGCACACCTGCAGCAGTCCGGCCAGATCCATCGACAGGATCCAGTCGCCGTTGTGCACGATGGTGGTCTTCTCGGGATCCAGGATCTTCATGGCCTGGCTCACGTAGGTCTCGGCGTTGGCCTCGATCTGCTCCTGCGAAAGTTGCGGGCGGGTGGAGTTCTTGCCCGAAGGATCGCCGATCAGTGCGGTGCCGTTACCGATGATGAGGGTGACGTTGTGGCCCAGGTCCTGGAACTGACGCATCTTGCGCAGGGGCACGGCATGGCCCAGGTGCAGGTCGGGGCTGGTAGGATCGACGCCGAGCTTGATGTTGAGGGGCTCGCCCTTCTCAAGCTTCTTGCGAAGGTCGGCCTCGGGGACGATCTGCGCTGCGCCCGAGGTGATGATACGCATTTGCTCGTCGACAGACAGCATTGGGTATCCTCCTTTTGCTATAGCACCCTCACCGGATACGGCGGTGCTCGAAGTTCATAAACCCACTCATAATAACCAAAACGGCGCGGCCGAACACCTACGACAGGAAAATCCTCGTCCTGCCGCACGCGTCGATAACGACCGGCAAACGCGTGCCGTCACGTTCGACCAAAAAGCGCCCCTGCTGACGGCGCGAGCAGTCACGGCAACGGACCTGCCCCGTCGCATCCGTGGCGCAGGCGCCCTCGGCAGTCAGCAAGCAGTGCTCGCACACCATGAGCTCGGGACGGCCGGCATCGACAGGCCCCAAGACACCGGGGCAAGCGGAAAGCTCGGCAACACGCTCCGCGTCGTGGGCGACAAGCTCGGCAGGCACATACACACAGCCCGCGCCGAGCCCGCGTAGCCAGGCAAGCGTAACCCGGTTTGCGCAAAACACCGGTGCCGCAACGTCAAACGCCACGCCCAGCTCACGCGCCATCGCCACCTGTCCCAGATTACGACAGACGACGCGCCCGGCACGCCGCATAAGCGAGCGGGTACGCGAGGCATCGGCTGCACGACAGACCTCGTCAAGCACCACAACGGCGTCGGACAAATCGAGTTCTCCGCGCGGGTCGGCATCCATCAGCCGCCAGGCAAAGACCATGCGATCGGAAGCCCCCTTTTCCGTCGGCTCCGTCAACGCCGCCTCGGGCACGTCGCCAACAGTCATGGCGGCCTCAAGGGGCAGCATCTCAACGGCTCGTGCAACGGGTACGACCGCGTCCGCCTCGACCCGCATGTGCCCCAGCGCCGTCGCCGTCTGCCCCAACACGCCGGCGCTACGAATCAGGTACACCTCGCATCCCGCATCCACCTTGCGCTTGCAGTGCACGACAACGCGCTCCCCCGCCGCTGCATCCACCGGGCAGGGCACCTGGGGCCAGCGCTTGGGCACATCGGGGCGTGCATCGGCACCCGGATAGAACCGGATCTCGAGCGTGTCGCCCGCGGCCACGGCGGCATCGAGTTCGACGGTCACCTCTTCGTGACCCACCGTCACCAAGTGGCCCACGCGCACGCCCTGGTTAATCGCACGCTCAAAGCTCATGAGCTCAGCACCCGATCGCCCCCGCAGATACGCATCGGTAAACCCGCGGTTGAACGACCTGCCCAGCTCGCGCTCGAGCGCCGACACGGCAGCGGCATCCCACGCGCCATCGCGCAGCATATCGAGTGCACGACGCCACACCCGCACCACGTTGAACACGTAGTCGGGGTTTTTCATGCGCCCCTCGATCTTGAGCGACGCCACCCCGGCCCCAACAAGCTCGGGCAGGTGCGCAATGCCCAGATAGTCGCGCGGGCACAGCAGACGATCGCCCTCCACGGAAACGACGCTCTCCCCTGCCTCGTCCACCAGGTCGTACGCCAAGCGACACGGCTGCGTACAGTCGCCGCGCATCGCCGATCGTCCACGCCGCAGGGCCGAAAACTCGCAGGCGCCCGAATATCCAATGCAAATCGCACCGTGGCAGAACACCTCGATAGGCACGCCGGTAGCACACAGGGCGGCAATCTCGTCGACTGCCAGCTCGCGGGCGGTCGTCACGCGCTCGACCCCGAGCTCATCGGCAGCCAAGCGCACGGCGCCTTCGCTATGAACGCCCGCCTGCGTGGACAGGTGAATCTCGACCCCGGGAATCGCCGCGCGCAGCGCGCATACCAATCCGGCGTCGGCAACAATCAGGGCGTCGGCACCCAACTCTTGCGCGTGTGCCCCCAGCGCCACCGCGTCGGCCAACTCGTCATCGAACACAAACACGTTGAGGGTCACGTATACACGCACGCCGTGCGCATGCGCCACGACACAGCCGCGGGCGAACTCGTCGTCGGTAAAGCCGCGTGCGCTCACGCGGGCGTTAAACCCGCCCAGGCCCGCATAGATGGCATCGGCACCCGCCGCAATCGCCGCGAGCATCTGATCGAGTCCGCCGGCAGGCGCCAGCAGCTCGGGCAGCGCCGCCTCGGCAGCCCCCGGCTCGTTATCGCATTGTCCACTCGGCCCCGTCGTCCGAATCGCCATCGGCAAACTCCTTACCAACAAGGTATGCATTCACTCTGAAAAATACCGTCATCCAGCATACACGAGGCCTCGCGCGCCTCGTTTGGTTTATCGTGTAAGAACTTATGTCCATCCTGCCCCAGCGGCGCACCCGCCGCCCGGCACGACATACCTGGAGGTCAATATATGGGTCCTCGCCAACGACAGGGGCGCAGTCGTTCCAAGACGCATGCCCTGCCCATGATCCTGCTCTCGTTCTTGGGCCTTTTGCTCATCGCGGGCGTAGCGTTTGGGATTGGCATGATCGGCAACGTCAATCGTTGGCTGTCCGATCTGCCCGACTATACCGACGCCAACGCCTATCTGGTGAGTGAACCCACCGAGATCGTCGATTGCAACGGCAACAAGATCGCGAGCTTCTACACGCAAAACCGCAAGTCCATCACCA
>URKU01000043.1 GCA_900548515.1 uncultured Collinsella sp. | reverse complement strand
AGTCCAGGGCCGAAAAACTGTCGTCGAAGATATATAGATCGGCATGCTTCATGAGTGCGCGGGCAATCGCCAGGCGCTGGCGCTGACCACCCGAGAAGTTCGTGCCGCCCTGGGCCACCGGCGTATCGAGCCCCTGGGGCTGGTCGAGCACAAAGGTGCTCTGGGCAACCTCCAGCGCATGGAGCATGTCAGCCTCAGTCGCGTCTTCGTTGCCAAAGCGCAGGTTGCTCGCCACCGTACCCGAGAACAGCCATGCCTTCTGCGGCACATAGGCGATACGCCCGCGGATGTCGTCTTGCGAAAGGTCGCGCAGATCGATGCCATTCAGGCGAATGGCGCCCTTCGTGGCATCGTGGAAGCGAAGCAAGAGCTTGGCCACCGTCGACTTGCCCGAACCCGTCGAGCCTACAATCGCCGTGGTCTGGCTACGGCGACAGGCAAAGCTCAGGTCGCACAGGGTATCCTCGTCGGCATCGTCAAAACGGAACGACATGTGGTCGAACACGGCCACCGCGTCGGCACCGTCAACAGACTCCGCCGCGCACGTGTCCAGCGTGCGCTTGCCGTCCACGATGCTCGGCTCAATCTCCAACACCTGCTGCGCACGGTTCAGGCATGCGGCGGCGCGTGGGAGCGTCAGAATCACCATCTGCGCCGTCATCACAAAGAACAGGATCAGGATCGCGTACTCCAGCACGGCCGAGATGCTACCGATTTGCATGGCGTGGACGCCCACGCGGTTGCCGCCCACCCACAGCACCGCCACCTCGGCGATATTCATCAAAAAGAAGCTGGAGCTGTCGAGACCCACAAACAGGTGGTTGACCTTGATGGCATTGGCCGCGTAATCGCTAAACACCTCGTCCAGGCGCTGCTCCTCGTGGCGCTCCTTGTTAAATGCGCGGATGACGCGCACGCCCACGATGTTCTCGCGCAGCACCACGTTCATGCGGTCGATAAAGCTCTGCAGGCGCATAAAGATCGGCGCGGCGTTGGCAACGGTAAAGACCGCCGCCACCAGCACGATCGCAACCACCACGCCCAGCAGCGTACCCATGGCGGGATCGATGAACCAAGCAAAAATGATGCCTGCCACGGCCAAGAACGGCACCGGCAGCACCAGCTGAATCGTCTGAAGGACAGCTTGCTGAATCACGTTGATGTCGTTGAGCGAGCGCGTGATCATCGAACCCGTGCCAAAGCGCTCAAAGTCGCTGGCGGACAGCTCGAGCGACTTGTCGTACACGGCATTGCGGATATCGCAGGCCACGTTGGCGGCCAGGCGCGCCGAAAGATAGCAGCCCAGCACCGTGCCGCCGCTGGCCATGCCGGTCGCGATAAGCATGTACAGGCCGTTGCGTAATATATAGTCGACATCGCCCGTGGTAATACCGGTGTTGACCATGTTCGCCAGCATCGTGGGAACCAACAGCGTACCGACGTTATCTATCAGCACCGCAAACAGCGTCACCGCAATCAGACCGCGGTACGGCCTCATAAACCTCATTAAGAGTCGCATGTGTCCCCCTCGCCCTTATCGTCAGCCTCGTTCTCGGCGGCCACTTGCCGTTTAAATGCCTCGCACTCTTCGTTCAGAACATGGGAGAACTTACCGACCAAGCGCATAATCTCGCGCTGCTCCCACGGCTCGAGCGCCTCGAATGCCTGTTGCTCGGCTTTTTGCGCCGGCAACGCGTAGCGCTTGGCAAACTGCACGCCTTCTTCGGTCAGTCGCACAACCTTGTTCTTACGACTGCCCTCGGCAAACTCCAACGTCGCAAGCCCTCGCGCCCTAAGCGTCTTGATCGCCGAATTGATGGTCTGCTTGCTGTAGAACCATTCGCTTGTCAGACGGCTTACGGCAATACTGCCGCCCGCCGTGCTGGTGTCGACGAGCATCCAATAGGCGCAGTCCGAAAGGCCGCAGGCGCGCGAGAACTCCGAATAGATATGGTCGAGTCCATTGAGCAACCGATCGAAGTCGACCAGCGTAACCGCACTATTCATCTATCCCACCATTCAATTGTCCGATTTTTGACCAATTATGTGTCTCTAGATTAGTCCGAGTTTTGACTATCGTCAACAGGCTCTCCGCAAATGCGTGCATTTTTATGGCCTATCGGCAGAAAAAGACCGCCGGCGCGGGGGCGGCGCCAGCGGTCACGTGAAAATCGGGTTTTATTGCCTGTTAAGCGGCGACGGCCTCATAGACCGTAGCGCCCGAGAAGCTGTCATGCAGGCTCTTGCCGGCAATCCACGGCAGCTCGACGACCTCGCAGACCGTGTTGACCAACTCAGAACAGTCAGTAAAGTGGCCCTTGTCGTTGAGGGCCTCGCAATCCTGAACACGCCAATAGCCATCGGTGTGCGTGATGTAGTACTCGTGATCGTTGATCGACACGAAAGCGCGCGTCTTGGAACGCAGCAGCTTCAGAAATCCTTCGAAATCGGTCTCGACGACATCTCCAGCCTGGAACATGATGTTACCTCCTGGCCCGGCGCCACCACGGCGCATTGATAAACGTTGGTACTCCTTTAGTAAAACCCTTATCAGAGGTTATGCGTTCGTCATTTAGGCAAGTGGTAAAAAACCGCAGGGTAGACGGGATAAAACGTTTAACCATCCCATTTGTTTGTCACATTCTGAAGGTACTTTTATGCAAACCTACTTTCCCAATTGGAATCTATCCTTTTGGCCGGGCAATTGACCGTCTATCGTTTGAGCCCGACGGGTATGAACGGGGCATCTGCAACGCCACCGCAAGGAGACACCATGGAGACTATCGAAGCACTCATTCACCGCCGCAGCTGCCGCAACTACAGCGATCGTCCCGTCGAGGCCGAAAAGCTTGCACGTATTATCGAAGCCGGCCAATATGCACCGAGCGGCATGGGCCGCCAGCCGGTGACGTTTGTCGCCGTCACCGACCCCGCGACCGTCGAGCGTCTCTCGCAGCTCAACGCGCAAGTCATGGGCAGCAACAGCGACCCCTTCTATGGCGCCAAGACCGTTGTGGTGGTGCTGGTTGACCGCAGCGTGCCCACACATCTGGAAGACGGCTCGCTCGCCATGGGCAACCTGCTCAACGCTGCCTATGCGCTGGGCGTTGATTCGTGCTGGATTCATCGCGCCCACGAGGTTTTCGATTCGCCCGAGGGCCTGGAGCTACTGGCCAGTTGGGGTCTACCCGCCGACGGCAGCCTGCGCGGTGTCGGTCACTGCATTCTGGGCTATGCCGAGGACACGCTGCCCGAGCCCAAACCCCGCCGCGACAACGTGGTCTACGTAAGGTAATTAGTTCCGCCATTCTACCGAACGGCGGGCTCGTTGACGCTGCGCGGGCCGCATTCACGCCAATCTGACGTTCAATTTCGAGGGCGCGACCAGAAGGTCAGCGCCCTCTCATTTCACGTCACCTTGGCGCAAATGCGGCTCGCTCGCTTTTGGCGACTGACATCGAATGAGCCACTGTCTTGGGCAGCTAAAAAAGCCCCGTCCCAAATTAGCTGCCCCACTCGCAACTTATCCCGCCGATGGAGTTATTGCCGTTTCGCTCGTCTGATTCGCATCGACGTCGTCGCCTTGCTTGTCTTCGTCCTTTTGCACATCGGCGATGGTGGAGGCCGCCGCAACGATACCGCGCTGGGGCGCGACGCTCGTCTGGGCCTGAGCGCCCTCGACAACTTCTGTACCTACATGCGCGAGCTCGGGCGATTTAAACATTGCGTCCAAGTTGGCGCCACCGCCGGCATATCCGAGCGCAGCGAGCGCGATGACGATCACTGCAACGGCGGCCACGATCGGCACGTAGCGATGCCAGCCGGCGGGATTGAGCCCGCTGCGGCGAGCCGCCCCGCGGCTGATGTAGCCGAGCGTTCCGTCGTGCTTGAGCTTTGAGCCCACCACGCGTTTGCGGCCCCACAGCGAGGACTCTGCCTGCATTGCCAAGCGGGCGCTTGCCGAAGGATAGCCGTATTTAGTGCGCTTGAACGAGCCATCAAACCCCGAGGCGTGTTTGCCCCACGTCACCGATGTTGTGCGTCGGTTGACCGGCGCGGCACTCCGCCTTCTGCGGCTCGGTTTTGAAGTCTCAGCCATATGCCCTCGCACGCCGTAACCAAATCGAAACAATAACGCTTTGGACTGTAGCACACGCGTCGCGTGCGGTCACGGGCGCCTCGCTCAACGGTCATCGTCCTTCAGCAAGCGCCACAGCGTTGTACGGCTTATGCCCAGCACCTCCGCCGCACGGGTTCGGTTGCCGTGGAGATGGTCTACAACCAGATGCGCGATATCTCGCTCGGTATCGGCCAGCGGTCGCAGGATATACAGGTCACTTTCAAGCGTCGGGGCGCCAAAGGTTGCGGTCTTAATCACGTCCTCTTGGGCGAACACTTCCTCCGCCACAGCGCGGTCCACCGTGCCCGTCCCCACCAATATATACAGTCGTTCCGAGACCTCGCGGAGCTGCAGATAGTTGCGCGGCCAGCGGTAAGCATCGAGCGTCTTCGTCGCCGCGGCAGACAGCGTGGGCGCTGCCGTCCCAAATGCATCAGCGAGATATTCCAAATAGCGCGCGACCTTCGTCGACGCGGCTCCCTGCTCGGCGATTGCCGGCGCGACGCTCACCGCACAGGCGAAGCGCTCGGTCACAAAGGCGGCTTGATCACTTTCGCCGCCGCCCGGCATGTCATTCGCCGTCAGCACCACATGGCAGCGCGTCGCCAACGCGGTGTCGGTCATCGTGGAGACCAGCTCGCGGAGGCGCTGGGGGCCAACCGCATTCCAGCCCTCAATGCAAAGGGTCAGCCCCGTTTGGAACAGCGGCGATTCGGAGCTTTTGAGCACATGGCGCCAACCGCGATCGGTGAGTTCATCGAGCGCGACGGAAACAAAGGGCTGATCGACAAAAGGGCCATCCAGATAGAGGCGCTTGGCAATCTCGACCTGACCCGCTCCCAGCTCGCCCTCGAGCATAAGGGGCACGCCGCGCGCATAGCTCTCGGTAACCGGTACAGCCACCGAGGCCGCCCCCTCAACGATGCCGTACGCGCTCGATTCATAGCGGACCTCAACTTCGTCGGCGTTGAGCCACTCGATGCCCGCATGCGCCGCGGCACCGCGCACCTCGCGGACCACAACGACCCAAAGCCTCCCGCCCTCTTTGTCGGTGGGGCGAACGGTCAGGCTCAGGCGCGTACCCTCACGCCCCATAACCAGACGCGCGCCGTCTCCTATACGGTCGAGACGCTCAGCGACAAAAGCCGCCACATCCCGCTCAAGCGCCGCGTCATTCATGGTCGAGATCGCGACGTCCCCACGCGCATCGATTGCCAATGCCGAGGCCCCGGCAGCAGCTAGGGCATCGGTCAAGATGTTCAGCTTAGCATTGCTATCCATGATTTGCCCCTGTCCGCGGCGACGTGCAACCGCCGACGGTCGCACGACCGAGTGTTTCAAAATTGAACGATATTGCTCACCAAACACTATAGGGCAGAAAGCGCCGTCCTGCGAGTATAGGTGTTGCCCCGCATCGCCATCCTGGCGGGGCGATAAGAGCTCTTCGGGACTTATAAACCTGCGGACAAGCCATACCCGCAAGAGCTCCTATCGCTCCACCGAAGGCTTGCGCTCACCGGCAGCCAGCACGCGAATAAGCTACTTCTCTACCAGATTCCCAGCACGTGCTGCATTCCCAAACTCATGCACGCAATGCCAATCCAGCAGCAAAAGCCCAACGCGATGGGCTTGCCGCCCTTTTTGACCAGCTCGACGATATCGGTATTAAAACCAATAGCCGCCATGGCCATCACAATAAAGAACTTCGACAGCTCCTTGATGGGCGCCGTGATGGACGCGGGAAGCTGAAGCACCGTGGTGATCACGCTCGCCAGCACAAAGAACAGCACAAACATGGGAAACGCACGTTTAAGCGAGAACGTGCGTTTGGCGTCACCGCCGGCCTTGCGTGCCAGATGCATCTGCCAGCATGCGAGGACCAGCGTGATGGGAATAATGGCCAGCGTCCTGGTGAGCTTGACCACTGTGGCGCTCTCGAGCACATTGGCGCCGGGATGCATGCTGTCCCAGGCGCTCGCCGCAGCCGTTACCGACGAGGTGTCGTTGATGGCGGTGCCGGCAAACAGGCCAAAGCCCTCGTTGGTCAGCCCGAGCATGCCGCCGAGCGTCGGAAACACGAGCGCCGCGATAACGTTAAACAGGAAGATGACCGAAATGGCCTGGGCAATCTCGCGATCGTCGGCATCGATGACGGGCGCGGTCGCAGCGATGGCCGAACCGCCGCAAATCGACGAACCCACACCCACAAGCGTCGCGATCTTACCCGGTACGTTCATGACGCGGCAGAGCACAAAGGCGATGACAAGCGAGGTCGAGATCGTCGCCACGATAATCGGCAGCGACTGGGCGCCCTTGGACAGAATCTGGGAGAGGTTCATGCCAAAGCCAAGCAGGATAACCGCGTACTGCAAGACTTTTTTGGACGTATAGGTGACGCCGGCGGCGAGCTGTTCGCGACGCTTCCTGGGAAAGACGAGCGCCAGGACCATGCCAAAGAGGATGGCAAATACCGGACCGCCGACCACCTCAATTTGTTTGCCGAGCAACGTCGCGGGAATGGCAATGATCAGGCAGAACAAGACGCCTTTCCAGCGCTCGCGAACGATATTTGCCAGTTGCATATGGGATTCCTTCTTTCTATTTCACGTTTGCGACGGCTTATGATACGGCAACATTGAGCACAGCCTTGCGCAAACACAGACTAAGATGCCGCAATAGTTCTCAGGCAACAGCCGAATTGCCCACCGCGGAGAGCTGATTCGCGGCATAATTAACAACTGACATATGAGTTTGATAGAACAGTTGCGAGGCGCTATGGAAGAATCGATGCACGTCGGCGAGCAGGAAACGAGCCTACAGGACCAGTCCTACCACACCATTCGACGCAAAATCGTCTACCTGGACTACAAGCCGGGCGAAAAGCTGGGCGTCAAGCAACTTTGCGACGACCTAGATATGGGGCGCACCCCTGTGCGCGAGGCTTTGGTTCGTTTGGCGCAGGAAGGCCTGGTGCGCACCGTGCCCCAGAGCGGTACCTACGTCTCGCCCATCAACCTCACCCTTGCCGAGAGTGCCTGTTACATCCGCGAGCATCTGGAAAAGCAGGTGATTGTGGAGTGCTGTGCGCGCGCCACGTCGGCCGGCATCGAGCAGCTCGACCGCGCCATCGTGCTGCAGGAAAAGGCCATGGCCGAAGAGGATCGCATCGGCTTCTTTTTGAGCGACAACCTCATGCATCACATGATTTTTAGCATCGCATGTCGCAGCACCGTGTGGTCGTGGCTCGAAGAGACCAATGCCGACCTGGAGCGCTTCCGCTGGCTGCGCGCCGCCACGCAGGTTCTCGACAATCAGGACATCGTGAACGAGCACAAGCAGATTCGCCGCGCTATCGCCGGTCGCGACCCCATCGAAGCGAGCTTTTTGGTCAGCAAGCACCTGCATATGATGTTCCGCAACCAGACCGAGGTTCTGGACCAGTTCCCCGAGTACTTCGAGACCAGCAAGCTCCGCTAACCTGCCAAATAGGGACAGGTTCATTTTGGCAGGTTTTATCTGGGCAAATGAAACAAGGCCCGGCTCCGCTGCAACGGAGCCGGGCCTTGGTCGCCAGAATGGCGGAACCAACTACTCGACCGTGACGCTTTTCGCCAGGTTGCGGGGCTGGTCGACGTCGCAGCCGCGCAGGATGGCGACCTCGCGGGCGAGCAGCTGCAGCGGGACACTCGCCGTGATGGGGCTGAACACGTCGCGGACTGCCGGCACGCGGATGATGCAGTCGGCAATCTTGTTGATCTCCTCGTCGCCCTCGGTGGCAACGACGATGACCTTGGCACCGCGCGCCTTGCACTCCATAAGGTTCGACACGGTCTTGTCGTAGGTGGCACTCTTGGTGGCCACAGCGATGACAGGGAAGCCCAGGTCGATCAGGGCAATGGGGCCGTGCTTCATCTCACCGGCGGCATATGCCTCGGCGTGCAGGTAGCTGACCTCTTTGAGCTTGAGCGCGCCCTCGTAGGAAATAGCGGCACCCATGCCGCGACCCACAAACAGTGCGGACTGCGCGTCCTTGCACAGCAGGGCGGCCTCATGAACGGCCTCGGTTTGGGTATCCAAAATCCACTGGATCTGCTCGGCCGTATCGGAAAGCTCGCGGAACAGCATGCGCGCCTGCTTGGTGGTCAAGCGGTACTTGACCTGCGCCAGCAGCAGGGCCAGCAGCGTCAGGCTCACAACCTGGCCGATGAAGCTCTTGGTCGAGGCGACCGCGATCTCCTTGTTGGCCTTGGTGTAGATGACGCCGTCGCTCTCACGCGCCACGGGGCTGCCCACCACGTTGGTGATGCCGAAGACCTTGGCACCCTTGATGCGCGCATCGCGGATGGCGGCGAGAGTGTCGGCCGTCTCGCCCGACTGGGACACGGCCACGACGAGCGTCGTCGGCGTGATGATGGGGTTGCGATAGCGGAACTCGCTGGCCGCCTCCACCTCGGTGGGGATGCGAGCCCAGCCCTCAATGAGATTCTTGGCAATGAGGCCAGCGTGATAGCTGGTGCCGCAAGCGATCACGTAGACGCGGTCGATATCGTTGAGTTCCTCGAGCGAAAGGCCCAGCTCGTCAATGTCGAGCTCGCCGGCCGGCGTCATACGACCAACCAGCGTGTCGCGCACGACGCGCGGCTGCTCGTGGATTTCCTTGAGCATAAAGTCGGGATAACCGCCCTTTTCTGCCATGTCCAGGTCCCAGTCGATGTGGGTGACCTTGGGCTCGATAACATTGCCGGCCTCGTCGGTGTACTCGACGCCTGCGGGCGTGAGCTTGGCAAACTGACCGTCCTCGAGCACCACGACATCGCGGGTGGCGTCGATGAGCGCGATGACATCGGAAGCAACATAGGAGCCGGTTTCGCCCACACCGACCACGATCGGGGAATCCTTGCGGGCCACGGCGATCACGCCGGGCTCGTCAGCGCACACGGCGGCCAGACCATAGGCACCGACCACGTGGGTGCACGCCTCGCGCACGGAGGCCATCAGGTCGTGCGTCTCGGCATAAGCCTCTTCGATCAGATGCGCGAAGACCTCGGTATCGGTCTCGCTCTTAAAGTGGTGGCCGCGACCCTCCAGCTCTTCGCGCAGCTCGGCGAAGTTCTCGATGATGCCGTTGTGGACGATGGCGATACGACCGTCGCAGCTGGTGTGGGGGTGAGCGTTAACGACGGAGGGCTTGCCGTGGGTGGCCCAACGGGTGTGGCCGATACCGCAGGTAGCGTCGCTGTCGATGTTGGAAAGCTCGCTCTCCAGGCCCGCGACCTTGCCCACGCGGCGGATGACGTCGAGGTGCGCCGCGGCGCCCTCGCCCACCTCGAGCGCGACGCCCGAGGAGTCATAGCCGCGATACTCCATACGCTTGAGGCCCGTGACCAGGATGTTCTTTGCAATATCAGAGCCGGTGTAGCCGACAATTCCGCACATAGGATAAATCCCTTCGTCCGCTTGACTGCAAAACGTCCACGCACAGGGGGCGCTGAGACGCATAACGTTCGAGTATTGTACTCACGCAAACGCAAGCTGATATACCAGAGGTGGTATCTCAACTTAGATACCACTCGATGCACACACGTCCAGCCGGTCCAAACCACCACAAAGGTACCTGCCCCCTTCGTGGTGGTCGCGCTGGCAACGGCGTTTCCCCAGATAAACCTGCCAAAATAAACCTGTCCCTTTTTGGTAGGTTTGGGATGCTACAATCTGGCTTGTACTTGAAACGCATCAAAGGGGCCGCTATGGCAAAGGTAAAAATCAGCGACGTCGCGCGCGAGGCCGGGGTTTCGTTGGGCACGGTTTCCAACGCGCTCAACCACCCCGAAAAGCTGCGCCCCGAGACCCTCAAGCTCATCAACGAGACCATCAATCGCCTTGGCTACCTGCCCAACCAAAGCGCCCGTCAGCTCGCGGGCGGCGCCACCAAGTCCTTTGGCCTGGTGCTCCCCCGTCTCGATCACGGCTTTTCGCTCCAAATCGCCAGCGGCGCCCACAACGAGGCACGCAAGCACGGCTACGACTTGCTCATCGCCAACGCCGATAACGACGATATTCTCGAGGATCATTACCTGCGCTACTTTATGGGCACCCAGATGTCCGGCGTCATGGTTCAGCCCATGGCATCCCCCGACTGGCACCCCGCCATGACCAAGATGCCCGTGCCGATCGTCCATCTGGACATCCATTGCTCCGAGCCCGGCTACTACGTAGCGGCCGACAATGAGGCCCAGGGTCGCATCATTGCCGAACTTGCCATCGCCCGCGGCGCGCACCATATTGTCGTCGTCGGCCGAGCAGCATTTATGCAACTCACCCTGCGCGTCCTTGGCATTCATAAGGCGCTCGCCCTGCACCCCGATATCAAGATCGAAGTCATCGACGCCGGCGAATGGAATACCGCTGCCGACGGCTACGGCATCGGTGCCCAAATCGCCGAGCGCCCCGCGGACGAACGTCCCGATTTTGTCGTCGGCCTGACCGATGTGTTGGCCTCGGGCGTCGTTTCGGCACTGGTCGACAAGGGCATCTCTGTCCCCGGGCAAGTACGCGTAGCAGGCTGCGATGGCAACCCGCTCGCTTGGAGCGGATCGGTCCCGCTCACTACGGTAGCGCCCCCGGGCTACGAGATTGGCCGCAAGGGTGTCCAACTGCTGATGGAGCAAATCGAGAACAAGGCCCCGGCAAAGATCAAGCATATCCGTGTCGGCTCCGCAGCGCGTACCGTCACCGCAGTCGCCGCCGAGGATATCAACCGCCAAGAACTGGTACGTCCGTTCCTACTGGAACGCGCCAGCACCCAGGCAAGCAGCCAGACCGACGCCACGGCCATCAACCTCGGTGCGTATCTATAGCACGCCCGCGAGTATGCTAAGTCGCCGCTTAAGCAAAAGGGGCCCGACCATTGCCGGACCCCTTTTGCTTAAGCGCAAACGTGAGCAATCGCTCGTTTCAACGCCGCAATTTTCTAGCGCACAGTCTTGATTGCCGCCGCCAGGTCGAACAGCGTATCGAGCACGGCCTCGCAGCCATCCACCACGTCCTGCGGCAGCGGCACGATATCGGGGACGGCGAAGACATGGCATCCGGCCGTGATGCCCGAGACGCAGCCGTTGCGCGAATCCTCGACCACGGCACATTCCTCGGGAGCAAAGCCCGCGCGCTCGCAGGCGAGCAGATACATCTCGGGGTCGGGCTTGCCGTGCACGACGTCCTCGCCACACGTTACCGTTTCAAACTTGCCAAAAAGACCGACCATCTTAAGGTTGCGCTCGGCCGTAACGAGGCGCGACGACGTCGCTAGACCCACGTGATAGCCCGCAGCCAGCAGCTCGTCTAGGCACTCGGCGGCACCGGCCTTAAGTTCCAGTTCGGTCTTGACCATCTCGTCGCGAATCTCCTTGTGGCGACGATAGATCGCCTCGGTGGTTTCATGGCTGCCGTAATGCTCATCAAGGATGTCCATAACATCGGGCAGCGTGCGGCCGATAAACTGATGGATCAGCGCTTCATCAATCGCGAGCCCCAGCTCAGCGGCGCCTGCCTTCCAGGCCTTAATCCCCAAACGCTCGGTATCGACCAGCGTTCCATCCATGTCAAAAATAACAGCCTTGATCATATCGGTCCCCCATCGACTCTCGCTGTCGCATTGCCGCAACTCTACCGCATTTGGCAACTTGTATATAACGTATATACCATATTGCACTTTCGTTACACAGATAGAAGTCTTATGGCAAGTAACGCATTAGGATTATAGTTTTCGATCGAGTACTCAACGATAAGGAACGTTTCATGATTTTAGACACCACGGCACCCGCAGAGGAGCTTCAAGACAAGCTATCGGCGCTCGAACAGCTGCTTTTGGCATACGGGCGCGTGGCCATCGGGTTTTCCGGCGGCGTTGACAGCAGCTTTTTGGCCGCCGTGTGCGCCCGCATCATGCCTACCAATACCCTCCTCATCCATCTCACCACGCCGCTCATCGGCACGCCCGAACAGACTTCGTTTGAGCAGTCCGTTGATGGACAGGCCAATGAGGGGCCGCATTTTAAGCTCCCCGTGCTCAATCTTTCGGTGGATCAGCTGCAGCTCCCCCAAGTAGCCTGCAACGATGCTAATCGCTGCTACCACTGCAAGCACGCCGGCTTTACCGCCATCGTCAACCACGCCAAGTCGCTCGGCTTTCTCACCGTCATCGATGGCAGCAATGCAAGCGATCGCGGTGACTACCGCCCCGGCATGCGTGCGGCAGAAGAGCTCGGCGTACGCTCCCCTCTCATGGAGGTCGGCTTTACCAAGGACGAAGAGCGCGAGCTGCTGCGCGCATGGGGCTATCCCGTTTGGAACCTGCCGGCGGGAGCATGTCTTGCCACCCGCGTCCCCACGGGCGAGGAGCTTACGCGCGAGAAGGTCGATTTGATCCGCACCTGCGAGGACTACCTGCACGATCTTGACCTGGCACAGGTACGCGCGCGCTTGGTCGGCGGCTGCATGCATATCGAGGCCGCACCCGCAGATGTCGCCAAGATTGCCGCGCTCGGCGGCACCGCCGTCGATGCCGAGGGCAAGACCCCGCTGCCCGCCGCCATCGAGTCCGCGCTGCGCGGGCTGGGCTGCGACCATATCTCCCCCGAGGTCACCCCCTACATTCACGGCAACATGAACCTTTAGGTTACGCCGTTTTACAAACGGCGTAACTGCTCGGCGCTGCGCGGGCTCCGGACACGGCAATCTGACGTTCAACTTCACGGGCGCGACCAAAAGGTCAGCGCCCGCTTGTTTCACGTCACCTTACCGCACCCGGAGACCGCTCGCTCGCATATGCTCAACCTGCACTGCGTTAACTGACCCGCCAATAAGGGACAGGTTTATTTTGGCAGGTTTTATCTGGGGAAATATCGCGAGGCAGTCGCCCCCCTAGCACCCATCTCACTTCGAGAGACACAAGAGGGGCGACTCGGCTGCATCTACTTCTTCCGATAGCGGCGGTTGCGGCTCGTCGATGAACCCATTACTTCGATGAGTCCTTTATCCGCCATTTTTGGCAGATGGTAGCGGACGGACGAAATTTTGACCCCCGATGCAACCGCTATTTCTCGCGCCGTCATATCCACTTCGGCTCTGAGAGCCTCCAGGATCCTATCCGCTGTCGAAGCTGACGATTCTCTGCTCATATCGATAATCTCAAACGTGTCTTTGCCACATTTTGACAGGACATGTTTATCGACAAGATTCCCGCAGATCAGGCGAATGTCATCCGAATCCCACTTCAGGGCCTCTCGTATTTTTTGAACATCGCATACGCACCCATGCTCCCGCATAAACATGAGCAATGTTTCCTCGCGATCCGTCAGCTCGGTGCCCACATGGCTCTGAATCCACGTGCGGTTTTCAGCAAGCTCCGCCCCGTGCCGGGAAAGCAGCACCGTAAACGAATCGGCCTTAACGATAAATTTCGGCCTTCCAAGCGAACGAGACTCCATCTCGCGAATCATAGCCGGGATACCAGATCCCTGGCTTTCTGCAACGGGCCCCTCGGCATGCTCTAACGGCGTCGCCCCCATTAGGCTCATGAGCTTTGGGTTTCGGCAGCGCGATTCCCCGTCTGCAAGATTGTCCACCGTCTTTCCGCCCCAAAGCCCACCGGGGTTTTTGATCTCTATTCTGTCTGGATAGATATCGACACTCACGGCCTGCCCCACAAACATGGGCGAATATTCTCGATGGATGCAGGCGTTTGCCAAGGCCTCGCGCAAAACCTCCTGGGGAACTTCCCAATCCTCCCTTCTGCCAGCGCCTTGCACTATCGCCGCTTTGCGCAAGTTCCGTCCAATCGCGACAAGGGCATCTTCGATGCAAGCCGGAATCGGGCCATCGCACAACTGGCGGTCAATAAACCGGGGTTGCCCGGGTGCAGATTTTTCCACATCGGAATGAACGGCGACATCAATCATGAGTTTGGGATAGAACTGCTGGGGGTAAATTCCCGCCGACAGAAGCCCTGCGAGCTTCACCGCACCATCCTTTGTAGTGATATTGAGTCTGACCAGCTGCTTTTCCAGCGTATCGGCCCCGCGCAAAACGCGGGGGGTCTGCAGCCGGCGATTTGCGATAATAGACCGCACGACATCTGGATCCAAATCCTCGACTGTTGCCTCCGAAACCACCGTGCCGTCTGCATCGCTCGGAAGCAACGCACTCTGCAGCTCATATAGCTCAGCGGGTGACATCTTGATATCTTTATCATCCACGCGCTTGTAGCTACCGTTCTGCACGCCGCGCGCGCCGATATAGCAAGGCTTCGCTTTAAGCTCAAGTTCAAAGATGCGCACCAGAAGCACCTGGAGCCCGTCGACCTCGCCTCGATCAAGCTCGTACCGTGGCGCATGGGTCACCACTGCCGCTGAGCCTCCGTCTCCGATACCCGAAACAAACTGATCGCGCACCCTATCGATAGCAAAGTTAGCCGAAGGAACAAATCCTTCGGCTTCGTTTAGGCCCAAAATAATGAGCCCACCCGCAGTGTTCGCAAAAGCGCTCACTGTCTCCCATACGTCTGCGCTCAATTTATTCGTGCAGGCTTTAACTTCTACCGATGCGTCATCAGTCCCCCGCCTGCGAAGGCGCTCAACGATAAGGCCAAGAGGTTCATCCAGCAGCATTGGCATTCCGTCTCTCTAAAACGATAGATTTATCTCTCTAAAGTATAGTATATCTCTCTAACTTTAGAGAGATAAGCACCTTATTTTAGAGAGACATTTAGAGAGATGTATCGAATTTACTGTTAGATAGCCCAATGTTATCTCTTTAACTGGCTTTCTCTTTAGAGAGACAATTAGAGAGACGAGCGCGACCTCTCTAATCAAGGGCACCACTCTTTAAGGTGCACACTCCCTAACCGTGCCCTAAGTTGCGGTGAAATAGTCCCCCGATTAACCTGCCAAAAAGGGACAGGTTTATTTTGGCGGGTTTTATCTGGGGAAACGCAAAATAGCCCCACATACACAACCACCGCAGCTCCATATGAGGCAAATGAATCAGTAGCGTCTATCCCAAATCTTGAGTATTTGTTCGACAGAACGGCCCCTGCCGGCTCCTGCT
>URKU01000042.1 GCA_900548515.1 uncultured Collinsella sp. | reverse complement strand
CCAACAACCCGTGGGATATCGAGCGCGTGCCCGGCGGATCTTCGGGCGGCTCCGCTGCAGCCGTCGCCGCGGGCGAGGTCGCGCTCTCGCTGGGCTCGGACACCGGCGGCTCCATCCGCCAGCCGGCGTCGCTCTGCGGCGTGGTGGGCTTTAAGCCCACGTACGGCGCCGTGAGCCGTTACGGCGTGGTGGCCTTTGGCTCGTCGCTCGACCAGGTGGGCCCCTTTGGCCGCACGGTCGAGGATGTCGCGCTGGCCATGAACGCGCTTACCGGCGCGGGCCACGATCCGTACGATTGCACCAGCCAGGATTGCGCCGTCGACTTTACCGAGCACCTCAACGACAGCATCGAGGGCAAGCGCGTGGGCATCATCCCCGCGTTTATGGAGGCCGAGGGCCTGACGCCCGAGGTCAAGGTCGCTGTTCAGCGCGCCGCCCAGGAGCTGCAGAACCAGGGCGCCGAGCTGGTCGAGGTCGACCTGCCGCACCTGGATGCCGCCATCGCCGCCTACTACGTCATCGGCCCGGCCGAGGCGTTCTCCAACCTGGCCCGCTTCGACGGCATTCGCTACGGCTATCAGGAGGAGGGCTGCGCCAACCTGTCCGACCAGAGCTCGCTTTCGCGCGCCCACGGCTTTGGCGCCGAGGCCAAGCGCCGTCAGATGCTCGGCGCCTACCTGCTGAGCTCGGGCGTGTACGACAAGTACTACTACGCTGCGCAAAAGGCCCGCACGCTCATCACGCAGGACTACGACGCCGCGTATGCCAAGGTGGACACCATCCTCATGCCCGCCTCGCCGCGCACGGCCTTTAAGTTTGGCGAGATCAGCGACCCCACGCAGATGTACCTCTCCGACCTGTACACCATCTCGCTCAACATTTGCGGCAACGGCGGTGTCTCGGTGCCGCTGGGCCTGGGCGAGGACAGCAAACTGCCCGTTTCTGCCCAGCTGGTTGGTCCGGCCTTTAAGGACCGTCAGCTGCTCACGTTTGCCCGCGCCCTGGAGCGCGGCTTTGCCGATACCGCTACGAGTGCGCCCGCGCTTTCCGTCGCGCCCGATTTTGCCGGGAAGGGAGGCGAGCTGTAATGAAGGAGCTTTCCGAGGTCCTGCAGGATTGGGAGGCCGTGATCGGCCTGGAGATCCATACCGAGCTCACCGCACTCGACACCAAGATGTTCTGCAACTGCAAGCTCAGCCACGATGACGAGCCCAATGCCAACGTGTGCCCGGTGTGCCTGGGCCTGCCCGGCGCCCTGCCGGTGCCCAACAAGCGCGCAATCGAGAGCATCGTCAAGGCCGGTCTCGCCACCAACTGCGAGATCCAGCGCCACTCGATGTTCTACCGCAAGCACTACTTCTATCCCGACATGGCCAAGAACTTTCAGACCACGCAGGGTCCGGTCGCCTTTGCCATGTACGGTCACCTGGACCTGGACGTGACCGGTCGCGGTGCCGCCGAGCGCCCCGACTGCGCATTTGGCGAGGCCGAGGCCCAGAGCCTGGCGAGCGCTTCGGCCAACGCCGAGGGCCTGTCCACGTCCATGACGTCGACCATGCGCGAAGGCAATCAGCGCGCCGGCCACCTGGCCAGCTATGACGCGTCCAACCTGCAGATGCCCGAGCGTCGCGAGGATGGTTCCTACACGGTGCCCATCCGCATCCTGCGCATCCACATGGAGGAGGACGCTGCCAAGATGGTTCACGTGGGCGGCGCCGAGGGTCGCATTACCGCCGCGGCCGAGTCGCTCGTCGACTACAACCGCTGCGGCACGCCTTTGATTGAGCTAGTGACTGAGCCCGACCTGCGTACGCCCGAGGAAGCGCGCCTGTTTATGGAGAAGCTCCGTCGCATTTTTGTGACGCTGGGCATTTCCGACTGCTCCATGGAGAAGGGTTCCATGCGCTGCGACGGCAACGTGTCGCTGCGCCGCCGCGGCGAGACCAAGCTGGGCACCAAGACCGAGCTCAAGAACCTCAACTCGTTCAAGAGCCTGCACGACGGCCTTGCCTACGAGATTTGCCGCCAGGCCGAGGTACTCGAGGAGGGCGGCATCATCTATCAGGAGACCCGCCACTGGGAGCCCAGCCGCAAGCGCACCGTGGTCATGCGTGTGAAGGAAACGGCCGACGACTATCGCCTGTTCCCCGATCCCGACCTGGCGCCGTTCGATCTGGACGACGAGTTCATCGACCGCTGCCGTGGCGAGATTCCCGAGCTGCCCGATGCCAAGCGTGCCCGTTTTGAGGCCGACTTTGGCATTAAGGCGGCCGATGCCGAGCAGATCGCCGGCGACCCGGAGTTTGCCGAGTTCTTTGAGGCCGCCGCTGCCGGAATGGCTGGCAAGGAGGCCCAGACGGTCGCGAACCTGCTGGTCAACGAGATGATCGCCTACCTTAAGGGCGCAGGCGTGTCGCTCGCCGAGTCCGGCATTGCGCCGGCTCAGGTGGCGGCCCTTGCCAAGCTGCTGGCGACCGATGCCATCAGCTCCAACCAAGCGCACGAGGTCTTTGAGGCCATGGCCCAGACCGGCGACGACCCCAACAAGATCGTCGACGAGCGCGGTATGCGTCAGGTGAGCGATGCCGGCGCGCTGCAGCCGATCGTGGACGAGGTGCTGGCGAACTGTGCCGATCAGGCGCAGCAGTATCGTGACGGCAACCAGAAGGTCATCGGCTTTTTGGTGGGCCAGTGCATGAAGGCGAGCCGCGGCAAGGGCAACCCGAAGCTCTTCAACGAGTTGCTGAGAACGTCGCTCTCGTAAGCGGGAACCCGGGAGCCCCGGCAGGGCGGGTGCTTCCTCAAAATTTCAAACAGTCCTGCGCAAGACGAAGGCCACATTAAGTGGCCTTCTTTGCGTGCGGAACTCATTTTGAGCAAGCACCCGCCCTGCCGGGGCTCCCGGGTTCCGTGACGACTCGGCCGTTCGGGTCAGGCGGGCTGATAGAAAGATGGTGACGGAGGCGCAAGTAGCGCCTCCGTCTTTTGAATGTGATGAAAGTGTGGCTAAATGAGCTTAAAACTTCCGTAAATGTGATAAATGTCACGTTTTACCTAGGGTAAAATGTGGGAAATATCACGTTTACGGAAGTTTCTTTGCGGGAGGTTCGGTCATGCAGCGAGATATCATTGCCAAGCTTAACGCTTGGAAAGCGTCGGAATATCGTAAGCCGCTTATCCTTAAGGGGGCGCGCCAGGTTGGAAAGACGTGGGCGCTTAAGGAGTTCGGTCGAACCTCGTACCGCAATTTTGTGTATCTGACGCTCGAGGAACCGTCACCTGGGGTACAGAGCGAGTACGCTCAGTTTTTCGAAGGTACGCGCGATCCTCGGCGGATCATCTCAAACCTTTCCCTGGCATTTGGACAGCCTATCGATCCCGGCGAGACGCTGCTTATTATTGATGAGATCCAGGATTGTCCTTCTGCAGTCGGCGCCCTTAAATACTTCTGTGACGAGGCCCCCGAGTATCACGTCGCATGCGCAGGGTCTTTGTTGGGCGTTCGTTTGTCCCGTGAGACCAGCGCTTTTCCGGTGGGAAAGGTCGAGTTCATGGAGATGCACCCTATGAGCTTTTCCGAGTTTCTGAAAGCCGAGGGCGCTGCAAACTACGACGAATACCTTGGCGGCCTGGATCAGATCGAGACAGTGCCCGATTTCTTCCATATCCGTCTCGTCGAGCATCTTCGTCGTTATTTTGCATGTGGCGGCATGCCAGAGGCTCTTGGTCGGTGGGTGGAGACGGGCGATATCGTTCAGGTCGATAAGGTGTTGTCCGATCTCTTGGATTCCTACGAGCGCGATTTTGCCAAGCATGGTGGCCGTGCGCAGTTCGCCAAGCTTTCGCAAATATGGAACTCGATTCCAACTCAGTTGGCGCGCGAGAATAAAAAGTTCGTTTGGGGTGCGGTGCGCGAGGGGGCTCGTGCTCGAGAATACGAGGATGCTCTGGAATGGCTTGCCGATGCTGGGCTCATCACGGCGGTTCGCCTTAATGCTGCCGGTGGCGTGCCGCTCTCTGCATACGATGACCTCAAGGCATTTAAAGTCTACTGTCTTGATGTCGGTTTGCTGCGCCGCATGGCAAGGCTGGATGCGTCCGCTTTTGCCATCTCGGATGCGCTATTTTCCGAGTTCAAAGGTTCGTTTGCCGAGAACTATGTGCTTCAGGCATTGCTTCTGCAGCTGGATGTCGCTCCGCGCTATTGGACAAACGAGAAGCCGAAACACGAAGTCGATTTTTTGATTCAAGTCGGAAACGAAATCGTTCCCGTCGAGGTCAAATCGGGAGAGGTCGTTCATTCCAAGAGCCTTAAGCACTATGCCGACAAGCATGCGGAGACGACTCCACTGAGGGTCCGCTACTCACTTAAGAACCTAAAGCTCGACGACGGGGTGCTCAACATTCCGTTGTATTTGGCTGATCGATCTGCCCCTCTTATCAAAAAGGCGCTTGATTGTGCACATCTTGACGTTTAGATCCTGGGCGAGCTGATGGGCGGCGGCTAATTAAATCGCTCCGTAACGGCCAAGGAGCTTGGACCTTAGCGGTGCTTGCTTCGCCAAGCCGTGGGTGTCATGCCGGTGTATTGTTTGAACGCTTGGGCGAAGGCCGCCTGTTGGGGATAGCCGAGTCGCTCGGCTACTTGAGCTATCGAAAGGGGGCTGTCGGCCAAAAGGTCCTGCGCGCGTTCCATACGATGCCTCCGCATATAGGAGCCCAGTGATTCGCCCGTCTGGACTTTAAAGGTGGCGCAGAGTTTGGAGCGGCTTGTGTAGAGCCGCTCGGCGACCTCGTCCACGCCGATGCGACGCCCCTCGTCAAGGGCGCGCTCGACAGCCAGGATCGCTTCTTCGACAATGTCCAGAGCGGCCTGTGTCCCTTCGGCCTGACGTGCCTGCTTGTGGGCTGTTCGCGCGTACGCCAGCTCGGCAACCATGGTCTCTACGGTACCCTTCATGTAAAGATGCCCGCCCGTGACACGAGCGCGCGTCTCATCGAGACGGCAGAGTGTCCGATCGATCGCCGATAGCGCTTCTTCGCCCCACGACTCGGCAAAGGCGTCAAAAAGCCCAGCGAATTCGCCGGGGTAGCGGCGTTCGAAATCGTCGAAGTATCTCGGTAGGAATAACACCGAGCGCGAGTGATAGAGCTGTCCGGCGTATAACGGACTGAGCTCGTTTCCGCAGGTATCCTGGATAAAACTACAAATTGCATTGCTCGGCCACGACCCGCGCAACGGCTTGAGGTTTGCGGGTGTTATGCCTATCTCGGGCATGCAGGTGAGCGTGGCGCTGCTGATTTGGCTCACGCAGGCGTATGGCTCGGGTGTGTATTCGGCCAGGTACATATCGTGCGTCGGGGTGATGAAATGCTCCATGACGATGCAGGTGGGGGAGAGGGGCATGATCCATGCGCGTCCGTGCGCCCGATCGTTTGCCACCTCGCCGGTAAAGACGGCGCCCTTGCCGGAAAGCTCCAGGCCAAACTGCTCAAACTGCGGCGCGTAGAGCTTGGTTATGTTGGTCGCGGCCCGATGCATTTTCGAAAGCGTCCCCTTCCTTTGCGAAAACGTCCACGCCTGGCTCGATTGTGAGCCTTGACTAACATATCAATGATAAGTTGATTGAGGTTAACTCTCAAGCCGTCAGAAGGGAACCTCATGGCAAAGGGATCAAAAAGGGAAGGCGTCGGTATCGGCGAGTTGCTCGCGTATGCCGGCGACCGTAAATTCCTAACTTATTTGGGCATGGCTCTCTCGGCGCTCTCGCAGCTGCTGAGCTTTGGCCCGTACGTGTGCATCTGGTTTGTCGCGCGAGATCTTATCGCTGTGGCGCCTAACTGGAGCGAAGCCACCGATATCGCGATGTATGGCTGGTGGGCCGTGGGTTTTGCCCTGGCAAGCATCGTAGTTTATTTCGTGGGGCTTATGTGCACGCACCTGTCTGCGTTTCGCTGCGCGTCTAACATCCGCAAGGCCACGAGCGAGCACCTGCTTAAGCTGCCGCTTGGCTACTTTGACACGCACGCCACCGGTGAGCTGCGCCGTGTTGTAGACGGATGCGCCGCCTCCACCGAGACTTTGCTCGCACACATGCTGCCCGATATCGCCGGCGCCACCGCCATGGTCGCAGGCCTGCTCGTGCTGCTTTTCGCGCTCGATTGGCGTTTGGGGGCGGCATGCCTTATCTCGGTCGTCGTTTCGTTTGGCGCCATGGCCACCATGATGAGCGGCAAAGGCGCCGAGTTCATGAAGGCCTACATGGGAGCGCTGGTCAAGATGAACAAGACCGGCACCGAATACGTACGCGGTATTCCCGTGGTCAAGGTGTTTCAGCAGACGGTCTACTCCTTTAAGGCTTTCCACGACGCGATCGCCGAATACGCCGACATGGCGCAAAACTATGCGGGCACGTTCTGCCGAGGTCCGCAGGTGCTCAACCTTACCGCGCTCAATGGCCTTGTGGCATTTCTCTTGCCCGTGGCATTGCTGTTGGCGCCGGGCGAGACGGACTTCGCGCACTTTATGGCCAACTTCACGTTTTACGCGATCTTTTCGGCCGTGGTGCCGACGGCCATGACCAAGCTCATGTTTGTGGGCGAGGCCTCTCAGATGAGTGCCGATTCGCTGGCTCGTATTCGAAGCGTCATGGATTCCAAGCAGCTCTCCGTGCCCGCCCAACCCAAGCACCCTGCCGGCGGCGACGTGCGATTTGAGGACGTGAACTTTACGTACGAGGGTGCCGAAGCACCTGCCGTTAGCCATGTAAGTTTTAGCGTTCCAGCTGGTAGCACCCTCGCTCTGGTGGGTCCTTCGGGTGGCGGCAAGTCAACCTGCGCAAGCCTGATTCCTCGTTTTTGGGATGTCTCTTCGGGCCGCGTACTCGTGGGCGGTGTGGACGTTCGCGATATGGATCCGCACGAGCTTATGGACCAGGTTGCCTTCGTGTTCCAGACCAACCAGCTGTTCCGGCAAACACTTGCCGATAACGTGCGCGCCTCCAAGCCTACGGCCACTGACGACGAAGTGCGTGCGGCCCTCTCCGCAGCTCAGTGCGACGACATTGTGGCCAAGCTCCCACAGGGCATCAATACCATGCTCGGTGCCGGCGGAGCATATCTTTCGGGCGGCGAGGTCCAGCGCGTGGCACTCGCCCGCGCGATCCTTAAGGACGCACCTATCGTGGTGCTCGATGAGGCCACGGCGTTTGCCGATCCCGAGAACGAGGCACTCATCCAGCGCGCCTTTAGCAAGCTGGCGGCGGGTCGCACGGTCATTATGATTGCGCACCGACTCTCGACTGTAGTGGGCGCAGACCAAATCGTGGTGCTCAACCAGGGCAGCGTGCAGGAGTCGGGTACTCATGCCGAGTTGCTGTCCCAAGAGGGTCTGTATGCCAAGATGTGGGCCGAATACGAACAGGCCGCGAGCTGGAAGATCACTGCTGCCGCGGATGTCGCGGTGGCGAAGGGAGGCGAGGCCTAAATGTTCGCCTCATTCCAAAAGAAGTATTTCCTATCCGATAAAGGCGTCGCCGGCGTAAAACGCGGCATTTTCTGGACCACGCTCACCAATCTTGTGACCATGGCCGGCATGGGCTTTTTGTTCCTGGTCATGGCCGGCTTTGTCGAGCATCTCGTCACCGGTGCCGACCTGCCGGATGCCCTGCCGATCGTGGGCGGCCTCCTGGTCTTTTTTGTGTTGCTCTTTGCCTCTAACTGGCAGCAGTATTACTACACCTACTGCATCTTTTACGAGGAGTGCGGCAAGCAGCGCATGGGGATTGCCGAGCGCTTGCGCAAACTGCCGTTGTCGTTTTTCGGCCGTCGTGATCTGGCCGATTTAACCGAGACCATCATGGGCGACGTCCAGGCCATGGAGCACGCCTACAGCCACGTGCTGGGAGAGCTTTGGGGTGCCATCATCGCAAGCGCCATTGTGTTCGTGGCGTCGCTGTTCTTTTGCTGGCAGCTGGCGATCGCGGCGTTTTGGAGCGTTCCCGTGGCCTTTGCCGTGCTGTATCTAACACGCGGCCCCATGACTCCGGTGTTCGACCGCGTGCGTGCCGAGAAGGTCAAGGTTACCGAGGCAATTCAAGAGACGCTCGACTGCGTTCGCGAGATCCGCGCCACCAACCAGGAGGCCCATTATCTTGAGGGACTCAACGCCGTGATCGATGCCGAGGAGCGCGAGACCACCAAGGGCGAGCTCGCTAACGGGCTTTTGGTTAACTCCGCCTTTGCCATCCTGCGTCTGGGCATTGCCACCACGCTGGTCACGGGTGCCGCGATGGTCGCCTCCGGGCAGGTCGACTTTTTGGTGATGTTTGCCTTCCTGCTTATGGTGAGCCGTATCTATGCACCCTTTGACCAAGCGTTAATGTTAATGTCCGAGCTGTTTGCCGCCGAGTCGTCTGCCAAGCGCATGCATTCCATCATGGAAGAGCCTGTGGCGCGGGGCAGCGAGAAATTTGAGCCCGTGGGCCACGATGTGGTGTTCGATCACGTGGCATTTGGCTATGGTGCGGGCGAGGACGGCCGTGCCGGCGAGAAAGTTCTTACCGATGTGAGCTTTACCGCCAAGGAAGGCGAAGTTACGGCGCTGGTCGGTCCTTCGGGTTCCGGTAAGTCTACGGTGAGCCGCCTGGCCGCGCGCTTTTGGGATGCCACCGAAGGCACGGTCACCGTGGGTGGCGTGGATGTTGCGGGCGTTGATCCCGAGGTGCTGCTGCGCGACTACGCCATTGTGTTCCAAGACGTGCTGCTCTTTGACGACACGGTGATGGGAAACATCCGCCTCGGGCGTCGTGATGCCACCGATGAGGAAGTGCTTGCGGCCGCGCGTGCCGCCAACTGCGACGAGTTCGTGAACCGCATGCCGCAGGGCTACGACACCATGATCGGCGAGAACGGCTCCAAACTCTCCGGTGGCGAGCGCCAGCGCATCTCCATCGCCCGCGCGCTGCTCAAAGATGCGCCCATCGTGCTGTTGGACGAGGCGACGGCGAGCTTGGACGTGGAGAATGAGACCGTGGTGCAACAGGCACTTTCACGTTTGCTCGCCGGCAAAACGGTCATTGTGATCGCCCATCGCATGCGCACGGTGGAAAATGCCGACAATATCGTCGTGCTCAAGGATGGCGTGGTTGCCGAGCAGGGCACTCCGGCGCAGCTCAAGGCGGCAGGTGGAGAATTCGCCCGCATGGTTGCGCTGCAAAAGGAAGCGGTTGCCTGGCAGATCTGATGAAGGCATCCGCAATGTGACAAAGGGACTGTCCCTTTGTCACATTGCGGGGGTGGTGGAAATCGCAGTCTAATATTTTTCCCGAGAAGTGAACGACCTTTTTTGGACCCCTTAAGCGTTGACACTTTCTGGAGTCGGTTTCCTGCGGTTTTGTCGAGTTTTTCCTGCGGTTTTGCTGGTGAAAAATGCAGATGTTTCGGGGGTCCGATTTCACTCGTTCACTTCGCGGAAAAGAATTAGACCTCGATTTGTTGGGTCGGGGGAGAGCCTTTCTTGGATGCCGGAGATGTACGTTGCGGCAGGCGGATCGCCAAAAGTCGGCTGTTCCGCGCCTCAAGATTTCCAAAAAGTTAACCTTTGTTGAACTTAATAGTTAGATATACTAAACTATTTTCCAAAAGTGTGCTCGAGCAAACTTGTTTACTCGGGTGCTAAGGCACCGTGCCGCAGTTGTTGCGGAAAAGGGAGAGACATCATGAAGAAGTCCACGTTTAACACCCTGCTTGTTGGTGGCGGTTTTCTGCTCGGTACGGCCGGCATCAAGCTGCTTACCAGCGCTCCGGTCAAGAATGCCTGCGTGCAGGGTATCGCGTGCGGCATGCGCATCAAGAACGGCTACCAGGACATGGTCGAGCAGGCCAAGGCTAATGTCGACGACATGGTTGCCGAGGCTGCTTACATCACCCAGAGCGAGGCCGCTGCTGACGAGGCAGCCGAGTAGCGCTCCCAGGCACAAACTATGAGATTCTCGATTATCAGCGAGATCCCTGGCAGGACCCGCCTTCAGTTGGCGGGTCCTGTGCCAGAGAGCGATCTCGATGCGCTTCTTAAGCTCAGCGGCGATATCGACGGCGTGCACAAGGTGCGCGTTTACGGTCGTATTGGCCAGATGGCGCTCGAATATGACGAGCAGCGTCGCGCGGCCGTGCTCGATGCCCTGGACGCGCTCGATGCTCAAGCTATCGCCGATGCCAAGTCGGGCTACGTGATGCAGCTTGAGCCACGCAAGCACAAGCTCGTCATGGATCTTGCCACACTTATCGGCGCCCACTACGCGCGCCGCTGGTTCTTGCCGACGCCTCTGCGTGCGGTGTTTGTCGTGGCCGGTTACATGGCATTTTTGCGCGCTGCCCTTCATGAGCTGGCGCAGCCGCGCCTAACCGTTCCCGTGCTTGACGCTTCGGCCATCGGCATTTCGTTCGTCAAACGTGATGTCGACACCGCGGGCCAGACGATGTTCCTGCTCAACGTGGGTGAGCTGCTCGAGGACTACACCCGCGCCATGAGCGAAAACGAGCTCATCAACTCGCTGCTCGATGTGCCCGACAAGGCGCAAAAGGTCGTCGGCGACACTGAGGTAAGCGTTGCCGCCACCGAGCTTGAACCCGGCGATTTGGTCGCCGTGCGCACCGGCATGTCCATCTGCATTGACGGTGTGGTCGAGCGGGGAAGCGCCATGGTCAACCAGGCGACCCTGACCGGCGAGCCGCTGGCCGTCGAGCGCAGCGCGGGCGACGACGTGTTCGCCGGCACCGTCGTGGAAGACGGCAGCATCTTGGTGCGCGTGCGCGCCAACACGGCGCAGACCAAGCTGCGCTCGATCGTCTCGCTCGTGCAGACGGCCGACTCGCTCAAGTCCGAGGGCCAGTCGCATATGGAGGACCTTGCCAACAAGATTGTCCCGTGGAACTTCCTGCTCGCGGGCTTGGTTGCGCTCACCACGCGCAGCCTTATCAAGACCTCGGCGGCGCTGATGGTCGACTACTCGTGTGCACTCAAGCTCACGGGTTCCGTCGCTGTCATGACTGCCATGAGCGATGCTGCCAAGATGGGCGTCATGGTCAAGGGCGCCAAGTACTTTGAGTCGTTTGCCAAGGCCGACACCATTGTATTTGACAAGACCGGTACGCTGACCGAGGCCCAGCCGCGCCTAGCTTGCGTACTGACGACTGACGGCTGGAGCGAGGACGAGATCCTGCGCCTTTCCGCTTGCTTGGAGGAGCATTTCCCGCATCCGGTGGCGCGCGCCGTGGTCAATGCGGCATGCGAGCGCGGGCTCGAGCACCGCGAGCGCCACGCTGCCGTCGAGTACATCGTGGCGCACGGCATTGCCTCGTCCATCGAAGGGCGTCGTGCCATCATCGGTTCCGCTCACTTTGTGTTCGATGACGAGGGCGCACAGCTCGAATCCGACATCAAGGAGCGCATCGAGTCCCAGATGCAGGGCTTGTCGCCGCTGTACCTGGCGGTCGACGGCAAGGTCGTCGGCGTGCTCGGCATCGAGGATCCGCTCAAGCCCGGGGTCCGTGAGGCCATCGCCGACCTGCATGCGCTGGGCGTCAAGCATGTCGTTATGCTCACGGGCGATTCGGAGCGCACGGCCGAGCGCATTGCGCGAGAGGCGGGTGTCGATGAGTTTAAGGCCGAGCTGCTGCCCGAGGACAAGTATGCGTACGTAGAGCGGATTAAGCGCGAGGGGCGCCACGTTGCCATGGTGGGCGACGGCGTCAACGATTCGCCGGCGCTGGGTCTGGCCGACGTGGGCCTGGCGATGGGTGGCGGAAGCGACATCGCCAAGGAGGTCGCCGATATCATCCTGACCGACACGGATCTCGCCGCGATCGTGCGCCTGCGCCGCATGAGTCAGGGGCTTATCGACCGTCTGACGAGTTCGTATTCCAAGGTGATGCTCACCAACTCGGCGCTGTTGGCATTGGGTATTACCGGCATGATTACTCCGCAGGCGTCGTCGCTGCTGCACAACGGCTCAACGATCGCCTACAGCCTGGGCAACGCGAAGGCTTACCTGCGCTAGCAGACGTGTTCGCGCACGTTATCTGGCCTGCGCCCAGACGGCATCGGTGTCGTCCGGGCGCAGGCCTTTTGCATTTGACCATTTGCTAGCTTCTCGATATAGTGTTGCTAGCATGGCTAGCAATTGAAGGGAGCGGGATCGACGTGGGTGCTGTTAGCGGCATGGCGCAGGTGAACGTTCGCGTGGATCGCCAGGTCAAGAACCGTGCCGAGGAGGCGCTGCGGCTTTCGGGCGGGTCGCTGCCCGAGCTCATCAAAAAGGTGGTGGCCAAGGTCGCGCAGGGTGGCGGGCAGTGCGAGGAAGTGCTTGCGGCCGTCGACGACCGGCGGCAGACCGTCGCGCCCGATACTCCGTTCGCCGCGTCGTGGGCAGCGGTGGATCAGCTGTACGCGGACCTGGGCATCGCTACGTCGCCCGTATCCGACGATCGCGATTGGGACACAATCTATTCCGAAGCCATGGACGAGCGCTATCGCCAAAAGGGGATGATCCTGTGAGTGGGGCTCCCCTCAAAATAATGGTGGATGCCAACGTATGGGTTGATTCGTTTTGCGTCGACCATGCCGAGTCGCTTGCCGCGCGTGCGTTTATTGGGCAGGCAACGGAGACGGGGGCGCTGCTGTTCTTCCCGGTGCATATCGCCAAGGACGTGCTGTACGTTGTCCAACACGAGCTGAAGCGTAGCGTTCTTGCCAGTGGGGGAGCGCTCGACGAGGCATCTGCCCGCGCGATTGGCGATGCAGCGCTGGCGTTTGTTCGGAATATGACCGAAAACGCCACGGCCGTGGGCGCTGATGCATCCGATCTGTGGCTAGCCGACAAATATCTGACGCTCCATCGCGATTACGAGGACAACTTGGTGCTCGCCGCATGCAAACGCGCCCAGGTCGATTACTTGGTGACCAACGATCGCAAGCTGCTCGAACATGCCGATCTTGCAGCAAAGAAACCTCGTCAAATGATGCCGATTCTTGCTTTGGCCGAACGTGGCGGGCGGGTGTCCTGCTAGCGCCTGGCTGTCTGCGCGGCCTTCGGAACGTCGGCGCCCAGAAGGCCGCGCATCCTTTAATTACAAAAGCGCTGCCTTGATGACGGGAGCTTCGGCGAGCTTTTCGGCAGCCTTTTCGTCGGAAGCGTTTAGTGCTGCCAGGCTGCGGTAAACCCACTCGTTGACCTGGGTGTTCTTGACGCCTGCGGTCTGCATAAGGGCGCCTACCTCGCGGATTGCTGCGAACAGATCGGCCTTGGGACCCGCGAGCTCGACCTCGATGCCGTGGTAGGCGGCCACGCCGCGGTTCTCACTCACGTGGTCGATAAAGCCCTCGACGGTCTCAAGCTGCTGGGCGAGAGCTGCATCATCGTCAGCGTCCAGCGCGACGAGTGCGTTCGATACCGTGAGGGCGGGATGTCCGCAGGGGACAAAGCCTTCGATGACATCCATAGCTTCGGTAATGGTTGAGCCCAGGCCTGCGAGGGCATTGACGAGTTGCTGCTTGGTATCCATAACGGTCCTTTCGACGGGTCAATTTTGCTTGGCGAAAATATACGTGACGCGATCGGTAGCAAAAGTGCGAAGTGCGGCGCACATTGGGGTCTTCACAGCTCGTGCATAGAACAGCTGTCCGCTTTCAGAACGTGGTAAGATAGCTATCCACGAGCGGGGTTCACCCCGCGTGTTCCTTGAAAAGTCGACGGTTATCGGGTGTTTGCAGACCCGACACCATCCAGACTTCCCGACATTCGGGGGCGACTGGTTTCGACACGATAGCTCTGAGAGAGGAAGCAAGCCGAGGTCTCCTCGCCTCGTTAAACAGGGGTACCGTCAAATTGAATTGACAACAACTCTTCTTTTGAGCCTATGGCTCTCGCTGCTTAGTTTATAGCGGCGCGCCAACCCGGTGATTTCCCCGACACCGGCGCGACGTCATTTTAGGGGAATGCTCCTGCGCACGTAATCGGTATGGCGCAGGCTAAGACCGAACCGGTTAGGACGCCGCGAGCGTGTCGCTGCGCGCAAAGCGTCCGAGACTAAACCAGCGACTGAGCTTGGAGATGCCAATCAGGGGGCTTTCGTGGACCGGAGTTCGATTCTCCGCGCCTCCACCAATAGTTACAGGCAGGTAGAGAAGTGTCTCTACCTGCTTTTTTATTACTTACAGATACCGCGGAGAATCGAACTCTATGCAGGGCGCGAGCGTTAAGCAAACGCGAAGCGTTTGTAGCGAGCGGGCGAGGACGCCGGCAGGCGGCCGAAGCCGGTGCGGATTTGCGAAGCAAATACGCGGATTCTCCGCGCAATGCCCCAGCTAGATATAGATGCGATGCCGATCGAGCGTCTTGCCCCGGCCTCAACCCATCAACGGATTCCCCAAACCGCGGAGAATCGAACTCTGTGCAGGGCGTGGGCGTAAAGAAAACGCCTCAGTGACGCAGAGTGGGACACACTTTCCCAATGGCGGCCCAGGCGGAAAGTCCATCCCGGAATCCGCGCTCAGACTGGGACGTAGTTTCCGGATGGCGCCTCAAGCGGAAACTGCGACCCGGAATCGAGCCGTAGAGTGGGACATGCTTTCCCAATGGCAGCTCAAGCGGAAAGCGCATCCCGGAATCCAAGCTCGGAATGGGATGCAGTTTCCAAATGAATGGCTAGCGGAAAGTTCATCCCAGAATCCCGCCTCAAACTGGGACACACTTTCCGCTTCACCTGCCGCCTTGAAAAACCCGCGCTCTCGCCATCCCAAAACTGGGTAGAAGAAGGCCAAAACGCAATCGCAGGAGGTCAATATGACTGCAGAAGATAAGGCAAAGAACGCCGGCAAGGTCGCGCTCGTTTTGGAGGGTGGCAGTTTTCGCGGGCAATTTACCGCGGGCGTGCTCGACGTTCTCATGGAGGCCGGCGTTGAGATTCCGGCTGTCTACGGTGTATCGGCCGGCGCCCTCAACGGCGTGAACTACAAGTCGCACCAGATCGGCCGTGCCAACCGCATCAACCTGGCTTTCTGCAACGACAGCCGCTTCATGGGTGCCGCATCGTTTGCGTCCACGGGCTCTATTGTGGGTTACGACTTTATTTTCAACGATGTCCAGGACCGTCTGGATCCCTTTGACAATGAGACGTTCGACGCGAGCCCCATCGAGATGTACGCCGTCGCGACGGACATGCTTTTTGGAACCGCCACGTACCTCCCGGTCAAAAGCGCCGTGCTCGATCTCGATGCCGTACGCGCCTCGACGTCGCTGCCGCTGGTGACGCCGCCGGTCGAGATTGACGGGCACAAATACGTCGACGGCGGCGTAGCCGATTCGGTTCCTATCGAGCATGTGCTCGAGGAGGCGGGCTTCGACCGTGCGGTCGTCATCGTCACGCAGGACCGCTCGTACGAGAAAAAGCCTTACGAGTTTTTGCCGGCCGCGCGTGCGCGTTATGCCGACTACCCCTATCTGCTCGAGGCTATCGAGACGCGCCACGACCGTTACAACATCCAGCGCATGCACCTGTGGAAGTATGAGCGCGAGGGCCGCGCGTTGGTCGTCGCTCCGCAAAAGCCGGTCGAGGTCGGCCATGTCGAGCACGATTCGGCAAAGCTTTTGGACCTGTATATCCAGGGCCGTCAGGAGGCAAAGCGCCTGCTCGCGGAAATCCAAGAGTTCGTTGAGCGCTAACGACGGCGAACCCTCAAAAAAATGACAACAGCTAAAGAGCTGGAAAAATCACGGCTCGTGGATGACATGTGCAGAAGGTTGATTTCCGATCTCAGCCGAACACATTGAGCAAATAGGCCATTCCCGCAGTT
>URKU01000041.1 GCA_900548515.1 uncultured Collinsella sp. | reverse complement strand
ATGGTTGTCTTCGCTTCGCCTATCTACTGGTTTGATATCACTGCGCAGGAGAAGGCCGCCATCGACCGCCTGTACGCCTTCGGTGCTACGGGCTTCCCGTTCACCAAGACGGCCCTTTTGCTCGATAGCCACAGCGAGGGCGTCTATGATGCGGCGATTGCTATGTACAAGTCCACATGCGCGTACTGCAAGTGGGAGGACCAGGGCATTGTCACCATCAGCGGTATGACCGAGCGCGGCAGCATGGCATCGTCGCCCAAGTTGGAAGAGGTGCGAGAGCTCGCTCGCAAGCTTGCCTAAGGGCAAGAAGAACGCATGGCAATCAGCGTTGGCGGAAAGCCTACTTCCCTTACCAAGAGGATTACTGATTGCCATGCGTTGATGTCCTTATGGACATCTCCGCGTGCTAGGAGACTTTCTCGCTCAGGAACTCCCTGAATGCGGGGATGTCAAAGCCAACGAGACCACGCCCACGTTCCCCGATGACGCCGTCCTCGAGAAGGCGGCGTTTGTATTGGCTTGCGTAGTTGCTGGCGACGCCCATGCGTTTGGCTATCTCCGAGACCCTGCTGGGGCCAGAATCGGGCAGCATCGCGAGTAAAAACTCAATGTCTTTATCGGAAAGCTCTCGATAGGTCGTTTCGAGAATGCGATCACGCAGCTCCATGCGTGCGAGTAGGGAACCCTGCTGGACATCGGATGCACTGATTTGGGGCGAGTTCTCCGAAACATCCCAAGTGCGATATCCGACGAGCTGCATCATGTAGGGGAATCCGTCGACGGCCTTCACAGCATTCTCGAGCGCTTCTGGTGTGATTGAACGTCCTCCGGCCTCAACGGTTTTGCGAAACGCGTTTGCAATTTCAACGTCAGTGATTCGTCCTAACTGATGATATTGGGAACGCCTGAGGAACGAGACGGAATCGTTACGCAGCAACGCCGATACTTTGTAGGGCAGTCCTGCCATGAGTAGGGCAACTTTTTTACCTTCGCGTACAAAGTGCTGGTAAACAGAGGCAAATTGAAGCATTTCTTCGAGATCGACGGTGACTTCATCGATGGTAATGAGAAGTCCGATGTCATGTTTTTCGAGTTGCTTAAAGATGCCATTCATGCGTGTGCGCCAGTTGCCCTGGACCTCTTGAGCATATGTCCAATCGATGCCCACTGGACCAATTTGAACGCCGTTTATGCGCGCATGAGGCTGTGAGAGGTAGCTATCTGCGGCTTCTTTGGTTCGCTCGATAATATCTTCGAGCATGCCTGGCATGGCGGAGACATTTGCTGCGATCCAACCGTGTTCAAGCGCCGTTTCTGAAAGGAGCGAGAGAAGCGCCGTCTTGCCCGTTCCCCTTGCGCCCGTAAAAATAGTCGACAGGTTTGGATCTCCCGGGCCGTTGATAAAACCACGGTTGATGTCACGCAGAATATGCTCGCGACCCGCTAGAAAGGGAGGGATACTTCCGAACGTCGGGGTAAAGGGGTTCTTGCTGTACTCCATGGTGTCTCCTTTGCAAGTTTTGCTAATTTTTGCAAGTTTTGCTAATTTTTGCAAGTTTTGCTAACGATCGACCAAAGGGCATCGAAGCAGTGACGCTGACATTTCTTAACGCAGAAAAATAAGCAGAAATCAATTAATCTGCGTTAAGAAATAGTTGAGAAGAAAAACGACGAGTCCCGGGCGCAATGCCGTTGCGCTCCGGGCCTCGTCGCTTTGCGAAGTATCTAACGGTCTCGTTGCCGTGGTACCTAGTCAAACAGGCTCGGCATGTCGTTTTCCTTCATGAGGGCACCGGCTGAGGGGAGGCTCTGCGCGGTGAACTTCTCGGCCGAGACGCCGGCGCCAAGAATCTCCTCGGTTGTGCCGACGGTGGTGACCGAGCGGCCCTTCTTGGCCGTAAAGGCTTGGACGCCCTGCGTGTTGGTGGTCGTCTTGGTCTTGAGCAGCGACGTGTTGAAGTTCATCAGGCGATAGTCGCTCGAGACCAGCGCGATGTCACGATCTGTGTTGAGCACCTGGGCATACAGCAGCTTGCTGCCGCCGTAGATGGCGTTCTTGAGGCGTTTGCGGTTGGTCTTGGTGACGTATCCAGAAAGCGCGACGCGCACCACGCGGCCGTTCTCAAAGACGAACAACACGTCGGCCTTGTAGTCCTCGGGGTCGATGACCCAGATGACGCTCTCGTCGGGTTCCATCTCAAGATCGGTCGGCAGGTACGAGCCCAGCTGGGCCGACTTGGTATCCTCAAACGCCGCAACCTTGCACTTGTACACCTGGCTCTTGTTGGTAAAGACCAGCAACTCGTGGGTGTTGGAGGACGGGAACTCGATAAAGGGTTTGTCGCCGTCCTTGTACTTGAGCGTGGTCGCCTTCTTGAGCACGCGGTCCGTCATCTTCTTAAGATAGCCATCGCGCGAGAGCATGATGGTAACCGGGTACTCCTCGACCTCGGGCTCCAGGCTTACCTCGATGACCTCGTGGGGCTCGATCCTGCCCGTGCGGCGCGGCATCACGTACTTCTTGTTGACCGCGGCCAGCTCGTCGCTGATGACCTTCTTGATGTTCTCCTCGCTGGAGAGGATCTCCTCAAGCTCGGCAATCTCGCCCTCAAGCTTGGCAATGTCCTTGGTGCGGTTGAGGATGTACTCCTCGTTGATGTTGCGGAGCTTAAGCTCGGCAACAAACTCGGCCTGGGTCTCGTCGATGTCGAAACCCTTCATAAGGTTGGGCACGACCTCGGCTTCGAGCTTGGTGCCGCGGATGATGGCGATGGCCTTGTCGATGTCGAGCAAGATCGCCTCGAGGCCGTGCAGCAGGTGCAGGCGCTCGGACTTTTTGCCCAGGTCAAAGTTAATGCGGCGACGCGTGGACTCAATACGCCACTTGACCCACTCGTGCAGAATCTGGCGCACGCCCATAACGCGAGGGTAACCATCGACCAGCACGTTGAAGTTGCACGAGAACGAATCCTGCAGCGTGGTCGAGCGATAGAGCTTGGCCATGAGCTTGTCGGGGTCGACGCCGCGCTTAAGGTCGATGGCGATGCGCAGACCCGAAAGGTCGGTCTCATCGCGGATGTCGGCGATCTCCTTGACCTTGCCCTCCTTGGAGAGCTTGACGATGCGCTCGATGATGACATCGGTCTTGGTGGTGTAGGGAATCTCGTACACCTCGATGATGCGCTCTTCGGGAATCCAGCGCCAGCGGGAGCGAATCTGGAAGCTGCCAAGGCCGGTCTCGATGATCTTCTCCATCTCCTCGCGACGGTAGATAATCTCGCCGCCGGTCGAGAAGTCGGGCATGGGCATGTACTCGAGCAGGTCGCAGTCGGGATCCTGCAGGTAGTGCATGGTGGCAGTACAGACCTCGTTGAGGTTGAAGCCGCAGATGTCGGATGCCATGGCGACGCCGATGCCCTTATTGGCCGAGACAAGGATGTTGGGAAACGTGGTGGGCAGCAGGCGCGGCTCCTTCATGGCGCCGTCGTAGCTGTCGACGAAGTCGACCGGATCCTTGTCGATGTCCTTGAAGATCTCGGCGCTGATGGGGGAGAGCTTGGCCTCGGTATAACGCGAGGCGGCGTAGCTCAGGTCCCCCGAATAGTACTTGCCAAAGTTGCCCTTCGACTCTACGAAGGGGGCAAGCAGTGCCTCGTTGCCGGTGGCTAGGCGCACCATCGTCTCGTAGATCGCGGCATCGCCGTGTGGGTTGAGCTTCATGGTCTGGCCCACGATGTTGGCGCTCTTCTGGCGCTCGCCCTTGAGCAGACCCATCTTGTACATGGTGTAGAGCAGCTTGCGGTGCGAGGGCTTAAAACCGTCGATCTCGGGGAACGCACGCGAGACGTTGACGCTCATGGCGTAGGGCATGTAATTGACCTCGAGCGTCTGCGTGATCGGCTGGTCGGTGACCTCGGAGTGCAGGCCGATGACGTTCTCGGCGTTGACCTGCTTTTTCTTTGGCTGGTTCTTCGTCTTCTTCTTTGCCACGATTTCCTCTTGAACTTCTTATGGGCCGTCGTTATCGATTTGCTGTTACTGCAGGTCAAGCTGGTCCAGGTATTCCTTGCCGTGCTCGGAGATATGGCGCTTGCGGCCTGCCTCGTCGTTGCCCAGCAACAGGTTGAACATGGTCTCCATCTTGGTGACGTCCTCGGGCTCCACCTTGATCAGACGACGCGTCTCGGGGTTCATGGTGGTGAGCCACATCATGTCCGGATCGTTCTCACCAAGACCCTTGGAGCGGTTGATGGAGCACTTTTGGTCGCCGATCTCCTTAAGGATGCCGTTCTTTTCGAGCTCGGTGTAGGCAAAGTAGGTCTTCTCTTTGCAGTTGATCTCGTAGAGCGGCGACTCGGCGATATACACGTAACCCTCGTCGATGAGCGTGGGCACCAGGCGATAGAGCATGGTGAGCACGAGCGTGCGGATGTGGTAACCGTCGACGTCGGCGTCCGTACAGATAATGACTTTGTTCCAGTTGAGGTTGTCCAGGTCAAAGGCGCCGAGGTTCTTAATGCGCTTGTCCTTGATCTCAACGCCGCAGCCCAGCACGCGCATGAGGTCCATGATGATGTCGGACTTAAAGATACGCGGATAATCTTCCTTCAGGCAGTTGAGGATCTTGCCGCGGACGGGCATAACACCCTGGAACTCGGCATCGCGCGAGGTGCGAATGGCGCCTGCTGCCGAGTCGCCCTCTACGATGTAAATCTCGCGACGGCTCTTGTCCTTGGAGCGGCAGTCGATGAACTTCTGCACGCGGTTGGCCATGTCGGTCTTCTGCTGCAGGTTGGTCTTGATACTCTGGCGCGTCTTCTCGGCATTCTCGCGCGAGCGCTTGTTGATGAGCACCTGCTCCAGAATCTTGTTGGCAGCGTCTTTGTTCTCGATCAGATAGGTCGAGAGGCGCTCCTTAAAGAATGCCGTCATGGCCTGCTGGATAAAGCGGTTATTGATGGCCTTCTTGGTCTGGTTCTCGTAGGACGTTTGGGTGGAGAAGCAGTTAGTCACCAGAACCAGGCAGTCCTGGACGTCCTGCCATTTGATGCTGCTCTCGTTTTTGTTGTACTTGCCCTGTTGCTTAATGTAGGAATCGATGGCGCTGGTCAGAGCGCTGCGGGCAGCCTTCTCGGGCGAGCCGCCGTTCTCGAGCCACGATGAGTTGTGGTAGTACTCCTGCATCATAAAGGTGCGCGAGAAGCACATGCATGCGGTGATTTTAACGTTGTAGTCGGGCAGGTCCTCGCGGTCGCGACCGCGACGGTCGGCCTCGATAAAGAAGGGCTCGGTGAGGTAGTCGGTACCGACCTTTTCGAGCACGTAGTCCTCGATACCCTTGGGATAGCAGAAGTCCTCTTCGGAGAACTCGCCGTCGTCGCCCTCGATGCGCAGGCGGAAGGTCACGTTGGCGTTGACCACGGCCTGACGGCGCATGGTCTCGCGATACCAATCGTGGGGAATGCTGATCGAGGTAAAGACCTCAAGATCGGGGCGCCATTTGATGGTGGTGCCGGTGCGGTTCTCGTCGCTGGGTTCAATCTCGAGTGCCTTTTTCTTGGCGCCGACAACCTTGCCCTTCTTAAAGTGTAAGGAGTACTTGTTGCCGTCGCGCCAAACCGTGACATCCATGTATTCGGAGGCGTACTGGGTCGCGCACGAGCCCAGGCCATTGGTACCGAGCGAGAAGTCGTAGTCACCGCCCTGGTTGTTGTTGTATTTGCCGCCGGCGTAGAGCTCGCAAAAGACGAGCTCCCAGTTAAAGCGCTTCTCGGAGGGGTTCCAGTCGAGCGGGCAGCCGCGGCCGTTGTCCTCTACCTGAATGGAGCCATCGCGAAAGGCGGTAAGGGTGATGAGCTTGCCGTAGCCCTGGCGCGCCTCGTCAACGGCGTTGGACAGGATCTCGAAGGCGGCATGCGCGCAGCCGTCGAGCCCGTCCGAGCCAAAGATGACGGCAGGGCGCAGGCGTACGCGCTCCTCGTCCTTGAGCTGGCGGATACTGTCGTTACCATAGTTTGCGGTGTTTTTTGCCATACTCGCTCTCTCGGTGCTCCTTTGCTGCGTTTAAGTCATATAGATAGTCAAAGTAGCATAGCCCAGCCCACAGACGATTCCAACCAACACGAAATCCATCGAACAATCGTTCGGAGTTCGATGGAGATTCGTTTACTCGGACAAAACCGAGTCGGCTCTGTCCGAGTAAGTTTGAAGACGGCCGAATGTGTCTTGCTGCGTTTGCGGTTGGATACGCTGTCGAAGACGTGTCGTGCGGATTGTTGGCGAAAAGACGGCGTGCCAAGCTCGAGGCAGAACTCAACTCCTCTGACGACATCTAATGCGTAATGGGCTGGCTCTGGGTATCCAGAACCAGCCCATTTTGATGGTCGATGAGCCGAGTCGGCGTCTCTCGCAAAGGTAACTGAGAGCTAGCGAGGCGTATCCGAATTGACCTCATCGGCGGTGTCGTTTTCGAGCGCCGTGCGGCGGGCGCTGTAGGCGACAAGGCCGGCACTAGCTGCGGCGAGTGCTGCTGCGGCTGCCGTAAGGGGAGCGTTGACATCGCCCGTGCCCGCAAGCGCGCCCGCTTTTCCGGAGCGCTTGTTAGTGCCGTGGTCCTTGCCACTGCTGGAGCTGCTTCCGCCGGAGCCGCCGCCCTTGTCAGTACCGCCGCCACTCGTGCCGCCATCGCCGTCGACCGTCATCGGGGCGTCGTGAAGTTCCGTCGTATCCGCGTTGTCGCATACGCCGACCTGAACTTCTGAGCGTTCGCATGCCGCGTCGGGCACATGAAGCTCGTGCAGCACGGCACCCAGCGCCGAGTTTGCGCCCGGTCGAATTTCCTCGAGCGTTACGGGATCGAGCGCCACCAGATTACGCGCCTTCGCATATAGCGTTACGCGTTTGCCCACTTCGTCGCTCCAACTCTCGGGGATAGCGAAGCTCATGCGGAACTGCGCCGTGCAACCCGGTGCCAGCACGGCGTTGCCGTTGTCGGCTACCAGTGGGTGCGTTGCAAAACGTGTGCCCAGCGTCTCGAGCGCGTACTTCACATGCGCCATGTCGTTGGCCGAAGCGTCCTCGGCAAGCTCTGGATCGTAGATCGATGCCATGCGTGTGTTCGCTCCGAACCCGATGGATGCGCTGGAGAACGGCTGGCTGGAGCCCTCTCGGTACAGATCGATCGTGCCGGCGGTCAGCAAGGTGTTGCCGTCGTTTCGCACCGTGACCATGAAGGATTCGCCTGCTGCTCCGGGCACCACCGCGCCCGAGGTAGCGACTGCTCCTGTCGGAGTGGCACACGCCACCAAGGGCACTTCGATGCCGTGCAACTCTGCCTCGCTCTTCTCCGCGCTCACAATGTGCGTGGCGAGCGCGGAGAGCATGCCTCCCGACGTCAAAAATGTCGTTATCTGATCGACGGGATGGTCCAGCTCGCACATCACAAACGGCTCCGTGAACAGATCGCCTGCCAAGGCGCTGGCGAAGATGCGGAAGTGCTTGCCCATCACTGCTACCGGGTTACCTTCTTCGTCGTAGGTTTGTCCCACCTTGCCATCGGTGTTCTCTACATAGAGCACGCACCTGCCGTTGTTGCTTACGCTAAACGATGCCGGGCCACAGCCTGCGGCACCCACGGGCTGCGTTGCAAATGCCGATGCGCCTCGCGTCCAAGTAATATGCTGCAGTTGCTCGTTGACGGTTGCCAAAAAGCCCGAATGTTGTGGCCACGGCACCGCACGGGGTACTGTGGCATCTGGTGACATAACGCCCCAGCCCGCAATGGACTGGCCGATAACGGCGTACGATGCGCAGCCGCAACCGTCTGCAGTCTCATACGCAACGGGCACCACCATTTTGCCGTTGATATTTTCGGGCCCGCCCAGCTCGATACTCGACGGTGCTTGTGGAAAGCGGAGAACTTGGCGGAACGTCAGGCTGTCGCCCGAAACGTCCGACCACAGGGTAAAGCACTCCAGCGCAACCTCGGCCTCGCTGCCGAGCGCCTTTTCTGCGGTGGTTCCGCGGCGGTGGAGGTAGGCGCCCGACAGACGTCCGTCGACGAGCGTCTTGCCCACCGTGATGCGTGGACACTGCAGGCAATGGTAGCCATCCTCTTGCAGGCGGCCGCGCGAGATGCTGCGCCACGACGTGTGCGATATCACGCGAACTCCGTCGTTGCTTATGCGCAGGCGCACAACGGACAGTATGCCGGATGTGCTCGCCGTATCGAAAAGGGTGTTGTCACCGGCGGGGCGCTCGCCCGAGACCAGCAGCACGTAGGCGTCCTTGTTTCCCCTGCCGTCCGTATATTCCACCACGTCGAAGTCGTAATCGTATATGCCGTCGCGCTCCACGTCGTTCTCGCCAAACCCAAGGGGAAAGTCCACGGGCATGGGGGCGGACCACGTGCCGTTTGCCTTTGTGTGCATCACCAGGCGCGAGCGGCCATTGTCGCCGTAGCGCACTGAGGCGATACGGAACAGGCATTCTACGCCGGCAATCATTGTCAGCTTCATGTGGGCTTCGCTGAGCACGCCAGCAAACAGCACGTTGTCGCTCGAGGGCTTGATGCCGCCACGCTCGTCCTCCGATACACCAGCAGAATTGGCGTTGGGGTCCGCAACGGCGTTCGCCGCCTGCCCGATATAGGTGTACTCATACATCGGCGCGGCGTTTTCGTAGTTCTCTATCAGTGCGTGGACGAAATGCTCGATCTGTCCCGTGTCGTCGCTTTCTGCATCCGCCTCGAGCTCAATGCGCGTGACCGACCGGTCCCAATCGCGTACGGTAGGCGCGACATTCCTTGCAGTGGCCTTAACCTCGGCGCGTGCGAGCAGCTCGGCGTTGGTGACGATGGTGGCCGATGCGATGAATTGCGGCACGCCGCCCGCCTCGATGTTGCTGGGCGTGCCGAAGCGGGCATCCAACGTGTAAGGCATATCTCCACCCAATGCGAGCTCAGAGCGCTGGAGCACATACTGGTTGCCATTGTTCACCGACATATTCCACGAATCGAGGAGTGTGGGCCACGACCCCGACCAAGCCTTGGTGGTCCACTTGAACATTACGAACTGGAGTATCACATCGACATCGACGTCTGCACCTACGCGCAGTCGCGGAAGCTGGTGTCCATCTGCCTTCTCGTACCCAATGAACAGCGTGAGGGATGCGGCGCCGCGCACGGCAGACGAAGCGACGCCTGCAACGCCGGCGCCAAAGGTGACGGCAAGCCCGATCTGGATGGTGAATGAGCCCGAGGTGTTTGAAAAGTCGAGCGAAATGTTTTTAAAAAACGCCGCGCCGCTGCCGTGCGTGTGGGCACCCACGGCGAGCGCCAGCTTCGCCAGCACCCAGGGGTTGACGTTTAGGAAAAACGGCACCGGTCCTAGGGTAAACTGCTCGGTCCAATTGAGGTCGGTTCTTACTTGAAAGAGCGCCTTAATATTGCCGTATGCGGGGTCGTTGTTGTTGCCCCAGGTTTTGCCCACCCAATCGTAGGCGAGCGAGCCGTACAGCTGTGTGGCGATATCCATCGTGAACAGCAGCGTACAATGGTGGCGAAGGAGCTTAGTGTTTCTTGGATCGGTTCCCGAACCGGCACTCATACTCTTGTACTGATTCCACTTCCCCTCCATCTCGTCGAGGTAGCGGTTTGCCTGCTTGGCGCCCGACTCGCGCGGCGATTTCTTCCAGTACTCCGGATCCGGATTGCCTGAATCGTTCATGTAGCCGACCGGTTTGTATCCTCCGCCAAACAGCACGTACCCGGCAAAAGAGAAATCGAACAAAATGGGGAATGAGGGCATCCAGCACGTGAACTTATTGCCGCCGATGCCGGGAAACGCCGCCGGGAAATCAAACGGAGTGATCTCTTGGTCCATGGTAGTGGGGACGATAGTGGTCGATCCGGATTCCGCCTTTGCCGCCGGCGCGGTGACAACGGTCATGGGGGAGGAGAGCGTGTAGGTTTTGCCCTGATAGTCGAGGACAAAGCGCAATTTGCACCCTTCTTCCAGAAGGCCCGATGCCGCGTCGAGAAACTTGTCTTCGAGTGTGAACGTCGCCAGATTATCTGCGCCCGATGCGCTGGCCTTGACTTGGCCAATCTGCGTGACGGTTTCGGGCGAGCTACCCGTGACGGGCATTACCTTGTTGATGTGCAACGTTGCCTGTCCACCCTGTGGCAGATGCGCCTGCACGGTAAAAGCGTGCGTGTCGGGCTGGTCGTTTGCCGTGTCGTCCTTCGGCAGTGCCATAAACGTGGCGTCGGCGTACTGGATGTCCCATTCGTCGAATGTGAGCTGTCGAAAGTACGGCTCGCCATCGGAGAGCGGACGTGTGGGTGCGGTAATGGCGGTGCCGCCTTGGACACGTGCGAGGGGAATCTCGACATCGCGGTAGCCTTTCATGCTGATGGAGATGCCGCCGTTAAAGTCGTACGCGTCGAGAAGCGTTGCCTCGTCCACGTAGCCTTCCGAAAGAGGGGCGACCTCAAAGATGGCCGTGCCCTCGTCGTCGGTAGTGGCGGAGAGCTGCTTGCCCGCGGCATAACGCGACGCGAGCGTGACCTGGGCTCCCTTGATGGGCATATTCTTGTTGGCGACGTCGACCACGACCACACCAAACATGGTGCGCGAGAGAACGAGCACCTTGAAGGGGTCTTCTTCGTCGGCATAGGCCTCGGTGGGGATGAATGGCAGTATGAAGGCGTTTGCGCTGCCCGGCACGCGAGGCAGCATGATGCCTGCCAGCGAGGATGCTCCGGCGATAAGTAACGAACGGCGATCAAGCATTTTGGGCTCCCATCCCGCAAATATCGGAGGAAATAATCCAATTTTGCGAGAAGGTGCCCCGTGGCGGTAGTGCCGTTCAAGAGTCAAAATGTCCAAATTAATTGAGCGAAGCGCCGGGTTCCGGAACGCGTTCGATGCGCTTGGCAGCCCGGTTGCTAACGCAACATATGCGCGACCAGCTCGGCGCGTGTGCCGATGCCAAGCTTTGCGTATACGCCGGATAGGCGGTTTTTGACGGTGCCCGGCGATACTCCCATGTGGCGTGCGATTTCGGCGTTGGTCCACCCGCGACAGGCGAGCATGGCCATGGTGAATTCCGTGGTCGTTAGATCGTCGGCCACGTCCTCGCCCGAATCGGGGTTGTGGATGCGCCGCCAGCCGTAGCTGAATCGATACGTAATCTCGATGATGCGTGCGAAGTCGTCAGGGTATTGCGTTTTTAGACACGCCTCGATAAGCCCCTGCAAAAGGCCGTGGTGCTCGCCAATGAGTTCGATAAGGCCGTCGGGACGCGCAACGTCCCAAGCGGCTCCGAAGTGTGCCTTTGCGGTGTCGATGTCCTTGAGGCTCATGCAGGCCATGGAAGCCGACAAGTGCAGGAACAGCTCCGAGATGGGATAACTTCCCTGTTTCATGATCAGGGCGTTTTCCGCCATGCCCAGACTGCGGCCATATTCGCCGCGCAGGTACAGGGCATGCGCCATCACGTAGCTGGCGAACAGGCGCAGGCCTTCGGGCAGATGCGCCGCAAGCGGATAAAACTCTTCGGCGGAATGCGGGGAAGGCAAGTGCAGCAGGACGCTCGCAGCGGAGGCGAACAGGATATGCGTGGCGTGGACGGCGGGCGATTCCTCGTCAGTTGGCGCATCGAGGATGCCCGCAAGGCAACGGCGGGCATCGGCGATACGGTTGAGCGACAGACTGGCATATCCGCAGATAAGGCATGCGGAATAACGCAGTGCGGGGTCGGTGGCGTCAAGATAGGGGCGTGCTGTCTCGGCGGCGGGTGTGGCCTGTCCGCGAAAGTACAGCGCTTCTGCCGTGGCGATGGTGCGTGAATCGGGGTCGGAAATGCCTGCAACCGCAGCGTCAATCTGCCCCGGCACAAAGGCAGTGCACATCAACGGCATGGGAATGCGCGGGTAGCCATCGCAGTCCATCTTCCATCTCCCATCAGGTGGCAACAATGCAGCAATTGTACTCCTGTTGCTCGGGACCCCTTTCGTTTTACTGTTCGGTTAACGCTGCGGATCGTTTTGGAAGGCTTACGAGCATGGTAGTCCCGTTCTCGGAACTTGCTTCGACCTCTACCGTGCCACCGTGAAGTGCTGCAATCTCCCAAACAAGCGCTAGCCCGAGTCCTGCGCCGCCGTATGCCCTGCTGCGGGATTTGTCTAGACGAAAGAACGGCTGGAAGATGCTCTCTCGGTACTGCTTGGGTATTCCCGGGCCCTCATCTTTGACTCGCAGGAGCACGTGGCTGTCGCTGCCGCTGATGGAGACGTTGACAGTCGAGCCGGAGCGGCTGTAACGGATGGCGTTTTCGGCCAGGTTGAACAGCAACCGATAGAGGAGCGTGTCGCTCCCGATTACTAAAGCGTCTCCAGCACAGTTGAGGGCTATGCTCCTATTTTCGGCAAGTGGCGCAAGGTCAGTGAGGACCTCTTCGGACAAGGGACCGAGTTCAACATCGTCCTCGCAAGGAACGCTGCGGAGCTCACTCATCTCAAGCAATACCTTGGTCATTCGAGACATGCGCTCGGTTTGTTCTTGTAGCAGGCCGAGCAGCTCGGCTGTTTCGGGTTGCAAACCGGAGTGCTCGGAGATGAATAGTTCAATCTGTGCTTGCATAAGGGCGAGCGGGGTGCGCAGCTCGTGTGCGGCGTTGCCGGTAAACTGACGCTGTGCAGAGAACCCTTCGCCAAGACGGGCGATCATGTCGTTGAATGAGGCGCTGCATCGTTGTAGCTCGGTGGGCACATCTTCACTGAGTCTGATTTCGCTTAGGTTGTCAGGCTGCACGCGTTCAACCTGGGCTGCAAAAGCCCGTAGCGGTTTGAGCGCACGGCCGCTCACAAAGTATGCCAGCACGCCGCCAAGGAGTGTGACTCCAGCCGTGATGCACCAGGTTGTCGTGCCAAAAGACTCCTGTGCGTCGTTTACGACGATCGTGATCTTGTCATCGGGGGTCGCTTTCGTTGGGTCGAACGCCTGGGGCGAATCTTCGCCGGTTGCGTTAAAGGCCGAGATGTTACTGCCGATGGCATCCATGTAGCGCATGCCCGTATAGCCGACCAGGCAGTTCGTCAGCACGCATGCTGCACACGTGAGCAGTGCCGTCATAATCGTTATGCGCCATTGCAGAGAAAGCCTTTTCATTCGCTATCCTCCATAACGTAGCCCTCTCCAATCCGATTGCGAATCGGGTCGTATCCCAAAGCGCTGCGTAGCTTTTTGCGGAGCGACGAGATGTGAACGCGGGTTGCGTTGCTAAAGCTGTTCACGCTGCTATCCCAAACGTGCTCGATAAGCTCCTCTTGACTTACCGGACGCCCCTGATTAAGCATCAGGTATTCCAAGATTCCCGTTTCCTTGCGCGTAAGAGATAAAGCCTCACTGTCCACGGAAGCGATGCGCGCCTTGGTGTCAAAGCGGAGCTTTCCGCAGGTTAATACTATGTCGCTTTGTGTAAAGCGTCTGAGGGTAAGGCTGCGAATCCTTGCCGCAAGCTCGTCCAGATAAAACGGCTTGGTGAGGTAATCGTTGGCGCCGGCATCGAGTCCGGCGACTTTATCTGATACTTCGCCACGTGCGGACAGAATCAGTACCTTAGTCTCGCAGTCAGTTTTCCTAAGTTCCCTGAGTACGGTCATGCCGTCGATGCGGGGAAGGTTGAGGTCGAGTACCACGAGGTCGAAGGCCTCAACGTCCAGTAGGTCGAGCGCCTCCTGTCCGTCGTGACAGCGGTCGACGCTGTACGCCAAGTTTCGCAAGCTGCGCGCGATTGCGTCACACAGCGCCCGCTCGTCCTCGACGATCAAAATACGCATAACAGTCTCCTTGCACATTTCAAATCGCGCTTAACACGGATTTTATAGCCGATATGGTCCAATGGTCGCGTAACGAAAGGAGTGGTCGTGTTGTTCAAAGCGGTAAAACCCGTGGTACAGGTCGCTTTGTTGATCGTCGGAATTGCCATGGTGTGCTTTGGCGTTATGCGTGGCGAGGCGGATGCCGTGCTGGCCAAAGCGATTAGGCTGTGCTTGGAGTGTATCGGAATTGGATAAAAGAGAAAACACTGCGTCGCATGTTTTGGCCCGATTTCGCGGATTCATTCAGGCGGTGGCGACGCTGGTCACCAATATTCACCTGCCGAACTTTGCCAATGGCGGCATCTATCAGGGCGCGGGAAAAACAGTCTGCGTACCCGGGCTTAACTGCTATTCGTGCCCCGCGGCATCGGGTGCGTGCCCCATCGGGTCGTTCCAGTCGGTGGTGGGTTCATCCAAGTTCAACTTTTCTTACTACGTCACCGGTACGCTCATTTTGCTCGGCGTGCTGCTGGGACGCTTTGTATGCGGCTTTCTGTGCCCGTTTGGCTGGCTGCAGGAGTTGCTTCACAAGATTCCCGGCAAAAAGTTCTCCACGAAAAAGCTTAAGCCGCTCACGTACATCAAGTACGTCGTGCTGCTGTTTGCCGTGCTGCTGCTGCCCGTCTTGGTGGTTAACGACGTGGGCATGGGCGATCCGTTCTTTTGCAAGTACATCTGTCCACAGGGTGTGCTCGAGGGCGCCATTCCGCTGGCCATTGCCAACGCCGGCATTCGATCTGCGCTGGGGCGGCTCTTTACCTGGAAACTTGTCGTTCTCATTGCCGTGGTAGTGCTGAGCGTTTTGTTCTACCGCCCCTTCTGCAAATGGATTTGTCCACTCGGCGCATTCTATGCACTCATGAATAAGGTGTCCCTACTGGGGATTCGGGTTGACGCATGCAAATGTGTCTCGTGCGGCAAGTGCTCAAGGGTTTGTCAGATGGACGTTGATGTGGTCCGCGCGCCCAATCATGCCGAATGCATCCGGTGCGGAAAGTGCATCGGGGCCTGTCCCGTCGATGCCATCAGCTATCGCTATGGCCTGGATGTGTCGGCGGAAAAGCTCCCCTTGACCGCCGATAAAAAGTAAACAAGCTTCGACAAAACGGAGGAATGACCATGAAGCTTTCTAAGATTGCGGCCCTGTTTATGGTGCCGGTATTGGCCTTGTGCCTTGTGGCATGTTCGGCGCCCGGTGGCAATGCGAGCGAATCTGCGAGCTCCGATCCTAAGATCGCAGAACTCACTGCGCAGAAGCCGACCAATGCCGACGAGGCCGCCGAGCTGTATGCGAAGCTCATGCAAAAGGAGAACGAGATCTTTTCGAGTGATAACGCGCTGTGGGAAAAGGTATTCAATGCGGCAAATAAAGACTCGGCAATGATTGAGGACGGCAGCAATTACGGCGATTTCCTGCTCAAGACCATCGACGGTGCCAAGGATGAGTTCACGGCGGATGAGCTTAAGACACTCAAGGCCGGTGCACAGCAGATTAAGGAGATCGAGGACAAGCTCGAGAGCCTGGAGAAGGAGTTCCCCGGCTGTGGAAGCACGCCGAGTGCAGGCGAGAGCGTCGACGCTTCGACCGCTGGCATGACGACTGGTGCCAATGCTTCGAGCGAGGCGACGAAGTTCCCCAGCTTTACGGGCAAGGACCTGGATGGCAACGACGTGAACAGCGACGAGCTGTTCTCTAAGAACAAGGTCACCGTCATGAACTTCTGGTTCACTACTTGCAAGCCGTGCGTGGGCGAGCTGGGCGATCTTGAGAAACTGAATAAGGAGCTTGCCAAGAAGGGCGGCCAGGTCGTGGGCGTCAATTCCTTTACGCTCGATGGCAACAAGGGCGAGATTGCAGATGCCAAGGACGTGCTGAGCAAGAAGGGCGTGACATATAAGAACATCTGGTTCAAGTCGGATAGCGAGGCCGGTAAGTTTACGTCAAATTTGTTCTCGTTCCCGACAACGTATGTCATCGATCAGAATGGCAACATCGTAGGGGA
>URKU01000040.1 GCA_900548515.1 uncultured Collinsella sp. | reverse complement strand
TTGGTGCCGGTCGTGGCACCAAGACCTATGTGATGATGTGCCAGGCCAAGCGTGCCGGTTATGAGCGTCAGCATACCGCGCTCGATCTGCACGATCGTAAGTGCGATCAGAATCTCGCGCGCCTGCACAAGGCGGGTATTACGGGTGTTCGTACGGTGTCGGGCGATGCCTGCGAGCTCAATGAGGTGCTCACGTCCTTTGACGCGATGCTTGGCGAGCCCGCCCTGTTCGACACGGTGTTTATCGATGCCCCGTGCTCGGGAACGGGCACCATGCGCCGCCACCCCGAGATTCCGTGGCGTCTGACTGAGAACGATGTGACGACCGAGCTACCCAAGCTGCAACTGACGATGCTCAAGGAGGCGGTTGCGCGCGTGGCTGCCGGCGGCGAGCTCATCTACGCGACCTGCTCGGTCTTTGACGATGAGAACGCGCAGGTCGTGGATGCCTTCCTGGCCTCTCCCGAGGGCGAGGGCTTTACCGTGGCGCCACTTTCCGAAGCCCAGATCCTGCAGCTCCCCGAGTACGACCATGCCAAGAGCCTCGTTACCCTGCGCCAAAACGACCGAGGTCTCTTCCAGAGCGTCCCCGTAAACGCCGACTCCTACGACGGCCACTTCTGCGCCCGCCTGATCCACAAGTAACTACTAAGTTGCGGTGAAATAGGGATTGAATGGCGGCTTCTACCCGCCAAATAGTCCTTATTTCACCGCAACTCAGAAAGTCATGCGAGTGGAGATCGCAATTGCGGCAAAGAGTGGAAAAGTAGCCCCGTCTCATGCTTGTTGTTATCAAAAGTGGGGCGGATTACGGGGCTAGATTGGTGATGCCCGACCACAGCAAAAATGGCCTAAATAAAACCGCAGGTAGATGGCTTGTTGAAATTTGTAAATTACCGGAACGGATAGAGGTTGTCAATTCAGCCCCGTAATCCGGCAGAGTTTTGAAATGTTACAAACCTAGCATCAGCCAGAAATCCGATCTAAAGAAAAGTTGCGGTGAAATAGTTCCTGTTTGGCCGTTGGATGGGCTGATTCAGGAACTATTTCACCGCAACTCATCAGGAAACCTGGGTGTCGGGACCGCTTGTCGCTAGTGGCTGTGTGGGCAGTTGGCGCAGCAGCCGCTTGTGGCGTTGGTGCTGGAACCACCGCTGCGCTGGTCGGTGTTGTAGAAACCGTTGCCCTCAAACTTGATTCCGCTGGCCGAGAACGTCTTGGCCGCCGGAGCGCCGCAGCTCGGGCACACGACCTCGGGGGTCTCGGACATGGGATGCTCAACCTCAAACACGTTGCCGCAGCTCGAGCACTTGTAATCGTAGCGCGCCATAATACTTCCTTTTCAGCACAAAGCGGGCAGATCGCTCTGCCCGCATAAATTCAAACAGCTATAACTGTACCCTATATCGGGTGTTTTATCACGCTTCGCCCCAGAATCTATGGGTGTTCCGCAGGAGCTGTGCAGTTTTGCCCTCGGCGGCCGCAACGTCGGCCTCATCGGCCTGCCACGTCCAGTTGCCCGTGGCGACACCCGGCACGTTCATGCGCGCATCGTCGCCTAGTCCCAGGACATCCTGCAGCGGCATCATCACTAGGGGAGCGTCGCTTGCCAGCGCGTCGCCCATAAGCTTGGCCGCCACCTCAACACCGCTTGGCTCGTCGCCGCCCGCAAAGGAGCGCGTGCACCAACCGGCGAGCGTCGACGTGTCGTGCGTCGAGGTGTACAGAATCTTGCCCGGCGTGGGATGCACACCGCAACGAACGTCGTAGTCGCTAAACTCCAGCACGTCCATACCGGGGAAGCCGCAGGTCGAAGCCATGGCGCGAACGCCAGGCGTCAGGTAGCCCAGGTCCTCGGCGATAAAGTTGAGCGGCCCCAGCTCGTCATAGGCAGTCTGGAACAGATCCTTGCCGGGCCCCGCCAGCCAGCGGCCGTCGGCGCAGGCCTTGCCTGCGGGGATGCTAAAGTAACTGTGGAATCCCAGGAAGTGGTCCAGGCGCACGCGGTCGTAGAGCGAGAACGCGCGACGCAGACGGTCCATCCACCAGCGGTAGCCGTTCTCCTTCATGTGATCCCAGCGGAAGGTGGGGTTGCCCCACACCTGGCCCTCGGGCGCAAAATTGTCGGGCGGCGCGCCAGAAATCTCAATCGCCTTGCCGGAATCGGACAGCCAGAAGTTCTCGGGCTCGCTCCACGCATCGGCCGAATCGTCCGAAACGTACATAGGAATGTCGCCGATGACCTCGATGCCCTTCTTGTGCGCATAGTTCATGAGCTCGCACCAGGCCAGGTCAAAGCGGTACTGCATGTACGCCTGCAGCTCTGCCTCGTCGTGGAAGCGCTTGTCGTCAATCAGATGCTCGTTGTAGCGCGCGACATCGGCCGGCCAATCGTGACGCGATTCGCCTTCAAAGTACTTTTTGACGGCCATGTAGACGCAGTACTTCTCGAGCCAATCGGCGTTGCGATGCTTAAACGCTGTGTAGAGCGGGTCTGCATCCTCGCCGCCGCGGGCCTTCCAAATCTCAAAGTCGGCCGCCAGCTCCTCCTGGCTTTCGGGCAGCAGATCAATATTGCCCGCAAAGGCCGAAGGCCCAGCGTAAGGGGAGCGGAAGAAGTCCGTCGGGTTGACGGGCAGGACCTGCCAGTAGCGCATGCCCATAGCGGTCAGATGGTCGATAAAGCGACGCGTGGGCGCACCAATCGTACCGGGCTTGCCGTCGTCGGTTGGCACCGAGGTGATGTGGCACACGACGCCCGCGCCGTGATCGAGCGGTTCCTGCAGGCGCTGCTCGGCATGGTGATAGATGATCGACGAGCCCAGCGGATACAGATCGAGCGTTACCGTACCGTTGTGGATCTCGCACTCGTGACCGCTGATCACGTCGCTTGCACATTCGCCGAGCGCCGGAATCGTCACGCGGTGCGAATTGCGCAGGCTGCGGTTGATGATAACCGTCGCGGACTCGCCATTCTTGCCCGTGCGGTTGTAGGCCAGCACCTCGTCGTTGAGCGCAAAGGCCTTGATCTCGCCGTCGATCATAAATGGCAGTGCACGGCGTACGGCGGAGGCGTTCTTGACAATAGCCAGCGTGTCGAAGTCGTGCAGTTGGTCCTTGGTCGGCAGGGTGCGGCGGTTGCCCGGATCGGTAAGGCCCTCCAGGCCGTATTCGTCGCCGTAGTAGATCGAAGGCACGCCTGGGAAGGTCATCTGCATGAGCGTGGCGAGCCAAAAGCGGCTCTTGGCCAGGCCCATCGAGTTCTCGTCCAGGCGCCACTTGCTGCGCTCGCACTCGGGCAGCTGTGACTCGTCGGGGCCGCCCCCGAGCACCGAGATGATGCGCGGGCGGTCGTGGCTCGACAGCAGATTGAGCGCGCAGGACAATGCCTCGCTCGGGTAGTTCTCGCGCAGGGTCTCGATATCCTCGGCGGCCTCGTAGGCGTTCTTGTAGCCCATCAAAAAGCCGATGACCATGTCGCGGAAGGGGTAATCCATAGCAGAGTCCAGCTCGGAGCCCTGCAGGTAGCGGCGCAGATGGCCATAGCTAATCTTGTTGGAAGCGTCTTCCCAGACTTCGCCGAGCAAAAGTGCGTCGGGCTTTTCGGCAAGTACGGCCTTCTTGATCTCGGCCAGGAAGTCGTCGGAAAGCTCGTCGGCGACATCCAGGCGCCAACCATGGGCACCGGCGCGCAGCCATTTGCGGATCACGCCGTCCTTGCCCAGGAGCCTCTCGCGCACCAGCTCGGACTTCTCGTTGATGGCCGGCATATTGCCCACGCCCCACCAGCAGTCGTACGAGCCGTCCTCGTGGAAGGTAAACGCGTCACGCCACGGTGAATCCTCGCTCTGCCAGGCACCCACGCCCGGGTAGTTGCCGTAGCGGTTGAAATAGATCGAGTCGTCACCCGTGTGGTTGAAGACGCCGTCCAGGATGATGGAGATGCCCAGCTTCTCGGCTGCCTGGCAAAGCTCGGTAAAGTCCTGCTCGGTGCCCAGGATCGGGTCGATCTTGGTGTAGTCGGCCGTGTCGTAGCGGTGGTTGCTTGCGGCTTCAAAGATGGGGTTGAGGTAGATGGCCGTAAAGCCCAGCTCGGCGATGCGGGGCAGGTCTTCCTGGATACCCTTGAGAGAGCCGCCGTAGAAGTCCCAGGTCTTGATGGAGCCGTCCTCGGCGCGCTCGTACACAGGCGGCTCGTTCCAGTCCTCGACCATCCGGCGCTGAATGCCCTTGCGCGGTTTTTCGAGCTGGGCCATTGTGCGCTCGCGCCAATGCTCGTCACGGGCGTAGCGGTCGGGGAAGATCTGGTAGACCATGCCGCGCTCGTACCAAGTGGGGCGGTTCTCGCGGTGCTTGTAGACGGTAATCTGGAAGGACGGCACCTCGGCGTAGTCGTAGGTTACGCCCTCGCCGCCGGTGCGGCCTTGCGGCGCGCCCAGGCGAACCTCGGGCTGGCCCTCGATATTGCATATAAAGCTGTACCACACAAGACACGGTTCATCGCATTTGTGCTCGCCGGTAAAAATACCATCGCCCTCGTGCTCCATTGGGATCAGGGTCTCGCCGACTTCATCGACCCAGGTACGCAGGGTGAGTGTTGCCTGGTTGGGATCGGCATCCTCCAAAATCACCGAGAGTGCAACGGAAGTTCCAGTGGTCACAGCGCCAAACGGAGTGCGAAACTGCGGTAGGCGGCTGTTGTGAATTAATCTCATAGTACGGTCCAGTTCAATAGAATCACGGCCTGCGGGCCATGGGCTTTACGCACAGGATATAAGTATATCTGTTGTACACAGGCTGTATAAACAACATCCGTTTACCATCGGCGAACGGTTGTCCTAGAAAATCGTTTTACCAACTATCTACAGAGAAGGGGCGCCCGGTTGGAGCGCCCCTTGTTTAGGGTTTTGATTAGGTTTTAGATCGTCTGTGGGCTAGCGGCGCTTGCGGGTGGCCGTTGCCTTGCGGACGGACGTCTTCTTGGACGGGGCCTTTTCCGCTGCCGGAGCGGCGGGGGAGACCGGGGTCTCCTTGGCGGGCTCGGGCTTTGCCGTAGTCTTCGGAGCGGTCTTGACCTCAGCGGTCATCGGTGCCGGCTCGGCCTTTACTGCGGGCTTAGCCTCGACCTTGGCCTTAGCCTTGGAAGCAGCAGCCTTGGTCGTGGTTTTTTTGGCCGTCGTCGTAGAGCGCTTGCGCGTGGTGGTTTTGGCGACCGGCTTTGCCTCGACGGGCGTCTCCTCGACTTTGGCGGCCGTCTTTGCGGCTGCCTTGGTCGTGGCGGCCTTCGTGGTCGTCGACTTCGTTGCCGTGGACTTCTTGGCTGCCGTTGCCTTTTTGGTGGTCGCGGTCGTCTTCTTGGCTGCTGTCTTGGCCGGAGCCTTAGCGGCCGGCTTGGCCTCGGCGGCCTCGGCCTTTACCTCGGGGGCAGCCTCGACCTCGGCGGCCTTCTTGGCAGCGGCGGTCGTGCGCTTACGTGTGGTCGTTGCCTTGGTAGCAGTCGTCTTTGCTGCGGCGGTCTTGGTGGCAGCGGCCTTGGTTGTCGTAGCCTCCTTGGCCGTCGTCTTGCGCGTCGTGGTCTTCTTGGCAGCAGGCTTCGCAGCCGGCTTTTCCTCAGCCTTGGGCTCCTCAACAACCGGCTCGGCCTTGGGCTCAGGCTCGGCCACAACCACAGGCTCGTCGACAACCGTCGCCGGCCTCTCGATCTCCGGATGCATAAAGAAATACAGGTCCAGATACTTATCGGCCGAGCGCGTCCAGCTAAAGTCCTGGCTCATGGCCTGTGTGACCAGCTGGTTCCAGGCATCGCGGTTGTCCCAGAACAGGCGTGCCGCGCGGAACACGGCGTCGCCCATCTCGTCGCCGTTAAAGTTGCTAAACGAGAAGCCCGTGCCCTCGCCGGTAAACTCGTTATACGGGATCACCGTGTCCTTCAGGCCACCGGTCTCGCGAACAATCGGCAGGGTGCCGTAGCGCATAGCGATGATCTGCGACAGGCCGCAGGGCTCAAACTTCGAAGGCATCAGGAACATGTCGGCGGCGGCATACATACGCTGCGACAGCGCAGGATCGAACTCGATGCGTGCGGCCATGGTGCCGGGGTACTTGTCCTGGAAGTAACGCAGTCCGTCCTCGTAGTCGCGGTCGCCGGTGCCCAGCACCGCCACCTGCACGCCGCCGGCCAGGATGCGGTCGAGCGCGTACATGACCAGGTCCAAGCCCTTCTGGCGCGTCAGACGCGTGACCATGACCATAAGCGGACGGTCGTCGCGAACCTCGAGCCCCAGCTCTTCCTGCAGCTTGGCCTTGCACACAGCCTTGCCGGAACGGTCCTCAACCGTGTAGTTGGCGGCAATGCGCTTGTCGGTTGCCGGGTCAAAGCCCGCCACGTCAATGCCGTTCAAAATGCCCTGCAGCGCGTACGAACGTTCGCGCAGAACGCCGTCCAGGCCCTCGCCAAATTCGGGCGTCTGGATCTCGTTGGCATAGGTGGGGCTCACCGTGGTGATGGCGTCGGCATAGCGCAGGGCGCCCAGCATGTAGTTGATGCTGCAGGCGTCGCAACGTAGCTGCGAGGCGGCAGCCGGAATGTGCGCCACACCCAGGATGTCCTCCATCACGGTGTCGCTAAACTGGCCCTGGAACGCCACGTTGTGGATCGAGAACACGGTCTTGACGCGGTCGTACAGCGGCAGGCCCTGGTAGAACTCGCGCAGGAACACGGGCGCCAGTGCCGTCTGCCAGTCGTTGCAGTGCAGAATATCGCACTCAAAGCCGGCCGGCAGGTGCTGCAGGCTCTCGGTGATGGCCTTGGAGAAGAACGCGAAACGCTCGCCGTCGTCAAAGAAGCCGTACGGATAGTCGCGCGCAAAGTAGCGCTCGTTATCGATGAACATATAGGTGACGCCGTCGTGCTCGAGCTTTTCCAGCCCGCAATACTCGTTGCGCCAGCCCAGGCTCACGTAAAAGTCGGCAAAGTGCTCCATCTGCGCCTTGTACTCGTCCTTGATGGTGGCGTACTTGGGCACCATTACGATGACTTCGGCGCCGGCGCGCACGAGCGCCGAGGGCAGCGAGCCTGCCACGTCGCCCAGGCCACCGGTCTTAACAAACGGTGCGCACTCGGCCGAGGCAAACACGATCTGCATCTTTTTGCTGGAATCTGCCATATTGTCTCCCATGTTGCAATTCGAGAATAGCCGCCTGGCGCAAACCGGGCGGCTATTCTACATGTTACGAGCGATGTTGCGGTGCCAACGTTAACGTACGATGGTGGTGTCGGAAGTTAACGGAGCCTTGCCCAGCACCAGGATGTTCTCGGGCGTGCCGCGAAGCTCGGTGTTGGTGGGAACCACGTTGTTCTTGTCCAGGATGGCGTTCTCAACGCGTGCGCCGCTCTTGATGATGCAGCTCTGGTTGATGATCGAGTTGGTCACCGAAGCGCCTTCCTCAACCACAACGCCGCGCGACAGGATCGAGTTGCGCACGGTGCCCTTGATGATGCAGCCGGCCGAGATGATCGAGTTGCACGCGTGGCTGCCGGTCGCATAGCGCGAAGGCGGCACGTCGTGGGCCTTGGTCAGGATCGGGCGCTCGGGGTCAAAGAGCTGGTCGGCCACGGTCTGGTCGAGCAGGTCCATGCTGCGGCGATACAGCGACTTCTCGCTAAACACGCCCACGACCTCGCCCTTGTACTCGTAGCTGCACACGTCGATGTTGCCAAAGTCGCCCTGGAGTGCCTCGAGCAGGTCCAGATAGTCGGCGGCCTGGTAGTGGTCGATGATCTCGAGCAGCGTCTCGCGGTTGACGATGCAGCAGTCCATAGAGGCGTTGTCGCCGTACACGACGCCGGCGCTCACGCCCGTCAGGCGGCCGTTCTCGTTAATCTCGAGCTTGGTCTCGTCATCGACGTTGCGCGTAGCCTTGCAGTACACCACGGTCATCTGGGCGCCAGAGTTCTCGTGCGCCTCGATGATGGTGTTGAGGTCCATGTTAAAGATGATGTTGGTGCCCATCATCACGACATAGGGCTTGTCCGAGCGCTGGAACAGCGTCTTGTTGGAGATGATGTCGCGCAGCAAGAAGCGCATGCCGCCCTTGGTGGTGCCATACGCGTTGCCGGGCACCATGAACAGGCCGCCCTTCTTGCGGTCCAGGCCCCAGTCCTTGCCCGAGCCCACGTGGTCGATCAGCGAGCGGTAGTTGCCCGGCATGACGACGCCGACGGTCTTGATGCCGGCATTCATCATGTTGGACAGCGGGAAGTCGATCAGGCGGTAGCGGCCCAAAAACGGAACAGACGCGATGGGGCGGTCCTTGAGCAGGACGCTGCCGTAGGTCGAAGAGTAGTTAGCGGTGATATAACCGATGGCCTTGCGATTGATCATCGGATCATTCCCCCTTCCCGATAACGACGTCATTTCCAACGACGGCCGTATCCTTGGTGGTATCGACAGAGCCGAGCTTCACGCCCTCTTCGACCGTGGAGTTCTCGCCCAAAATAGCGCGGCAGATGTGCGCGCCGCTCTTAACGTGCACACCCGGTAGCAGCACGGAGTCCTCGACCACGGCGCGCTCCTCGATGATGACATCGGTCGAAAGGATCGAGTGGCGAGCGGTGCCGTAGATCTTGCAGCCGTTGGAGACCAGACAGTCGTCCAGGCGACCGTCCGGGCCAATGTAGTGCGGCGGACGCGTGGTGATGTTGGACATGATGGGGAAGTGCTTGTCGAACAGATCGAACTCGGGGTTGTTGCCCAGCAGGTCCATCGAGGTCTCGTGGAAGCTGGCGATGGTGCCGACGTCCTTCCAAAAGCCGTGGAACTCGTAGCTGTACAGGCGCTTGTTCTCGCCGAGCAGCTTGGGGATGATGTCCTTGCCAAAGTCGTGGCTCGAGCGCTGGTCCAGAGCGTCCTCCTCGAGCGCCTCGATCAGCACGTCGGCCGAGAAGATGTAGATGCCCATGGACGCGAGGTTCGAATCGGGCTTCTCGGGCTTCTCGGTAAACTTGGTGATGCGGCCGTCCTCGGGGTCGGTGGTCAGGATGCCAAAGCGGCTGGCCTCCTCCCACGGCACGGGCATAACGCTCACCGTGAGGTCGGCATTGTTCTCAATGTGCGTCTTGAGCATCTTGCGGTAGTCCATGCGATACAGGTGATCGCCCGAAAGAATCAGGACGTACTTGGGGTCGTTGGCCTTGATGTAGTCGAGGTTCTGCGTAATGGCGTCGGCCGTGCCCGCATACCAGGCGCCGCCGGTCTGCGTCTCGTACGGCGGCAGGATCGACACGCCGCCGTCGCGGCTGTCCAGATCCCACGCCTCGCCGGAGCCCACATAGGCATGCAGCAGGTAGGGGCGATACTGCGTCAGAACACCCACCGTGTCGATGCCCGAGTTGGAGCAGTTGGAGAGCGAAAAGTCGATAATGCGGAACTTGCCACCAAAGCTAACCGCCGGCTTAGCGATCTTTTGGGTGAGTGCCCCCAATCGGCTGCCCTGTCCTCCTGCGAGGAGCATCGCGATGCATTCTTTCTTACTCATCGATTTCTCCTTCTGTCATCGATGTTTCTAACCCATTAGCGACGGGCGCGGCGCAATGTCACGCCCGTCGAGTAATGCCGTGCTGGCATAGGGGAGCTCGCGGCCTTTAAGCGTGCCAGATCTCGTCGCGGTACTCGCGAATGGTGCGGTCGCTCGAGAACCAGCCGCTCGAGGCGGTGTTGAGCAGCGCCTTGCGGTTCCAGGTCTCCTGGTCGCCGTAGCTGCCCGTAAGCTTCTCCCACGCATCCACGTAGCTGCGGAAGTCTGCCATGACCAGGTCGGGGTCGTTGTTGTTCATGAGCTCGTTGTAGATGCTCTCAAAGTTGCCCGAAAGACCCGCAAAGGTGTTGTCTTTAAGCTCGTCCATCACGCGGCCCAGGCGCTCGCGGTCTCCGTTGAGGGTATCCCACGCAAAGTAGCTGTTGGAGGCCCAGAGCTGCTCGACCTCGGGAGCGGTCAGGCCAAAGATGGCCTCGTTCTCGCGGCCGGCCAGGTCGGCGATCTCGATGTTGGCGCCGTCGAGGGTGCCCAGTGTAATGGCGCCGTTCATCATGAGCTTCATGTTGGACGTGCCAGAGGCCTCCTTGCCGGCCGTGGAGATCTGCTCCGAGATCTCGGCGGCAGGGTAGATGAGCTGGGCGTTGCTCACGCGGAAGTTGGGGATAAAGCAGACCTTCATGACCTCGTTGACGCGCGGGTCATTATTGATGACGTCGGCCACGGAGTTAATGAGGCGGATGGTCTCCTTGGCAAAGGTGTAGCTCGAGGCAGCCTTGCCGCTAAAGATGAAGGTCGTCGGCGTCACGTGGAAATTGGGATCGGCGATGCGACGGTTGTAGATGTCCATCACCTTCATGATGTTCATGAGCTGTCGCTTGTAGGCGTGGAAGCGCTTTACCTGAACATCAAAGACGGTGTTGGGGTCGATGACCAGACCAGTCTCAGCCTTAACGTAGGCGGCAAGGCGCTCCTTGTTGGCGCGCTTGGAGGCACCCACGGCCTTCAGGAACTCGGCGTCGTTCTGGAACTCTTTGAGTTTCTCCAGCTCAAAGGCGTCCTTCAGCCAGCCGTCGCCAATGGCCTCGGTCACGAGCTTGGCGTAGGTGGGGTTGGCCTCGGCAAAGAAGCGACGGTGCGAGATGCCGTTGGTCTTGTTGTTGAACTTCTCGGGCGTCAGGGCATAGAAATCCTTGAGCACGATGTTCTTGATGATGTCGGAGTGGATCTTGGCCACGCCGTTGACGCTGTGGCTGCAGATCACGGACAGGTTGGCCATGCGAATCTCGCCGTCCCACAGGATGGCGGTCTGGCGCAGACGCTCCTGCCAGCCCTCCTGCGTGGTGTCGAACGACTCGTGCCAACGACGGCTGATCTCGTCGATGATCTGGTACACGCGGGGGAGGAGCTTGGAGAACATGCCGATGGGCCACTTCTCCAGGGCCTCGGGCAGGATGGTGTGGTTGGTGTAGCTCACGACCTGCGTCACGATGTTCCAGGCGTCGTCCCACTCGAGCTTCTTCTCGTCGATGAGGATGCGCATGAGCTCGGGTCCGCACATGGCGGGGTGCGTGTCGTTGGTGTGGATGGCCACAAACTGCGGCAGCAGCTCCCAGTTCTCGCCGTGCTCCTTCTCAAAGGTGTCGAGCAGGCTGTAGATGCCGGCCGAGACAAACAGGTACTCCTGCTTCAGGCGCAGCAGACGGCCGTGCTCGCCTGCGTCGTTGGGGTAGAGGATGGCGCTGATGGCCTCGGCCTCGGCGCGCTCGGCGTCGGCCAGGGCATAGTCGCCGCGGTTGAAGGCCTCCAGATCGAAGTGCTCCTCGACCGGCTCGGCAGCCCAGACGCGCAGCTTGTTGACGGTCTCGCCGGCATAGCCCACGACGGGGATGTCATAGGGGACGGCCAGGATGTCCTGCGTGTCCACCGTGCGGTAGAACGTGCGGCCGTTCTCCTCAAAGCCCTCAACATGACCACCAAACTTGATGGTTACGGCCTTGTCCTGACGGCGGACCTCCCAGGGATAGCCGTGGGTAAGCCACTCGTCGGTGGCCTCGACCTGGCTGCCGTTGACGATCTCCTGCTTAAACAGGCCGTAGCGGTAGCGCATACCGTTGCCGTAGCCGGCAATGCCCTCGGCTGCCATCGAATCCAAAAAGCATGCGGCAAGACGGCCCAGGCCACCGTTGCCCAGCGCCGGATCGGGCTCCTGGTTTTCGATGACGGACAGGTCGAAACCCATGTCGTCGAGTGCCTCGGCGACCATGTCGCGCACGCCAAAGTTGAGCAGATAGTTGTCGAGCAGGCGGCCGATCAAAAACTCGATCGAGAAGTAGTACACGCGCTTCTTGCCCTCGGCGGTGACGTGGGCGTCACTCTTGGTGGCAACGGTGCGTGCCTTCTCGGCCACGAGCTTGGCCAGGGCGTTAAAGCGGTCGAGGTCGCTGGCGGCCTCGACGCTCTTGCCACTGATGCTCATGACAGCATCGCGATAGAGCTCGGTAAACTCCTGCTTGTTGTCGAAGATCTTATTCATACGTTCCTTTCCCCCGGGGATGTTTCTCCCGGAACGGTTTTGACTTGTATCCTACGCCCCCGCGGGGCGGGTGATTACAGCTGTAACGGCTTTGTTACGCATCCTTGCCAGATGCTTTAACAGCGCCTGCCTTAGCCTTGGGAGCAGCCTTTTTATTGGTTGCCTTTTTGGCCTTGGGCTTAGCCGTAGCCTTGGCAGCGGGCTTGGCGGTCTTCGCCTTGGCCGGAGCCTTCTTAGCAGCCGCGGCCTTTGGCTTCACCGAGGACGTGCGCTTACGCGCCGCTTTCTTGGGCTTCTCGACCACCGGCGGCTTGTAGCTGCTGGGACCGCGGCGTTTGAGCACCACGCCTGCCAGGCCGGGCACCTTAATTTCGATGGAGTCCATCTGCCCGTTCCAGGGATAGGGCTCGCTCGAGCAGGTGTAGGGCTCCTCGCCGGCGTAGCCGCTGCCGCCAAACTCGGGACGGTCGGAATCGAAGATGACCTCCCAGTCGCCCTCGCGCGGCACGCCCACGCGGAAGCTCTCGTAGCTCGCCGGGTCAAAGTTGATCAGGATCACCAGGTCATCATCGACATCCTCGCCTTGACGCACAAAGCTCACGATGGACTGCTTGGAGTTGTCCGCGTCGATCCAGGTAAAGCCGTCGTCGGTGTAGCCGCGCTCGTACAGAGCGGGCTCGGCGGTGTACAGGTGATTGAGCGCCTTGATAAACGCCTGATGATGCTTGTGAGTCTCGTACTCCTCGGTCAGGAACCACTGAATGGACTCGTAGTAGCGCCACTCAATAAACTGGCCGATCTCGTTGCCCATAAAGTTGAGCTTGGCACCGGGATGCGTCATCTGGTAGAAGGCCAGCGTGCGCAGGCCGGCAAACTGGCGCCACCAGTCGCCCGGCATGCGGCCGATGAGCGAGCACTTGCCGTGCACGACCTCGTCGTGGCTCAGCGGGCAGATGAAGTTCTCGGTAAAGGCATACATAATGGAGAACGTGAGCAGGCCGTGGTTGCCGGGGCGCCACGGAAAATCGGTCTGCATGTAGTGCAGGGTGTCGTTCATCCAGCCCATGTCCCACTTGTAGTGGAAGCCCAGGCCGCCGTCCTGCGGCGGATAGGTCACGAGCGGCCACGCGGTGGACTCCTCGGCCATCATCATTACGTCGGGGTAGTGCGCCTCTACAGCACAGTTGACCTGGCGGATAAACGCGCTGGCGTCCAGGTCCTCCTCGGTACCGTACTTGTTGAACTTCTTTTGGCCGGGATCGTCGATGCCAAAGTTGAGGTACAGCATGCTGGACACGCCGTCCATGCGAATGCCGTCCACGTGGAAGTTTTCGAGCCAGTACAGCACGTTGGAGACCAGGAAGGAGCGGACCTCGCCGCGGGCGAAGTCAAACTTGTGCGTGCCCCAGTTGGGGTGAATCTCGTGCTCAAACAGCATGTGGCCGTTAAAGGTGGCAAGGCCGTGGGAGTCGGCGCAAAAACCGCCGGGCACCCAGTCCATAATCACGCCGATGCCCGCCTCGTGGCATGCATCGATAAAGTGCATGAGCTGCTGCGGGTTGCCGTAACGCGACGTCGCGGCGTAGTAGCCGGTCGTCTGGTAGCCCCAGGAGCCGTCGAAGGGATGCTCCATAAGCGGCATGACCTCGATATGCGTATAGCCCATGTCGCGCACGTAGTCCACGAGCTCCACCGACAGGTCGTCGTAGGTGTAGAACTCGCCGCGCTGTGCGGGGAAGGGATCCATGGGGCCGGGGTAGTTGCCGTACTCGTCGGGCTCGCCCTGCGGCGCGTCGCCGTGGCGCTTCCACGAGCCAATATGCACCTCGTAGATGTTGAGCGGCTGCGACATGTGGTTGTGGTCGGCGCGGCGCTTGAGCCACGCGGCGTCGTTCCACTTGTAGCCATCGAGGGTCCATAGCACGCTGGCCGTTCCCGGAGGGCACTCGGCCCTAAAGGCATACGGATCGGCCTTGTAGAGCTTTTCGCCCTCGTTGGTCTCGATGAGATATTTATAGAGCTGGCCCTGCTCTGCGCCAGGAATAAAGCCTTCCCAGATAGAGCTCGTATGCACGGGCACCAGCGGGTTGGCTTGCTCGTCCCAGTCGTTAAATTCGCCAATGACATGGACGCTCTTTACGTCGGGCGCCCAAACGCAAAAACGCCAGCCGCGCGTACGGTTCTGCGTGTCGGGGTGCGCGCCCATCTTTTCCCAGCTGCGCTCCCACGTACCGATGCCAAACAGATAGACATCGTCTTTGGTGAGCTCCGGCGCGTGCGGGGCGGGTTTACGGGTAGCAGGCTTTTTGGTTGCTGGCTTTAGCTTTGTATCGCTCACGTTTGATCCCATCATGACGCGGCAGCGTGTTGCCTTGGTGACTAGATGCGAAAGGTCCAAGGCTGCACGAATCGAAGGGACGGCGACAGTTCTATGATTCGTTCCACCTCGCGTGCTCGGTGGAACTTTCGGCAAAAACTACGATAACACCTGTACGTTAGTTTTATGAACGAAAGTGGATTTGCGGTTGCGTTTAATCGGTAAGCGCCATGTTTATACCACTGGCAGAATTGCGATGGTAAAACTCTTGACAGTTTTATCAATTTGGGTTTCAAAATTGTCTGTCTGACGTTTGGTAAAACGTTTTTAGCAGGATGTTTACCATTTGATATCGAAAGGTTCGTTTATGCCCCATTCCGCCACTCCCAAGGTTGCTTTTATTTTCGATTGCGATGGCACGCTGGTTAATAGCACCCCCGTTTGGGCTTATGCTCAGCCCGAGTTATTGCACCGCCACGGGATTGACGTAACCGTGGATGACTTTGCCCAATTTGAGCACCTGTCACTGGAGGACGAGTGCCAGGCCTACCACGACACGTGGGGCATTGGCGCGAATGGCGAGGAGCTGTATCGCGAGCTGGGCGAGATTTTGATTGATGGGTACTCCAAGGTGCCGCCGCGCGAGGGTCTCCTGGCATTTTTGGAGCAGGCGAAGGCGGCGGGTATTGCCATGTGCGTGGCTACGTCCACGCCGGCCGAGCTGGTGCAGTCCGCGCTCGCTGGTGCCGGGCTCGACGCTTACATGGAGTTTGTTACCACGACGGGCGAGGCGGGACGCTCCAAACAGTTCCCAGACGTATACGAGCTGGCGCTGCGCCGCCTGGAGGTACGCCATGGGCACAAGTTTGAGCGCGCTTGGGTGTTTGAGGACGCCGTGTTTGGCCTAAAGAGCTCTGGGGTCGCCGGCTTTAAACGTGTGGGCATCTATGACCCGCACGGCCGTATGAAGCGCGACGACGTGCGTGCCAACTGCGATATCTTTATCGACAGCTACGAGGAGCTTGACCTGACCCGCGTGCTTTCGTTTGAGGGATAGGCGAGGGTTGTGGCTTGCAAGGTATTAGTGGTCTGCGGATCGCCCGTGGTGGCGAGCGCGGATCTGTTGCGTAAGCTAGCGAGGGAGTGCGACCACGTTGTCGCCGTGGACCGCGGCCTGGATGCTCTGCTGGGTGCCGGCTTGAGCTGCGATGTCTATGTCGGTGACGCCGACACGGTGAGCGATGAGGGCCGCGCCCTAGTCGATGCTGCCAAAGGCTTCGAAGTAGAGCGCCACAACCCCTACAAGGACTACACCGATCTGGCTCTAGCGCTAGACGCCATCCGCCGCCGCTGGCCAGCCGCCGAACTAGTAACAACCTGCGCCACCGGAGGCCGCCCCGACATGGCCCTGTCCGTGCTCGGCTTGCTTACAGGCTACGCCGACGCCCCCGTCTGGATCTGCGAAGACGAGACCGCGGCCCGCATCCTCCACGCAGGCGAGTCCTGGACCATCCAGGGCGCCGAAGGCAAAACCTTCTCCATCATTGCAATCGCCCCAAACACAGAAATAAGCGAACACGGCTTGGAGTGGGAACTAGACCACGCCTCGTTAGGCTTACTAGCCGACACCGGCATCAGCAACATAGTAAGAACGACTGCCAAGATCCAAGTCCACACCGGCACCGCCATCGCTTACCTCTACAAGTAAGGGCCATCGCATCAGGGTTTTATCCACTGTCCCAGAAAACCCGTAAGGCGGAAAATCAATCCAAAATTCCCCCTTGCATCCCCGAAGATCTTCCCCTATAGTACTACCTCGTCACGGGGGCGTAGCTCAGCTGGGAGAGCGCTTGACTGGCAGTCAAGAGGTCAGGG
>URKU01000039.1 GCA_900548515.1 uncultured Collinsella sp. | reverse complement strand
TTATGACTGAAACCATCTTCTCCCCTTCATTTGGAAATCGCCCATCCTATCTCGTCGGGCGCGAAACTGTAATTTCGACATTCATATCCGGCCTTGAGCAGGAGCCGGGCAATCGCGACCGAGCTATGCTCATGCTTGGACAGCGAGGCAGCGGCAAGACGGTTCTTCTGTGGGAACTTGCCGACCGCGCACGCAAGCTCGGCTTTGTTGTCGCCACGCCTACCGTAGCCTCCGAGGATATGCTCGAGCGCATTGTTGAGAAAATCCAAGAAGCAGGCAAGCCTTACGTCAACAAACGCCGCCTTCCCAAACTCGCGAGTGGCAGCCTAAGCGTTTTCGGGCTCTCGGCAGGCCTCGAGTTCACACGAGACGTGCAGGAGACCAAGAGCTTTCAGTTCAAGCTCACGCAGCTCGCGCGCAAACTGACCGAGCAGGGGCACGGCATCCTCATCCTCATCGACGAGCTCCAAGCAAATTCACCCGAGATCAGACAACTCGTCACCGCCTATCAAGAGCTGGTCGGCGAACGACTCAACGTCGCGCTCGTCATGGCGGGCCTTCCGGGAGCCGTCTGCGCAACACTCAATGACCGTGTGCTGACATTTCTCAACCGCGCTCGAAAGGTCACGCTCGAGCCACTTTCGGTCGGAGATGTCGATACCTATTACCAGCGGGCTTTCGATGAGCTCGGCCTTGATATTCCAAGCGATCTTCGCCTCCGTGCCGCTCGCGCAACCCAAGGCTCGCCCTATATGCTGCAACTCATCGGCTATAACATCGCCAATCGCTGCAGGACAGGCGAACGTGCGACGCAAGGGTTAATCGACGGAGCCATCGAGGCGTCGAAAGTCGATTTCGAAAACGATGTGTGCGAAACGACGCTCGCCGCGCTGTCAGACCAAGACGTCGCGTTTCTCTCCGCAATGACTGATGACGAAGACGCTGTGTCTCGCATTTCTGATGTTGCGAAGCGCATGTCAGTCACACCCGACTATGCGCAAAAGTATCGCCGGCGCCTCATCGACGCCGGCGTTATCGAGCAGGCGCGCCGCGGCTACGTGCGCTTCGCCGTCCCCTATATGGCCGATTACCTGCGCAGCCAGCTCTAGGCAACCACCGCAAAGGGGACAGGCACCTTTGTGGTGGGTTGGGCCCGCTTGTCTCGATCTGTAACAGTTAGGCCGTCAAAACCGGGCTTGGCGTTACAGATTGAGATTGTTCGGGCGGCCCCCGTGGTTCGTCTTGATCTGTAACAGATAGAGACGATTTAGCGCGCCAACTGTTACAGATTGAGACGGAAGACCCTAGTCCACGGTGATGTCGAGGTTCTTGCCGACGAGACCTACGTAGCCGCCCTCGGCAGCCTTGGGACTATCTGCGTGGCAGAGAACCCACTTGTCGGCCTTCCAGTAGCAGTAGCTATCACCGGCCGCGGGCATGTCGGCCGCAGCCTCGGGGCGCGGACCGTTGGTGCCGGCGGGCAGCGCAACCATCACCTGGAAGCCACCGTCGTCGACCATGCACGGCGTGTAGTGCAACGTGGTGGCGTAGACCTCGACGAGCGTGCCGGCGGGCGCGCGGAACACCTTGACCTGCGCGGTGTCGAGCTTGCCGTCGACAATCTGCTCACGCTTGGCGAGCAGCAGAATAAAGTCGCGAGCACCCAGGTTGAACTCGCTCGCGCGGTGATACTCCAAGCAGTTGAGCTTCGTGTTGTGGCCGTTGCACCAGCCCAGCTGGAACGGACGGCCGCCATACATGAGCAGGCCGAGCGCATCGGCGCCCTCGACCTGCTCCAGCTCAGGCGCGGAGGCCACGTACTTGCTGCCCTCGGGGATGGGCGTTGCGGAGAGCGCCTCGACGAGCGGGGCGGTCAGGCTGGACGGGACGTCATCCCACACGCAGCCATAGGGTTTGAATTCGGGGTCGGTAACAGAGTAGATATGCATGTTCGCTCCTGTTCGTTTGTGTGATATTACGAACATTCTAGAACAATCACGCGCGGTTTTAAACGTCCGCCATGTCCGCTCAACAAAAAGGCACCCCCGCATAAGCGAAGGCGCCCAGTGAACTCATTTTGAGCGACGAAACCTTTACGCCTGCTGATAGTGCAGGTGTGCCTCATCGATATCGATCAGATCGCGGTCGAGATAGCGGCGCGCGAGCCAGTTTGCCATGGGAAGGTTCTGGTCCAGGCAGTTACCGCACTCCTCGGGAGCGGCACCGGGGATATCGCCCTCAAAGCCAGCGACAAACTCGAACAGCTCACGCACGAGCGGCAGAATCTCCTCGCTCGTCACCTCGCCAAACACGACGAGGTAAAAGCCCGTACGGCAGCCCATGGGACCAAAGTAGACAATGCGGCTCGACCACTCGGCATGATTGCGAAGGAACGTCGCGCCCAAGTGCTCGATGGTGTGGCATTCGGCCGTGTTCATAACCGGCTCCTTATTGGGTGTGGTCAGGCGCAGGTCAAAGGTGGTGACGGCGGCCCCGGTCGCCGGATCGCGGTCGATGCGGCTCACATACACGCCGGGCTCAAGCAACAGATGGTCAACGGAAAAGCTCGCAATGCGCTCCATGGCAGATCCTCTCGGTAGTCAATTTGGGACAGGGCTCTTTTAGCTGGTCGCAACAATCCCACCCATGATAGCAGTCAAAAAAGCCCCGTCCCAAATGACTACTTTGGGACGGGGCGCCGCGCAGCCGATAATATCGACCGTTCAGCATCTAGTTTTCTGACCCCTCACCTATTGATGCTGCGTCGTCCGCAATGCAGAGCGTGCGAGCAGCTCAACAGCCAAAAACCCGGCAGCGACTGTAATCGCCACCAGACCAATAGATGGCCTGCACTTACAGCACCTGCAAACAAGTTGCGACGGCACCGTAGATATTGGCGTCGTTGCCCAGCTGCGCCGGGACCACGTGCGGACGAGGCATATCTTTCAGAAAACCAGTGTAGTGCGCCATGACGTCATCCATCTTACGGTCGAGCGCCTCGAACAGCGCGGGATGGCAGCTGATGCCACCACCAATCGCGAAGACTGCCGGGTCGATGACGCACTGCAGATTCACAAGCACACGATCAAACAGCTCAGCATAGGCATCCAATCCGCGCTGCACGGCGGCGACTTCGGACGCGCTCCCGTGCTCCAGTAGCTCGAAGGTCCGTCGGCCATCGAGGGCCTCCAGTTCGGCTTCGACCGAAATGCCAAGTTCGACTGCCACGAGATTCTGCAGGCCGTGCCATCCGCTCGAAGTCGCGAGTGTATCGCGATGATCAAGCGGTTCGCTTACGTTGTTGGACAGGAAGCTGAACTCGCCCGCGAAGCCGCCCGCACCTGTCAGCACCCGGCCGTCAACCACGATGCCTCCGCCGATGCCCGTACCGATTACCGCCACGCAACCCACGTCCACGCCGCGCAACGCGCCGGCAGCGTACTCGCCAAGCGCACAGCTTTTGCCGTCGTTGACAACGGTCACGGGCAGCCCCAGCCGTTCGCGCAGCGCTCGGCCAAACGGAAACCCGTCCATGTACGGCAGCGCACCACCGCGATGGATCGTCCCGTCTGGATCGACCTCGTAACCGAAGATGCCACCTGGGGCCGAGATGCCCACGCCTACAACCTGTCCGCGATACGGCCCTACGAGTGCCGCGAGCGCGTCGACCAGCTGATCGGCCGAGACGAACGCCGTCGGAATCGAACCACGGTCACCAAACTCGTAGTTCTCATTCACAATCGCCCATTTGACGCTCGTTCCGCCGATATCAATTCCAAACAGCTGCCTCATGGCCGCTCCCCTCTCGCTCAATGCGTCTACATGCTCGCAGGCTCTTCCATAAAGGCCATGAGCCTGCGGTTGAGCAGACGACCCCAAAACGTGCAGATACCGCCCGCCAGGAGCGCGGCGGCTACGGTGCCGATACCGATGCCCACCGCAGCACCCGTACGCACAGGCCCGTAGACCAGTGAGATGCCCACACAGCTCCCGTCAAAGAAATACTTCGCCTTACCAAATTCACAGTGAAACACCTGGGAGAGCGTCTGCACCATGCCGTCGGGCGCAACGGGAACGAGCCGCGCGGAGACGATCGGCGTCACGCCGAGCGCTGTGCGTACATTCATTACAACGCCGCAGCTCAGGAATAGAATCCCACATACGTAGACCATCATTCGACGCGTTGGACTCTACCGCATCACATCACTCTCTCGTTCGCATCTTCACCTATCGGCACGAATAGCGCTCCGTAACATCGCCCCAAGGCGTCACTCGTACGCAATCGTCGCCTCGACGGCATGGCGCCAGCCGGCGATCTTTTTGGCTCGCTCGTCGGCGGGCATCGAGGGCTCCACAATGCCGCGGGCACCGTACACGTCAACCACGTCGCGCGTATACATGCCCAGCGCGATACCGCAGGCCCAAGCCGCGCCCAGACCGCTCATCTCGTCGTTGCTCGCAATGCGGATGGGCGAGCCGACCAAATCGCTCTCAAACTGCATCAGGTACGCGTCGCGCGTGGGGCCGCCGTCAACACGAAGCTCGGCAAGCGCCGCGCCCGAATCCTCGACCATCGCATCAATGACGTCAAAAATCTGATAGGCGATCGACTCGTCGGCAGCCTTTACGAACTCCGCGCGGCCCGTGGTGCGTGTCATACCAAAAACGCATCCCTCGGCATCACTTGCCCAGCGCGGAGCACCCAGGCCGGTAAACGCCGGCACAAAGTAAACATGGCTCGCCGGGTTGGCGGCGTAGCACAGGTCGGTGACCTCCTCGGGGTTGTTGATGAGCTCCAGGTCGTCGCGCAGCCAGGTCTTGACGGCGCCGGCGTAGCTCACGTTGCCCTCGAGTACATACTCGGTCACGCCATCCATACGCCACGCAAGCGAGCTCGAAAGCCCGTGCGAGCTGGCGACGAACTCGTCGCCGACGTTCATCATGACCGAACTGCCGGTGCCATACGTCGCCTTGGCCATGCCGCGGCTGTGGCAACCCTGCGCAAACAGGGCCGCATGGCTGTCGCCCAGCACGCCGTGTACCGGCACGGGTGCGGGCAAAAAGCCATCCAGGTCCGTTGTGCCAAACAGACCGTCGGAATCGGTCACCTGCGGCAGGCAGGCCGGATCGATGCCAAAGGCCTCGCACACCGGCTCGCTCCAGCAGCCACGGCGCAGGTCGAAGAGCTGCGTGCGGCTGGCATTGGACCAGTCACAGCGAAACTCCGCGCCGCCCGTGAGCGTCCAGACCACCCAGGCATCGATGGTGCCCAGACACAGCTCACCCGACGCCGCGGCCTCGGCAGCCGCCGGAACGTTCGCGAGAATCCAAGCCATCTTGCCCGCCGGATAGTAGGGCGAGAGCACCAGGCCCGTTGTGTCACGCACCAGCTCTGCCACGCCTTCGCGCGCCGCAAGCTCGTCACACAGCTCGCGGGCGCGGGCACACTGCCACACCACGGCGTCGCACAGCGGCTCGCCCGTCGTGCGGTTCCAGGCAACGGTGGTCTCGCGCTGGTTGGAGATGCCAATACCAGCAATGTCGGCCGGATTGACCCCGGTCTCCTCCACCACGGCACGCGCCACGGCCAACACGTTGGCGGCGATCTCGACCGGATCATGGCTCACCCAGCCGGCATCATTGACAATCTGGCGATGCGAGCGGTCGGCACGATGAATCAGATGGCCGCCCTCGTCCACCAGCAGCGCCTTGGTGCCCTGCGTGGACTGATCGATTCCGATGATGTAGTTGCTCATGTACTCTCCCATTCCTTCCGCCAAAGCAAAGACAGCCCGGCGGACAAGGAGCGAGCGGCCGCCAAGTGCCGCAGATTGCCGTGAAAGAGGAGCGCCGCGTACTTTGTGTACGCAAGCGACGGTTTGAACGGCAAGGTGCGGTGCTTGGCGGCCGCGCAGCGTCTGTTTCTACTAGTTGCCGAGGAAGTCGGCGACCGTCTTGGCAATACCTTCGCCGGTGAGGCCGTAGTGCGCAAAGACCTCGGGGCTCGTGCCGGTGATGACCGGCGCGTCGGGCAGGCTCAGGCACTTGACCGGACGCGGGCAATGCTCGCCCACGACCTGCGCGACCATGGAGCCCAAGCCGCCAAAGGGGCTGTGCTCCTCGACGGTCACGACGGCGCGCGTGGCACCGGCGGCCTCGATCACGGCCTCGGCATCGAGCGGCTTGACGCAGTACATGTCGAGCACGGTGGCGGAGATGCCCTGCTCGGCGAGCAGATCAGCGGCGTCCACGGCATGGCGGACCATCTCACCGGTGGCGACAATCGTCACATCGGTGCCGCGACGCACCCAGGTGGCACGGTCCATCTGGAACGGACAGTTATCCTCGGTGTACACGTCCTCGACCGGGTTGCGACCCACGCGGATATAGGCCGGCTTGTTGTCGGCAACCAGGGCGCGCACGAGCTCGGCGGTCTGAAAACGATCGCTCGGCAGATACACGCGCATGTTCGGGATCGCACTCATGGCGGCGATATCCTGCGCGGAGTGGTGGCTCATACCCAGGGCGCCGTAGGACACGCCGCCCGAGATGCCGATGAGCTTGACGTTGGTGTTGGAGTACGAAACGTCGACCTTGCACTGCTCATACGAACGCGTGGTCACAAAGGACGCCGGCGAGGCGGCCCAGGCCTTCTTGCCGCACGAAGCCATGCCGGCGGCGATGCTCACCAGGTCCTGCTCGGCGATGCCGACCTCGACGGACTGCTGGGGATACTGATCGAAGAACGGCGTGAGCGACGCGGAGCCGCGGGAGTCGGAGCACAGGACGACGATGTCTTTATCGGTCTCGGCGGCCTCGAGCAGCGTGTCGCAGATAACCTTGCGGTTGGCGATCTTGTTAGCCATTGATGGCCTCCTTATGGGCAGCGAAATCGGCGATGATCTGGGCATATTCCTCGTCGTTGGGCAGGTGGTGATGCCAGCCGGCCTTGTCCTCCATGACGGGCGAGCCGTAGCCCTTCACCGTGTTGAGGATGATGACCGTGGGCTTACCCTTGGCCTCGGCCGCGAGCGTCAGCGCGGCGTCGATGGCCTGGACGTCGTTGCCCGGAATGGACAGCACGTTCCAACCGAAGGCGGCCCAGCGCTCCTCCTGCGAGTCCTGCTTCATGACGTCCTCGGTGCTGCCGCTGATCTGCAGGCGGTTGCGGTCCACGAGCGCGCACAGGTTATCGAGCTGGTAGTTGCCGCCGCTCATGGCGCCCTCCCAGACCGAGCCCTCGGCAAGCTCGCCGTCGCCCATGATGGTGTAGACGCGGTAGTCGCGGCCGTCCATCTTGCCGGCAAGCGCCATGCCGACGGCCACGGGCAGGCCATGGCCCAGCGAACCGGAGTTCATCTCGATGCCCTTGAGCTTGTTGTTGGGATGCCCGATGTAGGGGCTGCCGAACTTGGAGAAGCGGGCCCTGACGTCGTCGAGGTCCAGATAGCCCTCGTGGCACAGCACCGCGTAGTAGGCCTCCATGGCGTGGCCCTTGGAGAGCACAAAGCGGTCGCGGTTGGGATCGTCGACGGTCTCGGGCGAAATGTTAAGGTGGTTGGCGTAGAGGGTCATGAGGGCGTCGATCACCGACATGTCGCCGCCGATGTGGCCGCCGGCGCCGGCCATGATGATGTCGACGCAATCGCGGCGGAGGTCCCAGCGCAGGGACTCAAGCTCTTCGATAGTTGCCATTTCTACTCTCCTCGCAGGTAGGCTTTGACGTCTTCTTCGATGGGGTCGTACAGGTCGGGCTGGATGCCGATGTACTTGCATGCCTCGTAGAGCACCGGCACCACGTTGGCGTGGATGGCCACGCAGTGGTGGATGTAGGGGCCCTCGACGATCTTTGCCTCGAGGCGCTTGAGGTTTTCGACCTCGACCCACAGGTAGGTGCCCATACCGGCCGGGCCGTCGATGCCGCGGGCATTGCCCAGCAGCAGCGAGTACTCGCCGTTGTCGCCGTCAAAGCGGGCAAGGGTGAGGTCGCCGTGCTTGGCCTCGGCCGTCAGCGCGCCGGGGTGATCGAAGGCCAGCGGATAGGTGAGCTTGGGCTTGACGGCCGCGCAGCTGCAGGGCCAAGGGCCGCAGTGCTGCAACAGCTCGCCGTTCTCGTTGTCGGGATGGCGGACGGTCCAGTCGGCGAACATGCCGCGGTGACGGCCCAGGTCGGCGGCCTCGACCATCAGCGCGGTGATTGCGCCGTGGATATCGGTCTCGCAGACGACGGGGATACCCATCTCGTTGAGGATGGCGTTGGCGGCGCAGGGCATAATGCCCAGCTCGTCCTGCAGGGCGTTCCAGCACTGGATGGCGCCGGCGTTGCAGCCGTACTTCTCGACCAGGCGCTTCATAGCGATGGCGAGCCCTGCGACCGCGGGGACCTTGTCCTCGGGTATGCAGATCTCAAAGCTGCGGCGAATGTGGTCGAGCATGGCGGCCATGGCCTGCTCGTCGCTCTGAGCGTCGTGCACAGCCTGAACAAGTTCGGTCATGGGGATGGGCGAAAGCTGAATATTGAACTTCTCGAGCAGCTCGCCCTCGTTGCACATGGTGGACCAGAAGTCGAACGGACGGGTCGCCATCTGCAGGATGCGCGTGTGCTTGAAGGTCTTGACCACGTTGCACACGGCCAAAAAGTCCCAGACGCCGCGCTCGAACTCGGGATCGGTCAGGCGGCAGTTGGTCATATAGGTAAAGGGAACCTGGAAGCGGCGCAGAACCTTGCCGGTGGCGAACAGGCCGCACTGGCTATCGCGCAGGCGGGTGCCATCGGGCTCGGGGCGCTCGTCGCGCGGGCCCCACAGCAGCACAGGCAGACCGAGCTCGCGGGCAAGGCGGGCGCAAACGTACTCGGTGCCAAAGTTGGCGTGGCACAGCATGATGCCGTCGACGCCCTCGGCGCGGAACTTCTTGACGATAGGCTCGATATGGCTGTCGTCAAACAGCAGGCCCTCGTCATTAATGTCGTCGATGTCCACGATGTCGACGCCGATCTCGCGCAGGCGATCAGCCGTCAAGCCGCGATACTTGATCGCGTCCGGCGCGCTAAAGATACTGCGGCGCGTGGGCACAAAACCGAGCTTGATCTTATCCATGTACGTCCTCCCCTAGTCACATGTTCAGTAAACAGACGCATGTTTCGTTTTGTTCTGTTTACTAAATGTTTTACTCTTCTGTTTAGAAGTTTAACGCGAAATACCCGTAAACGGTAGAGAAATCAGCCTAGACGGTATGTAAACAATCTGAACATACAAGGGGAACAAAAAAGAGGGCCCCGAAGGACCCTCTCTATCCGTAGCTGTATGTGAACGGGCGCATTGTCGTCTCTTCGGCGCAAGCATGCGTCGCAACAATGGCCTGTCGGCAGAGCCGGTGGCTAAGCGCCCATCTTGCGATAGACGTCCACGAACTCCTTGGCCAGGATGCCAAAGCCCTCGGCACTCATAAGCTGGTCCTCGGCATGAACGACCAAAAGGTCGATGCTCAGGTCCTCGCCGGCAGCCGTCTGCTGGACAAGGCCGCCGTGAGCCGCGTGACCCTCGGCATAATGCTGCTGGCCCTCGGCGATCTTTGCCTCGGCCTCTTCGAACTTACCGTCGCGGGCCAGGTGAATCGCATCGATATAGCAGCTACGCGCGCAGCCGACGCCTGCAATGATCTGAAAGCTCTGAAGCTGAATCTCTTCTGTCGTCATGCTTAGAGCCTCATCAGTTCCTTGGCTTGGGCTAGCGCCTTAACGCCGTCCATCATGCCGTAGGTGGTCATGGGGATCACGCCCACCGGCACCTCGGGACATGCGGCGCAGACCTCGTCCTTGGCATAGCCAACCTGCGGCCCAAGCAGGATGCAGTCGGCATTGCGGCCAATGGTCGCGGCTTCGTTGACGGCGTGGGCGGAGACCTCGCACTCCAGACCCTCGGCGTCAGCAGCCTTCTTGATGTTCTTCATGATGATGCTCGTGGACATGCCGCCGGCGCACATTAGAACGATGTTTTTCATTGCAGTTCCTTTCCTGTAACCCCTCACAGGGACTTATATGTTTCGGCGATCAACGCGATCGACCGAACCTTCGAACTTGTGGACAATGACCTACTCGGCAGAAGCCTTTGCAGCAGCTTCCTCGGCCAGTGCCTCCTTATCGGCCATCTTGACGAACGGGATAAACAGCAGTCCGACCAGCAGGATTGCGGCGAGGACGATTGCGACCAGGCCAATGCCGCCCGTAAAGAAGTTGCTGATGGGCAGCGGCACGACAAACGGCATGGAAATGGTCGGGTTAAATGCATTGCCCAGACCGAGCATCAGGCCGACGGCGGCAGCAATGCAGGCCACGGGCTTGAGCAGGATGTAGGGGATGAACATATAAGGGTTCATGGCAATGGGCGTACCGAAGATGATGGGCTCGGAGATGTTGAAGAGTGCGGGCACCAGGGCAATCTTGGAGAGGGCCTTGTAGCGCTCGGACTTGGCCGTGAGCAGCGCAAGCTCCATGCCAAGGGCGTCAACAGAACCGACAGAGAACATGATGATGAACGACAGGTACGGCAGTGGCTGGCCGGCAACGAATGCCTCGGTGTTGGCAAGAGCGCAGGCCTGGATAACCGGCATGTACACGCCCATCAGGACGCTGGGGTGGATACCAAAGAAGAACAGCAGGTTGCACAGCGTAAAGTAAATGACAACGGCCCAGGGGCTGGAGCCCAGGAACATAACGGGAGTGGCAATGGTGCTGTTGATGAGGTTAAAGACATCGCCGAAGCTCGTCATGCCCATGCCCCACTTAACCAGAGCAGCCGTGGTGAAGATGACGATGGCGCAGAACATCGGAGACAGCGAATCGGTAACGAACTGAGGGACGGAATCGGGCATGGGGATGGCGATATGCTTCATAAGGAAGTTAAGCGCCTTCGGCACGATCAACGCCACGAGCAGCGCAACGAACAGACCCGAGCTGCCCAGATAACGGGTCACGATAAACGTCGAGCCGTCCTCGGCATGGCCAAGAGGAATCAGCAGGAGCAAAACGCCAATAGCCGCAACCGTCGACGTAAGGCCTTTGTTCCCGAGCACCTTGCCGTAGGAGTACGAGACCGAGGCGCACATGTAGATGGCGCCGAGGTTCATGGTAACGACCAGTACGTCGGTAATCGTCGCCGACATGCCGGTGCTGGCAAGGAACGCCTGCAGCGGCGGGATCGGCAGCCCGTTGATAATGGAGAGCAGCGCCACGCCCAGCGTAACGGGCATGGTCGCCATCATGCCGGACATAAGGCCCTTTACGACGTTAAAGCTACTCACTTTGTGGGCAATGGGGCCCACGTGCTTCTCGAGGAAGCCCTGCATCGAATCGAGAACGCTCATTTTTGTGTTCACTGATCCTCTCTAAACGATTCATCTAGCTGTCAAACGGGAAATTGCGGCCGACTCTTTCCCGCCTATGACCAATGGAAATATGGTTACGCCTTGAGCTCGAGGACGAGGAGCCAATCCCCAACCCCGGGTTTGTCAGGCAGGGTAATGCTGTCCGTGACGGCAAGGGCGTCCTCGCCGTCACGGTATGCGCCCGTGCGAGGGTTAAACCATCGGCTTGCATAGGCAGCACCCGTCGGCACACCCTCGATAGCAAGCTTTTGGCGCACGGTATCGCCAAAGTACGCGACGATGCGCGAAAGGTCCTGGTTGGCGGTTGCCAGCGGAGCCTTGTTGGCAAACAGGTTGCCCGCATCGGTCGTTTCGTAGGGAGCGAGCTCCCAGAAGTGATTGTCTTCGTAGAAGGAACGCATGTAGCCCATCTGGACCGCACCTTCTCCGTCTACCGCCTGGGCCCAAGTAATGCCAAAGCGGTTGAAGATCGCCATAAAGGGGTCGAGCTCCTCAGGGCTTTCCCACACGTTGTCCCAGATTCCCTGGGCTCCGTAGGTATAGCCGGCGCCGCCGGCCTGCATGCAGATATACGCCACGCGGCGCAGCATGTCTGCGGTGCACAGGCGCGTACCCATCTCCTCGAGCGTCGAGCAAAACTCGTAGAGCGCCTCGCCCTCAACGAAGGGCTTGTCGTCATGAGCTGCCAGATAGTCAAAGTAGTCGCTTGCCTTGATGAGGTAATCGCCGTGACCGGCCTGGTTGAGCGTAAAGTCCATCCAGGGTTCATCCTGGTAGTAATCGGCAAAGGGGCGCTCGTTGGTATAGTGCGCCGTCGCCAGATGACCATAGCCGTCGCGTGCCTCAATCTCCAAGGCGACCTCACGCCAGCCGTCAAGCATGGCGGCTCGACCTTCTTTGCGGTATCCGGCAACCTCGCCGGCAAGCGTCCACACCATCGGATATGCACCGTAGCGCGCCACCAGGTAGCGGGCGAGGTGCTTTTGGTGTTCCACGGCATGCTCGCCGAGAATGGCAAACGCCCACGCTTGCCCAAGTGCGTTCACTAAGCCCGCATCGGCAATATAGGCCATGCGGCGGTCGAGCTCCCGCTGGTAGAAGGCCACATTAGGCACGTCTTCCACGCCCTTGGCCATGCCACCGTCAATCCAATAGCGATCTCCTGCGCCCATGTCAGAGCGCAGGTTGGTCTGATAGACGGTAAAGCCCTGCTCGGCACGTAGGTCGACCATACCGCGAAATTGGCTCGTCATGCCGGGGTGGTTCGACGCATCCCAGCTCTCACGGTAGGCAAACTCCCAATGGGTATCGCCCAGCCAAAAGAACGGCGTACCATCTGAATAGGCAAACATGCGCGGATCGTCTGCAACGCGGATAAAACCGTGGCGATACAGATCGAGGTCGCCCGCGTACGGCACGGCCTCGACGCGGCCCGTGCAGCCATTAAGACCGGTCTGCTCGGGAGCCTCGATAACATAGCTCCAAGCGCCGAGCTCGGTCGGAGCAAACGACACGCAGTAGGTACGCCCACCATCCCAGTAGGCCTCGCGGCGAATTACCCTGCCACTCGGGCCGGTGAACTCCGCCCAAATCTCAACGTCTAAAAACGGGTTATCGAACGAACAGGCGCTCTCAAACGTCAGTACAACCGGGCGCCAAATCTCGGCAACAGCGTCCTTGTTCAACGTCATATCCATTGCAGACCCCTCTCCGGTCTTAGTCCTGCTAGTTCAGTCCTCGCTCACGAGCGGATGTCATGGCAAAGTCAACGATCGCTTGGGCATCCTCGGCACAAATAAAACCTTGTGACACCTCGATCGCCGTATCGCGCTCACACAGAGCGCGATAGTTTTCGAGCGACCCGTACAGCTCTTTGAGCATCGATGCCGAGAACGACTCCATGTGGCCAAACAGCCCGTCCTTATCGCTCGTCTTATCGACCGTGCCCTGCCCCGGCTCCACCAAGCTCGTGTTGGAGTAGCGGGCAAACGGATGCTCGAGCAGGCAGGTGCGAAGTCCGCCCTTGGTATTTCCCAGGGCATCCTTTACGTTCTCGCCGCTCGCGTCCAGCTCAATGCGTGGACAGGTTGCCGGAGCCGCACCCGTACGGACCCAGCGGAACAGGTTGCGGAATGCAGCATGGAACAGATACTGCGACGGATAGGCGTTTGCCTCGGCATGCTTACCGACATACACCGGCAGATGGTCGATACGCTTGAGATCCTCGTCGTCTTGGTAATAGTCGACGTAACTCCACTGCGTATCGTGGGAAGCACCCGTCACCTCGTACAGCCGGTACTTAAAATCGGGATCGTCGCTATCGGGCATAAGCGTGCGCCAACTCTCAAAGCGACCGTTCTCGCTTTCGGTCTGAAGGGCGATAAACGGCTCCTCGACGTGCTCCACACGCAGTAGATGGTGTGCGTATTCCCGGCAGCATTCATACTGGTTGACGGGAATGCACATCGAATGGATGCCACCGCCAGACAGGTATCCGTCAAACACGCGGCCGTCACGGCGCACCTCCTCGCGATAGGCAAAACTGTTAAGGTAGCGGAACAGATAGGCGCCGGACTGAGACCATCCTGTAAGGCAAATTGCCTGGCGAGGATAGTCGCGGATCGGGTTAAGGTCGGAGTCTCCGCGCAAGAGCCACGCAAGATCGGTCAGCATATCCCAAAACAGGCCAGTCTCGTAGGAGATGTCCATGTCGGGAAGCGCGCCGTCGCGTTCGAGCTGTTCCGGATCAAAGTCAAAGGGCCGCTCGGGAGTTGGGTTTGCCCAGCTCATGAAGGCATAACGATCGGGATTGAATTCCTTGAGCTTGGCGATGGTATTGGGCTTGCTGGTAATGCCCACATAGATATCGCCAGAGCGCACAAACTCGCCGTGACCCAGAATCCACATGCGCTCGATTTCCATAAACGATGTGGGGTTGATGATCTCCACGACCACATTGCCACTCGCTTGCGCCGGATTTTTCGGAGCACGAACAACGATCCGATTGGAATAAGGGGCGTCGGCAGTCATGACCTCCACGCCGCCGTCTTCGTCGGCGGTGCGATAAACGTTGGCGGTACCGTCAACGCGATACTCGCGCTCGACGTAATCCTTTGCGCTCAGATGACAGTAGCGCTCGGCACTCGAAAACGGATAGCTCTCATCCGTAATGGGCATTTCAAAAATACCGCTGATCATCTCGTCCCCCTTGTTGTTGCGTTTGCTGAGACAGACTCTACTGGGGACGCTACTTAACTTCTATTGATTCTTAAGTTGACTTACTAAAAAATTAGCTTAATAAACAGCCTGGTGTTAAGCTCATGGTAAGTTCACAAACGTTAGGAACCACCATGGCCGTTACTGCAAAACAAATCGCTGACCAGCTGGGAATTTCGGCAGCGGCCGTTTCCCTTGCACTTAACAATCGACGCGGCGTAAGCGAAAATACACGGCAGCTGGTACTTAGTACCGCCGAAGCTCTAGGTTACGACTTTAGCAAGATTAAGTTCGAGCGCCAAAAGAGCGGAACCGTTGCCTTGGTTGCCTTTAACCGGCGCCGCATCTTTGCGACCCCCTTCTTCGCCGATATGCTCGCCGGAGTCGAGGGCACCCTTAGACACGCGGGATTCTCGTTTTCGCTGGTGAACTACTCGCCGTTCGAAAACACTCAGCAACAAATCGCCGACATCGCCGAAGCGCAATACGATGGCGTCATCATCCTTGCAACTGAGATGTTCGAGTCGGATTTTATGCCGTTTGCATCGCTGGACTGCCCCCTGCTGCTGTTGGACTCATGCATGAGCGTTGGGGTCGATACGGTCAAGATCGACAACGCCGCCAGCATGATGCTAGCCGTGCAGTACCTGCATTCGAAGTATGGATCTGTCCCCGGACTGTTAACGACGCCCGTTACCGTGGACAACTTCACCGAACGACGCTTCGCCTACGAGCACGCCATCGGTCGGCTATCGGGCTCGGAAAAGTGCGGCACCATCCACGAGCTCGCCGTCGCTCCAGATGAGGCATACGCCGGCATGCTCGACATTATTGATTCGGGCGAACCCCTCGCCCAAAACTACGTCGCTGTCTTTGACGATATAGCTATTGGGGCCATGAAAGCCTTTATCGAGCGTGGTTATCGCGTGCCCGATGACGTACGCATCGTCGGCTTCGACAACAACCCCGGCGGAACCTACGTGCAGCCACAACTGACCACGCTCAATGTTCCTTCGCAGTATATGGGCGCCATCGCCGCACGGCGCCTCATCGAGATTATCGACGAGGCCGAACACCACCCGCTCAAGATCGAGCTTGGGGCATCGCTCATCAAGCGCCGTTCTGCCTAGAGCTCGCGCACGCTCTGGCGCTCGACAAAATAGGTCGACACGGCCGTTTTGCAGGTATAGCTCTTGGGATTGCGGATGTTGCCCACCAGACGGCGCACCGCGATCTCGCCCACCTCGTGCTTGGGAACGTGCACCGTGGTGAGCGGCGGGTTGGAGAAGGCGCCCACGGAAAGATCGTCGAAGCCAATCATCGAGACATCTTCGGGCACGCGAATGCCATGCTCACTCAACGCACGCATAGCACCCACGGCGAGCACGTCGTTCTCGGCAAAGAAAGCCGTCGGCAGATCGTCGTGCGAGACCGTATCGAGCCAAGCACCCATGTCGCGATAGGCGCCCTCGAGCGTGGTGCCCAGGGTGACGCGCCATGCCGAATTGGCCTCAAGGCCCGCGTCCTCAAGCGCTTGGCGATAGCCGCGCTCGCGGTCCTTAAAATTGCGGATACGAAGGTCGCCTGCCAGGTAGCCGATTTGCTTGTGACCCTTCTCGATAAGGTAATCCACGGCACGCAGCACCGAATCGGTGTTGGCAATGACCACGGCATCGAAGTACTGGCGGTCGCTCCAGCCGTCGAGCACGATCAGGTGGGCGGCGGCGTTGGCGAACAAAGCGTAGTCTTCCTCGCCCAGCTCGGTGCCCATCAGCACGATGGCGGCAGCCGGGTCGGCGATAAGGCGCTCGACCTGCGGGCGCACGGCGTTCAAGTCGCTAAAATCGAGCGAGACAAAGCTCGTGCTCATGCCGTGACGACGCGCCTGGCGCTCCACGCCCTCGATGACCGCAGGGTGAAAGGTACTTTCGTCCAAAATGGCGCCCGTCTTGCGCGCGAGAACAAACTGGATGCTCTCGAGTTGCGTCGACTGCTGGTAGCCGAGCGACTGCGCGCATTCAAGGATGACCTTGGCGGTCTCCTCGCTCACGCTGCGCTTGCGATTGAGCGCGTTCGATACGGTCGCGGGCGAAAAGCCGGTGATGCGGCTGATCTCGCGGACACTTGCTTTGGCCATTGTTCCCCCTAGCAACGGTCGTGGCGGAGCATCGCGACTCGATGACTCGGTAACTAAACGACCGCAAATTCAATCTAAACAGAATAGTAAATGTTTATTAGCTAGTTTAACCTGTTGTCAAGCGAAGCGGCACAACTATTCCCCCAACGGGCGCATTTACTCGGTAGCTAATCTGGGACAGGGCTCTTTTGAGTGCTTTTGCCACCGGATAATTTTTCTGGGACGGGGATTAAAAAAGGCTCTGTTAGACCAGGATTGACATGCCGACCTGCCGGCTAACTCGCCGTCT